>NZ_SYUT01000022.1:0-119568 GCF_005146325.1 Vibrio genomosp. F6 | reverse complement strand
TCCAGCACCCTGGAATGGGCCAGATATGCAAATTCTGATCACTCAGACACCTTAAGTCGCCGCCCCGATCACTCTTGCACCCTGCGACTCGGCAGGATATGCAAATGCTGATCACTCAAACACCCTTAAATTGCTGCCCCGATCGCTTCTACACCCTCAGATTTGATTGGTATATGCTAAATCTGATCGCTCAAGCACCTTAAGTCGCCGTCCTGATTACTCCAGCACCCTACCATTGGGCAAGATATGCAAATTCTGATCACTCAGACACCTTAAGTCGCCGCCCCGATCACTCCTGCACCCTGCGACTGGGCAAGATATGCAAATTCTGATCACTCAGACACCTTAAGTAGCCGCCTCGATCACTCCTGCACCCTGCGACTGGGCAAGATATTCAAATTCTGATCACTCAGTCACCTTAAGTCGCCGCCCTGATCACTCCTGCACCCTGCGACTGGGCAAGATATGCAAATTCTGATCGCTCAAACACCCTTAAATTGCTACCCCGATCGCTTCTACATCCTCTGATTGATAGGTATATGCTAAATCTGATCGCTCAAGCACCTTAAGTCGCTGCCCCGATCGCTCTTACATCCTCAGATTTGATTGGTATATACTAAATCTGATCGCTCAAACACCTTAAGTCGCCGTCCTGATCACTCCTGCACCCTACGACTGGGCAAGATATGCAAATTCTGATCACTCAGTCACCTTAAGTAGCCGCCTCGATCGCTTCTACACCCTCAGATTTGATTGGTATTGCTAAATCTGATCGCTCAAACATCCTTAAATTGCTGCCCTCCTATTGCTAACTAGCATATGCCCCGAAGTAAGTTAGTGCATAGCTATAGCCAGAGATTATTAAGTAAAACTTTTAACCTATCTTTAAAGTGATTTAAGTGATCGAGCGCATAGCCACTCAAGTCATATAAGATGTAAGATTAAAAATTTCAGAGTAATAAAAAGGAATAGTTATGGCCTTTAAAAAGCGCGGGGCGCGTCATGTGGCCTCGTTAAGTCCTGACCAATTATTTAGGGAGCTACCTCGGCGCAAATATCCAGATGTTCTCCCCCACCAGCAGTCGATGATGCAAAGGTATGCAGAAGAAGCAGAGAATCATAGTGATGTCGCTTTACAGTTACCAACAGGCAGTGGAAAAACATTAGTAGGTTTACTGATCGCTGAATGGCGTCGTCGAAAGAACAACGAGAAAATTGTCTACCTCTGCCCAACTAAACAGTTAGTAAATCAAGTTGTCGAACAAGCTGAAACCAAGTATGGGTTGTCCGTCTTAGGCTTTACTGGCAAAAAGGCAAACTATGATCCTAGCGCTGTCGCAAAATACAAGCAGGGAATGGCTGTTGCTGTCACCACGTATAGTAGCGTTTTCAACACTAATCCATTTTTTGATGACCCTGATATCATAATTGTTGATGATGCACATGCGGCAGAAAATTATGTTTCAACGCTATGGTCTTTAGAGGTTGAAAGGTTTTGTGATGCCCACAAAACTGTTCACGAAGCTTTATGCTCGCTAGTTCGACCTTATTTAGATGGTACAAGCTATTCAAGGCTAGCTGGTAGTTGGGAAAGCCCTTATGATCAGGGCTGGGTTGATAAGTTGCCAACGCCTATACTACATAAAATCAAGGATGACTTGGTAGATGTTCTAGATGAGTACACTGACGGTACTAAGCTAAAATACTCGTGGTCAATGCTTAGAGCAAATGTTCAGGCATGCCATCTATACATGTCCTCTAAAGGTTTCTTGCTTCGTCCTTTGATTGCGCCGACCTGGGCTCATTCTTCATTTGATAATGCTAAACAGCGTATATATATGTCAGCGACATTAGGTGAAGGAGGAGATTTAGAGAGGCTTTTAGGAAGAAAAAATATTTATCGACTAGCTACTCCAGAAGGATGGGATACACAAGGTGTTGGTCGTCGGTTTTTTATGTTTCCATCCCTTTCTTTATCTGAGGACGATTGTCTGAAGTTTGATTTGGAATTACTAAAAAAAACTGAACGCAGTTTGGTTTTAGTGCCAAGTGAAGCACAAGCAACGGCGATAAAAGACACAGTTAATAGAGAAACCACTCTAAAAACCTTTGAAGCTAGTGATATTGAAGATTCAAAGAATATTTTTGTTAGCAGTAAAGGTGCAACAGCAGTTATTGCTAATCGATATGATGGTATTGATTTTCCTGGAGACGAATGTCGCTTATTAGTTATTGAGGGGCTGCCTAAAACTGTAAACTTGCAAGAGCAGTTCTTGATGTCCAGGATTGGTGCAAACGTCCTCTTCAACGAGAGAATACAAACTAGAGTGATTCAGGCTATTGGTCGGTGCACCCGATCATTGGAAGATTATTCAGCAGTTGTAGTAAATGGGTCTGAACTTGTAGACTTCTTAGCCGATCCTGCTCGCCGACATTACTTTCATCCAGAACTTCAAGCTGAGTTAGAGTTCGGTGTTGAGCAATCGATAGATAGCACTTCTGAAGACTTACTCGAAAACTTTTCAATATTTATTGAGAATGGTGAGGATTGGGAAGAAGTAAATGGTGACATCGTTGAACTAAGAGCTTCTAAATCGAAAACTAACTTCCCTGGAATTGCTGAGCTGGCAAATAGCGTCCCTTCGGAAATCGAATATGTTAAAGCTCTTTGGTCATATGACTACGAAGAAGCATTGAACCAAGCAGAAAAAATACTGGGTACTCTAGCCTCAGGGAATTTACGAGGCTATAGAGCTTTGTGGGAATACTTGGCTGGCTCAGCGGCATACCTTGCTAATGAGCATGGGTATTCTGACGCTAAAATTAAAGCACGAGAGCACTTTATACGAGCGAAAAAAGCGGCAAAAGACATCCCTTGGCTAGTTGGCTTAAGTCGATATACAAATAATGTAGAGCCGTCAGCTGATGAAACCAAGAACTTGCTTATTATGAAGCAAGTCGAAAATATAGAGTCCTTATTACATTCATTTGGATGTATGCATGATCGGAAGTTATCACAGAGGGAAAAACAAATTAGGGAAGGTTTGAACTCTGACAGAGAGTTTGAGGAAGCACACAGACTATTAGGCGAGCACATTGGGTTTGATGCACATAAAGTTGAAGCAGATGCGTCCCCTGATCCATGGTGGCAGTTAGCTGATTTGTGTTTTGTATTTGAAGACCACGCCAATGCTGAAAGTGATACGTTACACGCGACCAAAGCAAGGCAAGTTGCAACTCATCCTAACTGGATGAAGTCGAATGTTGATTCTTGTAGTTCAGATAAGGTTGAAATCATACCAATACTATTATCTCCAGTAACGAAAGTGAAAAGTGGAGGGCATCCTCATTTGGCAGAAGTCATGTATTGGAGCTTAAGTGATTTTAAAGACTGGTCTAGAAAAGTCCTAGATGTAATCAGAAGGCTAAGGGCTTCGTTTCAAGAGCCAGGGGACTTAGTATGGCGATCTGAAGCTGCTGATATCTTGATAACTGAGCAACTAGATGTAGAAAGCATCAAAAAACTACTTATGAGTCAAAATGCTTCGAAGATACTTGAAGTGGTTGCTTAGTCACTGTTTGTTCATTTTGTTGTCCCGTAGAGTTTCTTGCTGACACTAATACCAACAGAGAAAACTAGAGTTGTCACTCTAGATTTCTCTGTCCAAAAGTGTGTCGGCACTCAGTTTGAGGGACAAAGTTAGTAAGTTAACTAACTTAAAAATCGTATATATCTTGACGTTAAATGGTGAAGTAAGGTTTAATCTGTACAATACAAACGATTAAAATGATTTTCGAACATAACGACAACTCATTGTAGAATAAGCATTTAATTTTTTAGTGGTTGGGTTCAAATCCCTATCCCTCCACCACTTTTAAAGAAAAAACCGCTGTTTTTACAGCGGTTTTTTCGTATCTAGAGCCTTGAAAATCATCCTGCGCTTCCTGCGCTGCAAGGTAGCACAATGGTAATTCCCCTGTTATTAGGCAATCCCAATTCGAGTGAAGCGGAGCAAAGGTGATGTCCCGCTTCATTTCTCATCTGGACACTTTTACTTCAGTTCAAGTTGACGACATCCCCCCGACTCGGCAGCAAAATCCTGATCATGAGTGACGAGAATAAACCCGCCTCGATAGGCGTTTAATGCTTGAGCGAGCATGATTTTCGAATCGAGATCCAAATGGTTATCTGGTTCATCGAGCAGTAACAGGGGCTTAGTGGGTTGGTGACTGACAATCAACATCGCTAGTTTCATCTTCTCGCCACCACTTAGTATTTCACCAAGACGAAACACGCTGTCGCGGCGAAAGCCAATACCCGCTAATAGAGTTCGAGCCTCATGCATTTTCATGCCTTCGCAATGCTGCACTAGGTTATCTAACATTGATAAATTATGACGAATGGTTCCAAAGTGCTGATCGAGGTAATACAGAGGTGTATTCACTTGCAGATCTCCTTGGAGTAAGGGAAGATCACTTAGCAGCGTTCTAAGTAGTGTCGATTTACCGCCACCATTGTTACCGGTGAGATGTACTTTATCATTAGCAAAAATTTGCAGTGTAATCGGCACCGTACAACCAAATATGAGCATACCCTCATGTATTGATAGGACTTTGCGAGAGCGGTTTGAGCTGTCAGCTAAATATAGCTTTTGGTGTTTCATTTTTTCATGTCTCGACTTCAACGCTTGCTCTTTTTGCTGCAAATGTGCTTTTCGAAGTTGATCATTTTTATTACGACTAGAAAACCGATCCTCGGCGCTCTCTTTCTTACCATCTAATAACATCTTTGGCTGACTGCCATCTCTGCGCAACTTGTTACTTTGAGAGGCTCTTTGTTGTGCTTTTTCTCGGTTTCGCTGTGTTTGTGCCTCTAATTGCTTTTTCTGCTTAGTGACTGTGGCTAACTGCCTTTCAACCGCTTGTAGATCGACATGTTTTCGATGGGAATAAAAATCGTAGTTGCCTCCAAACACGAGTAGCCCAAGGCTGGAGAGTTCCCAGATTTCTTCCATTTCTCGAAGCAATTCACGGTCGTGGCTAATGAGTAGGATTGATCCATTAAAGTCCTTTATAGATTCAATTAACCATTGCTTTGCATGCGTATCGAGATGGTTAGAAGGTTCATCGAGGATAAGCAGCTCGGTATCTCCTTCAAACAATTGCCACAGCTGTAAGCGAGCCAATTGGCCACCACTGAGTTGAGAGCAAGGGAAGTTTGGGTTTTGTGGTAGCGCCATTGCTGCAAGCTGCTGCTTGAGTCGAGCTTCTACCTCCCATTCAGATCCAACCAAATCAAACCATTTCGTTGAGCAATCCCCGGACTCAATCTGTTTGAGAGCATTAAGTACTAACTCTTTACCCAAAAATTGGGCAATTGAGCACTCACCAGAAAGTAGTTCTGATGGTTGCTGACGATAAATCGCAAAAGACTTCGGTACTGTGACGGCCCCGCTCGAAGGCGTTGTTTCTCCTGATAGTATCGATGCAAGTATGGTTTTTCCTACACCATTACGTCCGACCAAACCGACATGACGTTTATTCATCACGCATGAGACTTGTTGGAAGAGTTGTTCGCCGTTACTAAATTGATGGCTGATATTGTTAGCTTTTAAAATTGGCATAATTTGCCTCCTGTATAACAGGGACAACAGCCGCAGCAACACGAAAAGTTTAGAAATGAGATCGATGCAAAAAGCACAAAAGTGTCAGGTATAAAAAGTACGATGCAAAGAAATAGTTGAAAGTGAGCTACGCCTACTAACCCTGTGTATCCAAAAAAATATATGAGAAATGGATGACAGGTTTAGTTGTTCATTTTGGCGTAATCTCCTTAAGAAATGATGCTTAGAGTATAGCTAGCTTCTGTTTTCAAACAAGTGGCATTGGTCACAAGTTGGTTGTGGATTAAAGAGATTAAGGCTCTGTACTTGAAATCTTTATATTGGGTACAGTCTCAAATATTTCAATACAAGTGATAGTTCTGTAAATTAGATAGCGTACGATACTCCTTAACAAATATAAAAACAAAGGGACAATGATGCGTTCAAATTATGCTCTACTATCAATTTCGATTCTTTCTTCTTTTTGCTCAATAGTCAGTGCGAGTGAATTTAGCGAAGTTGCACTTCCTAGTCACTTTTACTTACAACAGGAAAACCAAAATGGTCAGTGTTTACAGCCACGTTCATCACTTAATGTTGCTTCCAGATTATCACTGAATAGCTGTGATACTGAAGATCAAACCTCTGGGGCTAACCAAGTTTTCATGTTTGATACCGATACTGGCAATATTAGACTACAACAAGATGCCAATATTTGCTTAGGTGTTAATGCGACTGCTCAGGGTGCAGATTTAATGCTGCAACAGTGCGAGAGCAACCAACCTATGCAAAGTTTTGTCTATACGGCTCAGCATCAAATCAAAATAAAAGATGAACCCGATTTTTGCTTATCTTCAGGGCGACAAAATCATCTGACAGAAAGAGCCGAGCTATGGCGATGTGATGGTAGTGAAGATCAAGTGTGGCTAAGTCAAAAAGATGAGAAATTGCTTTCCAAAATAGACTTTTCAACGCTGCCTATCGAGTTCACTTTTGATATTGATACCGATCTGGATGGTGTGTCAGAGGCCGTTCCTTATTGGCAAACTGATATTTATGCGTTCAATGCTTTCAACTTTGCATTACAAGCATATAGCGGAATGAACCAAGACAGATTAGATGCGTTAGAAGTGGTATTACCGCGCATTCAACGAATCATGAGAACGCCAGAATTTAAGACACTTTTGCTTTCTGATCAACAGATCATCGATAAGGGGCTCGTGAAACCAATAGAGGTATGGCGCGATATTCAGGGGCAGAGTAAGCCTATGTATATCAAAGGGGTAGTGCGAAATGGTTCGACAGGTGCTGCAAACAATACGTATATCTCCCTATCTTTAGGTCGTTACCAAATTTTGATTGATGGTGCTGAAAGCAATTACGAGAATGTGAAGACAGCCGTAGGAACTCTTACACATGAATACACGCATGTCATTGGCTATGCGCACGATACAAAGGTTCCATACGCAATGACGTATAAGTTTGGCGAGATATACTCACCAAAAAATTGGGGTTATTCCACTATTGAACTTTCTAGCTACCCAAGAGTAATTGATAATTTGACACTTCAGCAGATGGCGATTCCAGATGGCTCTGGGACAGAGAAGTTCTCTTTAAGAGCCAAGTAGAGCCTTTTATATAAATACGTTACTCATATTCGATACTTTCAATATGGTGTTCCTTAGCTGCTTTGATTAGCTGAAAACTGATTATCTGAAAGTATCGGGTGTGGGTGTAATGTGCGGAAGAAAGTGCGCTGGTAAGGATGGATTTGATAGCTGAAAGAACCTTCGTTTAGATAGATTCATATTCTCGATTACCTTCCCGTAGTGTTTATCAAAAATAGCATCAAACTGGCCATTGTTTTGTGTAATTTTTATCCTGTCGGTTAATGCTTCAAGTAAGTCAGTACGTTGAAGGTGTATATAAAAAACCAGTGGCATTGGGTAGTAGAGTGCCACCTTTTTATCGATAGTTAACCCTCCTAAGTGTTGAGCGTGCTGATCGAAAACATGCTCTACTTCATTTGCCCCTAATGAGACATAGTCACACAACCCCTGTTTTAAATAGCGAAAGACATCTTCGAGTTCTCCCTTTTCTAAAACTTGATAGTGATTGGCTCGGAAGAGATCAGCATCAGCCCAAGTATTAGGTATTCCCGCGATTAAACCCTTGAGAGTTTCCTCGTCAATATCATGGAATTTTGCTCTATCTTGATCGCGAATGATAAGGATTCGGCAGCCAAGCAGTCCTTTGCACAGAGGCTCTGCTAACTCTAGAAACGTGTTTGGCATAAACTTTTGGTTTCCTGCTACGGTGACTAATACATCTGTCCCTGTATTGAATATATTACCTTCATCTTCTGCGCTAGGATAATTGGTATTGTCACAACCTATCTTATTGTTATTGAATAACATTTCTATTATATCTAACTCGTATAGCTGTCGAGATTTCGACTTGTTACCGTTCCAGAATTTGATCATGGAAAACCTCTTTTTATCATTAACTAACCACTCACTGATATGTTACTTCACAAAACAAGAAAAGAAAGCGCTTTCTTTTTTGGTTCAGTGATTGATCCTGGTTAATTGTCTTTGCAGTGGATGTTATGGCTTTATTGAGAGTGATAGTCGGTATCTTGAGCATTGAAGAGGTGAACTTAATTGGTATCTTTCTTGGGGTTATAATAAAACGAAGAGTCGCTCGTATGCTATTGTTTTTATTGAATTAAATGAGGGTTTATTCAGTGTAATTGGTTTCAGATATAACTGAATGAAAGCTTTGTCGCGATATATAATCTGTGATCCATAGTTCATTTCCTACTTTTGAACATTGCTGAATAGCAAAAACCTTATATTATGAACATAAAAGAAAGCGCTTTCTTGAAACCAATAATCATTCTAAGGACTACGTGATGCACAAGAAAACTTTACTCGCTTCACTCGCTGCTGGGGCTCTACTCGCGACTTCAGTGCAAGCTGCTGATATTAAGCAGGGAGGAACGTTAACAGTTCCAATCATTAATACAGGCTTTGTTGAGAACTTTAACCCGTACACGACTAAGGATTTGTTACACGGTGTAATGTTTGAGCCGTTACTTGTGTTTAACAACATGACAGGTAAAACCGATTACCGTTTGGCTGAGTCTGCTGTGTATTCTGATGATCTAAAAACGCTGACACTTACTCTACGCCCTGATCTTAAATGGTCTGACGGCACTAAGCTAACGGCTGAAGATGTGGCGTTTAGTTTCATGCTAACAAAGGATGCTCCTGCATTTGACCAAAAAGGCATTTGGTCAGCGAAGAACCTTCAGACCATTGAAGCTGCAGATGATCGCACAGTAGTCTTTAATCTGAATGAAGCGGATTCTACCTTTGTATGGAACCTTGAGCGCTACCATATCGTACCTAAGCATGTTTGGTCGAAAGTGTCTGACGTAACAACGTTCATGAACCTTAACCCTGTTGGCAGCGGCCCTATGACGGCAGTTAAATACATCAAGCCGCAACAGATGGAACTGTGTCGAAACCCTAATTACTACCTTGAAGGTCGTCCATACTTGGATTGTGTTAACTTCCGTTCTTATAACGATAACTCACAAATCCAACCAGCCTTGATCAAAGGTGAGATCGATTGGGGTTCAAACTTTATCGCCGATGTTGAATCAACATTTGTTGAAAAAGATAAAGCCAATAACCACTTCTGGTACCCAGCGAATGATGCAATTCACCTTTATGTGAATACTAAAGAAGCACCATTTGATGACCTACGTGTTCGCCAAGCCCTTTCAATGGCACTAGATCGTGAAGCGATCGTTGATATTGCTGCTTACGGCTACCCAACACCGAACTTTAATGCCGGTGGTATTGGCGAATTATATGAAACTCATATTGATAAAAAAGTAAGCAATAAGTACGCGTACTTAACTCAATATGATGCAAAGAAAGCGAAGTCACTATTAGATGACGCAGGTCTTGTTGATAAAGATGGAGATGGTTTCCGAGATCAAAAAGATGGTTCAGCGCTAGAGTTTGATATCGAAGTAGTCAGTGGCTGGACTGATTGGATCCAAGTGGTTCAAATGGTGACAGAGTACTATGAAGAAGTGGGCGTGAAAGCGAACATTAAAACCGTAGATTGGTCTGTGTATGACAGCAACTTGAAAGACAGTAAATACAAAATGTCGATCAACTGGTCAATGGTTGCGACTAACCCGATTCTTGCATATCAAGAGTACTTCACAACATCTCGTATTGGTAAAACTTGGCACGCTGGTCACGGTGTAAACTCACCAAAAATCGATGCGCTGATTGAAAGCTTTGGTAAAACAGGTGATGTTCAGAAACAAGAAGAGATCCTAAGTGAACTACAAGAATTTACGGCAGAAAACTTACCGTTTATTCCATTGTTCTCTAACCCAACGTGGTTCCAATACAGCACGCAGAAGATCGTCGGCTGGCCAAGTGAAAAAAATCCATATGTTCAACCAGTATGGTATGACGGTGGTAAGCGAGTCATTATTCTTAATAACTTGCACCTTAAGTAAATAATATGTAGTGGAGCTATAATCATGAATTATAGCTCCTAGGTTAAAAGATTTATTATGTCGTTTTTAGTTCGCCGTTTTGGTTTTTATTTTACAGCTTTCCTTATCGCTATCTCTTTCAACTTTATGTTGCCACGTTTAATGCCTGGCGATCCTGTGGATGCTCTTTTCGCTGCTGCACAAGGTCGTATGGATCCAGCTCAAATGGATGCAGTGCGAGAAATGTACGGATTCGTCGATGGGAATGTTTTTGAACAGTACATCGCTTATATCAAAAGTGTGTTTACTCTTGATCTTGGCCCTTCAATTTTAATGTTTCCTGTAAGCGTTACCGATGTATTAGCCATGGCACTGCCTTGGACAATGTTTCTCGCGTTAGGCTCGTTAATTGTGGCATTGATTATTGGGGTAAGTATCGGTACTTACGCATCATATCGACGTGAAGGCTTTTTTGGCCAAGTGGTACCGCCAGTATTGGCCTTTATCAGTAACTTCCCTTACATAGTAACGGCTCTTTTACTGTTCTATTTCTTTGGCTTAAAACTGGAACTACTACCGTTGGCATATACGTATGATCCTGCGCTAGAGCCAGGGTTTACTTTTGAATTTATTGCCAGTGTTGCTAAGCACGCCATCCTACCTGTGGGATCAATGGTGGTGGTGGGTATTTCGACTTGGGTGTTCAACATGCGAAATGCGATGATTAACGTACTAGGGGAAGATTACGTCACCATGGCTGAAGCAAAGGGCCTGAGTAGTTTCCGAGTCATGTATCGTTATGCAGGTCGTAATGCCATATTGCCTGTTGCAACTGCTATTGCGATGGCGATTGGTTTCTCATTCGCAGGCTCCATTATGACCGAAGTCGTATTTAACTATCAGGGGTTGGGAAACATTTTGCTGAAAGGTATCGTGGCCCGAGATTACCCACTGATTCAAGCTATTCTTCTCATTTTAGTTTCTGCGGTTTTGACTGCTAACTTCATCGCCGACCTATTGTATGTTTGGCTCGATCCACGAATTTCTAACTAAGGTGCATCATGGATAATTTAATTGACGCTCAAAAATGTTCGAATCAGCCTCATATGCCTGTTCGTGAACCTAAGTTCTCATGGAAAAACATTAAGCAAATATTTGGTAAAGCGTACGCATTTTTCTACGGTAACCCACCCGCGATTATTGGTGGATTGTTACTCACCATTGTCCTAATAGGAGCCGTATTTGCACCTGTTTTAGCGACACATAACCCGGAAAAGCGTGTGGCAAGACCTCATATCGCGCCAAGTTCGGAGCACTTTCTAGGAAGTACCCGTAGCGGACGTGATGTTTATAGCCAAGTGTTATATGGAGCAAGAAAGTCACTTACTGTCGCAATATCGGCGGGTGTGATCGCAATGACTATCGCCGTGCTGGTTGGCGTTACATCAGGCTATTTAGGTGGGAAAATTGATGATCGTTTGAACTTCATTACAAACGTATTCTTAGTGTTTCCTCAATTGCCATTATTGATAGTCCTTGCTGCTTTCTTAGGGCAAGTCGGGTCGCTGGTGATAACCGTGTTGCTCGGGATAACCTCCTGGCCTTGGGGGGCAAGGGTAATACGTTCACAAACCATGGCGATTCGTAGTAAAGAGTTCATCATCTCTGCGGAAGTAATGGGTGAATCAAAGATTCGTATTATCTTGGTCGAAATTTTACCAAACCTTGTGTCAATCGTATTTGGTGGCTTCTTAGGTACCGTGATTTATGCCATGGGCTCAGAAGCAGGTTTAGGTATTTTAGGCTTAGGCGACGCAACAGAAGTAAGTTGGGGCTCGATGCTGTACTGGGCGCAAACATCGTCATCTCTTTACACTGGCGCATGGTGGGAAATGCTGGTTCCGGCACTCGCACTTGCGATGACAGGCGGTGCTTTGGCATTGATTAATATGTCAATCGACCAAGTCAGTAACCCTAAACTACGTACCGGCCCACACATCAAACTGTGGCACAAACTGAAAAAAGAAGCTGACATTCGTCGAGGTTTAAGATGAGTAACGTATTAGAAATTAACAACCTTTGCGTTGATTATGTATCGCCAAATGGTGTCGCGCGTGCGGTGAACAACGTCAGTATTTCTATTGCTCCCGGTGAAACTCTGGGTATTGCAGGGGAATCTGGCTGTGGCAAAAGTACCCTAGCATTTGCGATTGCACGTTTACACAAAGCACCAGCTTTAATCTCAGAAGGTGAAATTCTTTATAAAGGGAAAGACATCTTAAAGATGAGTGACAAACAGTTACGTGACTTCCGTTGGAATGATGTCTCTGTGGTATTTCAAAGTGCCATGAACTCACTTAACCCAGTGATTACGATTGGTGAACAGTTAACGGATGTGATTTTAGCTCACCGTAAAATTCCATACAAAGAAGCACATGATCGTGGTGTTGAGTTACTCAATGTTGTCGGTATTCATGGCGATCGTATGTCGAGCTTTCCGCACCAATTGAGTGGTGGTATGCGCCAACGTGTGGTGATTGCCATTGCACTCGCATTAGAGCCAAAGCTGATCATTATGGATGAACCAACAACGGCTTTAGATGTGGTTGTTGAGCGTGAAATTTTGAATGAGCTGTATGAGCTGAAAGAAAAATTTGGTTTCTCCATTCTGTTCATTAGCCATGACTTAAGTTTGATGGGTGAAATCGCCGATCGAATTGGTGTGATGTATGCCGGTAACTTGATTGAGTTAGGTGATGCGAAGACCGTCTTCAGCGAACCTAAACACCCTTACACTAAAGGGTTGATCTCTTCGTTTCCTACCATTCATGGTCCAAAAGAGCGGTTATTTGGTATTCCTGGAAACCCTGTGAATCTACTTAATATACCGGAAGGGTGTAACTTCCAAGAGCGTTGCACGGAATGTGTTCAACTGTGTAGCAAGAGCGAACCAAGCTTGGGTGAGATTGCAAGCGGTCACCACGTATCTTGTCATTTAGTGTGAGGGAATGAAAATGGACACCACCAAAACAGTAGACAATACCAACAATAAAGATGTGATTTTGTCTGTAAAAAACTTGGTTAAAGATTTTCCTCTTGGTCAATCAGTGAAAAGTAACCTGATGCGAGCGGTCAATGATGTGTCATTTGATCTACGTAAAGGTGAAGCTCTGGCTATCGTTGGGGAGTCAGGTTCAGGAAAAAGTACTGGCGCACGGATTTTAACGCGAATCTACGATAAGACCGCTGGCGATATCCACTTTAAAGGCCAACCTCTTGCTGATTACATTGACGAGAATGGTGAGCTTGAGTACGCACGTCAAGTACAGATGATCTTCCAAGACCCGTTCGGTTCTCTTAATCCTGTACACACGATTTATCATCATATTGCTCGTCCACTGCTGATTCATAAGCGAGCAAAGAAAGAGGCGATTCCGCAATTAGTGTATGAGCTACTCGATATGGTTGGGCTTTCACCAGTAAAAGAGACGGCCGAAAAATATCCGTTTGAGCTCAGTGGGGGTCAACGTCAACGCGTCGCAATTGCCCGTGCGATCGCGGTGAGCCCTGAAGTCATTCTAGCGGATGAGCCTATTTCGATGCTTGATGTGTCAGTGCGTTTAGGTATTTTGAATCTGATGTCAGATTTGAAAGATAAGCATGGCATCTCTTTTATGTATATCACTCACGATATTGCAACGGCACGATATTTTGCTGAAAAAACGGCCGTTATGTATGTCGGACATATGGTGGAGTGGGGAAGCAGCGACAATGTGACGCAAAATCCGCAACACCCTTATTCGCAACTATTGTTAGCCGCTGTTCCTGAAGTTGGGAATGCAGGTAAGCGCGAATTGAATGTGAAAAAAGGTGATATACCGATGTGGAAGCCAAGCAGTATTGGTTGCCCTTTTGCAACGCGTTGTCCTAAAGCGACGGAGCAGTGTACCCAAACTATTCCAGAGCCAACAAAAATTGCAGATGATCACTACGCGCGTTGTCATCACCTATAACGCTGGTGGTCTTATTTAAAAAAGCAAAAAAGAAAGCGCTTTCATAATAAATTTAAACTTTTAGAATATTTGAATTATCAGTCGGTTTATAAAAACACGTTAAGCCGTGGTAATTTGAATATTCAGATATCGGAATCTGAATAATGAAACACGATTACCCTTTACAGCCTGAAGTGGAAGGTCAGTTTGTTGATCTGCTAGGCGAACGTTACTACAAAATATCTAATGTTGATCAAATGGCACCGTTTTTTATTAGCGTTGTTTCTTCGAGCGATCACTGGTTATTTATCTCTTCAACAGGCAGCTTGTCTGCGGGACGTATTCGTCCGGAGAATGCACTCTTTCCATATAAGTCAGTCGATCACATTCATGAGAGTTCTGAAAACACGGGCTCAAAAACTATCTTCCGTATTCAAGATGGAAACAAAGTTGCACTGTGGGAACCGTTTAATGTTCACCATGATGGTTTATATGAGGTAGAGCGCCACCTGTATAAAAATGCGATTGGCGATAAGCTTGTATTTGAAGAACTCAATCATAGTTTACAGTTGAAGTTTCAATACAGCTGGAACACCAGTGAGAAGTTTGGTTTTGTTCGTCGCTCTGAGCTGACAGATTTGTCTGGGGCGTCACGAAAAGTGGATGTTCTTGATGGTCTACAGAACCTTTTACCATCGGGAGCTCCGCTTAGTGCATTACAAACTCGTAGCGCATTAGTGGATGCATACAAATGGAATGAGCAGGTAGAAGGTAGCTCATTAGCGCTGTTCAGTATGTACGCGAAATTAAGTGATCGTGCCGACCCTGCTGAGTCACTGCTAGCAACAACGGTCTTTAGCTTAGATCATGATTGTAGCCAAATTCTTTTGACCAGTACGCAGTTAAATACATTCCGTAGAGGTGGGGAGATCCGTAACGAACCGCTAACGAAAGGAATTCGTGGCAGCTACCTTATCCATAAATCAATCAACCTAAAAGCCAATCAAAACAACACGTGGTCGATTGTCGCGGATATTGATAAAAATCACGCGGATGTTTGTGATTTACAAAAAGCGCTATTAGCACCGGCAACGTTAGCAATCGAGCTAGAACAGAGTATCGCAGGGAACCAACAAGAGTTAGTTAACTTGATGTCTGGTGCTGATGCGTGGCAGTTAACCGCAGATGAAAATACCAGTGTTCATCATTACGCAAATGTACTCTTTAATAATATGCGTGGTGGCGTGTTTGAAAATGGTTACATGCTTGAAAAAGCCGATGTAATCAAAACAATGCGTCGTGCAAATCAGCAAGTGTTCAGTCGTCATCAAGACTTCTTCGCACAGTTATCTGAAACGTTTACTCATGCCGAATTAGTGTCCCATGCAAAAGCAATTGGAGATGAACAGCTAGTCCGTTTGAGCTACGAATATTTACCTCTTACTTTTGGTCGTCGTCATGGTGATCCAAGCCGCCCTTGGAACCATTACGAAATTAAACTTAAAGATGAATTTGGTGAGCGTTTACTCTCTTACCAAGGTAACTGGCGCGACATATTCCAAAACTGGGAAGCGATGGCTCTAAGTTATCCTGGGTTTATTAAATCGTTTATTTCTAAGTTCGTAAATGCCTCGACACTGGATGGGTATAACCCATACCGCATTACCAAAGACGGTGTGGATTGGGAATTACTAGAAGCCGATGACCCATGGAGCAATATCGGGTATTGGGGTGATCACCAGATCATCTACTTACTCAAGTTCTTAGAATTGGCAGACAAGTTCGAGCAAAAGGATCTTCTGGAATTACTTGATAGTGACATTTTCAGCTACGCTAACGTGCCGTATGAACTGTGTGGTGTTCAGGCGTTGTTTGAAAATCCAAAAGATACCGTTGATTTCAATCAAGAGAGACAAGAACTGACCGAGAAGCGAGTAGAAGAGATTGGTAGTGATGGTCGCTTGATCATGAGTGGCGATAACGAAGTCTACATGGTTAACTTGATGGAAAAAGTGCTGGTTCCACTGCTGGCAAAATTGAGCAATTTGGTGCTTGATGGCGGTATTTGGCTTAATACTCAGCGCCCAGAGTGGAATGATGCGAACAACGCAATTGTCGGTAACGGTTTATCGATGGTGACGCTATATTACATGCGTCGTTACGTGGCATTTATGCAAAAACTACTTGAGCAGGCACCTAAATCATTCTCTATCTCAAAAGAAGTGTTTGAGTGGATGCTAGCAGTAACGAATACTTTGTCTGATGCCGCGAAAGAGATCCGCCAAGACACGGTCACTCGCCAAACGCGTAAAGCGATGCTTACTCTGCTAGAAAAATCGGCGGATGAATATCGTCAAAAAGTCTACCGAATGAACGGGTTTTCAGGAAAAACAAAAGTAGAACGATCTGCGATTGAGAAACTAATGACAGTGAGTTTACAGGTGCTTGATTCAAGTACTCAAAATAACTTACGCCAAGATGGTCTGTACAATGCTTATAACATTTTAAGCTGCTCGGCTGAAAGTCTGACCGTTGAAGAGTTGTACCCGATGCTTGAAGGACAGGTTGCTGTTCTAAGTTCGGGCGTATTATCTCCAAATCAAGCGGTTGATCTGTTAGACAAACTGTTTGCTAGCGATATGTACCGCTCGGATCAGAATAGTTTCATGCTCTATCCAGATCGTGACCTATCTTCATTCATGCAGAAAAATAGAGTGCCGAAAGAGGCGATTGAGCAAAGTAAACTTCTTCGCATGATGACTCGCACAAGTGATAAGCGCATCTTAGCTCAAGATAGCCAAGGTAATTATCACTTCAATGCGAGTTTCGAAAATAGTAGTTATTTGAAAGCCGCGCTAAATGAAGTCAAACTCGATTTCCCTACCATAAATGCTGATGAGTGGACGAACATTGAAGAGTTGTATGAACAAGTCTTCAACCACAAGGCATTTACAGGTCGCTCTGGAACCATGTTTGGCTATGAAGGATTAGGATGTATTTACTGGCATATGGTGTCAAAACTTCTGCTTGCAGTACAAGAGAATTACCAACAAGCGTGGGAGTTAGATCCGAATAGCATGGTTACTGCTAAGCTTGCTGATTATTACTATAAAGTACGAGCTGGTATTGGTTTTAACAAAACGCCACAAAATTATGGCGCATTCCCAACAGACCCGTATTCACATACTCCAAAACATTCTGGTGCTCAGCAGCCAGGTATGACAGGACAAGTGAAAGAAGAAGTGATGACTCGTTTTGGTGAGTTGGGTATTGAAGTGATAAATGGCTCAATCGCGATTAAACCATCGCTTCTCGCTCGTCGTGAGTTTTTGGACAAGCCGTTTACATTTAATTGTCAGACACTGGCTGGTGATGCACAAAGTTTTGTTGTGAAAGCGGATGAATTAGCCTTCACTTATTGCCAAGTGCCATTTATCTACCAAGTGAATGAACAAAATGCCGAAGAGATAGAGGTGCATTTTGCAGATGGATCTCAGCAAAAACTGGACTCTTTATTGATTCCTGCTGAACTGAGTTCTGAGTTATTTGAGCGTTCAGATAAAATCAGTAAAGTAGTTGTGTCTATTCCAAATACGATGCTCCGTCAAAAATAGAGTGAGGTAAACTTATCCTTACTTAACACTTTGAGTTAAAAAAGGGTCCTAAGATAATACTTAGGACCCTTTTTATTTGTTCATTTTTGTCTTTGCTTTCGTCTTATTTTTTCAATCCACTAATATGATTTTGATGGCAATGATCGAGTTGTGGATTATTTTTGATTAACGGAATCTCGAATGACCAGTTCAGGTGTTAGTTTGTGCTTCAGTGGGTAAGTCTGCTTATTGATAAGAGAAAGAACACCTTTAGCCGCTTCTACTCCCATTTCATGGACAGGGAAGTTAACCGTTGTTAGGCGTGGGCGAATATGTTGGCTATGGGTGTCGTTATCAAACCCAACCACCGCGATGTCCTCTCCAATTTTTAAGTGGCGCTCGGACGCAACGTCATAAACCGCTAGCGCTATATTATCGTTCTGGCAAAAGATGGCGCTGATCTCCGGATCTCTATCTAATAAACGACGAGCAGCTTCATGGTTCCCTTGATGATCAAAACGACCTTCAACAATTAAGCTTGCATCATAACGGATAGAAAATTCAGACAAGGCATTTCTATAACCCTGTAGGCGATCTCGGCTATCTACTTTGCTCATTTGACCAGTAATACAGGCAACTTTGGTGTGGCCATGTTCAAGTAGATGTTTCGTTGCCAAATATCCACCCAGTTCATTATCAATGTAAATACAGCGATCTGAAATTTCAGGTATATAGCGGTTGAGGATAATCGTACTTTCACTTTTTTGAGCAATTTGGATCAGTTCATCATCGGTGAGTTGGTCGGAGTGAATGATCAATCCATCCACTTGTTTTGACTGTAGGAATCGAATTGAATCTAACTCTTTCGTTTTTGATTCTTGTCCACTTGTCACTATCAAATGAATATTGCTTTTTCGAACCGTATCTTCAGCCATGTGCATTAAAGGGCCATAGAAAGGGCCATCCAAAGATCCCACAAGCATACCAACGCTATTTGAGCGACTTGAAGCCAACGCTTGTGCAAACGCATTAGGTTTATAGCCAAGCTGTTCGATCGCATCGAATACTTTTTTTCGATTGGCTTCTTTTACTGTTGGATGCTCATTTAACGCTCTGGAGACGGTGGACTGAGAAACTTGAGCCAGTTCAGAGACTTCTTTAATGGTGATCAATGGGAATGCCCTTATATCCTGCAAGGAGTGAAACTAAGCCTATGTTACCTTCGAGACGAGAAAGAGCATAGTGATCTGATGATCATTCTACGAAAATTCTGAACTGGGTAACGCTTAACGATGATTGTCCTCTTCGGTAACCTAAAGTAAACCTATTTGACTGAGTGAAATGTGATCTGCACATAAAGAAAGCGCTTGCTTGTCGTGTTTGGTCACATTTTGCTCTAAATCGTCGCTATAGAATAATTGCTAATGATAACTTACTGGTATTTAAACACTAGTTTAATATTCGTGCTTATTTTGTATCAGTTTTTTCATTATTTATAAATGCATATCTAACAAATTAAAGAAAGCGCTTTCTTTTGTTGGATTCAACAAAATATATAAAAATATGATGAAGGACATATCTACATGAGAGTAAAAAAATGGAAGCTTAACAAAACGTTAGTCATGACGGCGTTAGCAATCGCAATTTCAGGCTGCAGTGATGACACTGTGGAAGGCTCATCCCCAACGGACCCGTCGACTCCAGATACTCCTACTGTGGGCACCGATTTCGTCATTTTTAACGATAGTGTGAATGTTAACTGGCCTGCCTGGGATTGCTGCGGTGGAACAACACCTACCAACCCAGTAGAAAACGATAGTTATGGCATTGTTACTGAGTTTTCAGTTCATGCTCAACCAACAGTTCTTGGTTTTACTCGAAGTTCTGATGCCGGCCCACTTGATGTGAGCGCTATGTCGGTGAACGGTAAGTTAACGTTTGATTTCAAGATGATGAGTAGCCCTGGTCAAGTGAATTGGAGTGTAAAACTGGAGAGTAATGGTGGAGTACAAAATGGAGCAACAGGAGAAGAGGTTGAATTAGCTATTACACAACCTGTATTAAATACTTGGCAGCATGTTTCGTTTGATTTGGTCGATTTAGCTAATCAAGGTTTAGACCTATCAAGTATTGATAATGTACTGATTTATCCAGCATGGGGGGCTGGAGAAGGTGCTGTTTATCGTGTTGATAATGTTAAGTTTGTGGAAAGTGATGCACCTGTAGTGCCAACTGTTCCTACGCCAGACCTTGGTGATAAATTGTCTTTAGATCTCGCAATGACAGATTTTGGTGGAACTACGACCGAGTTGAATGCGACTAACCCTAGTGTGCAAGCGGTTAGTCAGCAATCTCTCAACCAGCAAATCGTAAGCACTAAAGATACCGTAGTAAAAACGACCAAACTTGCAGGGGCTGAAACATGGGCAGGGACGACATTAGGGGATACTGCTGTACTCTCGCTTACCGAGACGAGAAGTAAAGTGTCACTATGGGTTTACTCGCCAAAAGCAGGCGTTCCCGTACTCTTTAAAGTAGAAGATTCAAACAATCAGGAGCATTTTGTTGAAGCGCTGACTCAGACTAAAGCCGTTCAAAAATGGGAGAAGATAACGTTTGATTTCACCAAGCATACAGGTGGAACGCCAGATTTAAATCCAAATTTTACCTACGATAAAAAGTCGGTCTTTTTTGATTTTGGTACATCACCTAGCGAAGACCAAGAGTTCTATTGGGATGATGTTACCTTTGTGGAACTTTCAGACATAACCCCTCCGATAGATCCTGTTGACCCACCTGTCGATCCTGTCGACCCTCCAGTAGAGCCTGGCTCTCCAATCAGTGGTGATGGTGCGACGACGACGATTGCAGAAGGGATTAACTTCGAAGATAAGACGCTGACATGGGAAGTCTTTGAAAATGCAGATAATCCGGCGTTGGTATTTGTCGATAACCCAGACACTAATGGACTAAATGTATCGAATACGGTGGCTAAAATTACAGCGCGTGCTGATGGTGCTCCATGGGCAGGTAGTGTGACGAAGTCAGTGGATTCATTCTCATTAGATACTACTAATCACTTGATTAAGGTGATGGTTTACAAAGATAAAATTAGCCCTGTCGCATTAAAGTTAGCGACAGTTTCACAGTGGGGAGCTGAGATTCATGTGACCAACACCAAAGTTGGGGAGTGGGAAGAGCTTACTTTTGACTTTAGCAAACATCCAGAGTTTGACTATGTACCGGAAGCGATCTCCGAGGTAGTGATCTTCCCTGATTTCAATGAAAGAGACGCAGATACTGTGATGTATTTCGATAATGTCGTTTTTAGCGGCAAGTAATCACGAGTACATAGAAAATGAGCGCTGGCGTAAATGTTAGTGCTTACTTATCTCGCTGTACATCGACCAAACTTGGTTGATGCAGCAATCCATTAAAAAATGATGATGAAATTATGATGAATAAATTCTCTTTAAAGGCCATCTTTTTAGCTGGACTTTCGATGTTACTCGTTGCGTGCGGAAGTGATAGCAATAGCAATGATAGTGATGGACAAAATGGTTCTGATGGAAACACAGTACTCTCCGCTCAGCCTGCACCAACAGGAAACTTTCCAACAGCGAAAAATGGTGATGTATTGTTGGGTAACTCAGACTACCCAGCCATTTCATACGGCGCATTTAGAACAACAGAGCGTACTGAAGCGAATGTTCCAACTGTCGCTGAAATAAAAGAAGATCTACTTCTTATGGAAGCGATGGGCTTCAAATTACTACGCACGTATAACACTCAAGGTTTTAGTGATACCGCCAATTTACTTATTGCGATTGATGAGTTAATGGCTGAAGACGAAACGTTTGAAATGTACGTAATGCTTGGTATTTGGATTGATGCATTGAATTCGTGGACAGATCAAGCACCAGATCCAACCCAGAATAACCCTGCGAACTATCTTGAAGTTGCCAAAGCTGTGGAGATGGTAAATGATTACCCAGAGATTATTAAAGTGCTTGCTGTCGGTAATGAAGCGATGGTGCATTGGGCGGGTTATCACGTAACACCAACAATCATTCTCGAACATGTGAACACACTGCAAGAGAAAAAAGCTCAAGGTGAAATTCCAGCAGATGTATGGGTAACAAGTTCAGATAATTTTGCATCATGGTCAGGACAAGGGGATTACGATCATCCGGATCTCGCGGCTTTAGTTCAAGCCGTTGATTACGTGTCTCTCCACTCTTACCCTTTCCACGATACTCACTACGCTAACGCTTTTTGGTTGGTGCCTGAAAGTGAACAAGACTTAAGTATTCTTGAGCAAGTTGACGCCGCGATGCTACGTGCCAAAGAGAACCTGTTGTCACAAATAAAACCCGCTCAAGATTATTTAGCCAGCCAAGGTGTAGTAAAGCAAATTCACATTGGTGAGACGGGTTGGGCGTCAGAAACTAACGTTATGTATGGTGATGAAGGTTCTAAGGCCGCAGATGAATATAAGCAAAAAGCGTTTAATGATTTAATGCGAACATGGTCTGATGAATTTGGCGCATCGCTATTCTTCTTCCAAGCGTTTGATGAGCCGTGGAAAGGTGATGCAAACAACACGGGTGATTCTGAAAAACACTTCGGTTTAATTGATATTAACGGCAATGCAAAATTTGCGATTTGGGATCAAGTGGATGCGGGAGCATTTAATGGTTTAACTCGTGCTGGGCTAGAGATAGTGAAAAGCCAAGGCGGTATAGAGCAAACGGTGCTAGACCGTGTTCACGCTCCAAATCCTAAACCCGTTGCTGGTGAGCCACCTGTTGGAAATGACTTT
Organism: Vibrio genomosp. F6; assembly: GCF_005146325.1. Taxonomy (NCBI): domain Bacteria; kingdom Pseudomonadati; phylum Pseudomonadota; class Gammaproteobacteria; order Vibrionales; family Vibrionaceae; genus Vibrio; species Vibrio genomosp. F6. Next base: position 97,030 of record NZ_SYUT01000022.1, on the reverse strand, counting down.
ACTGTATTCGTCGATGGGAACTTACGAGCGGGCTTAGAAGCTGTTGCTTGGGAAGATACCGCCTTCCTTGGAGAAGTGGATGGTGTATTGACATTAACAACACCACCTACGGCAGGTGTGGCTAAAGGTTGGGGCTGGGGGGCTGGTTTAGTCTTATCAGGCCAAGCGGGTGATAACCTCGTTGGGTTTGAAAATGGAACTCTCAATTTTGATATTAAAGGAACCACATCTTCAAAGGTTGTGATTGGATTCCAAACCGGTTTATATGGAAACGATGCGCGTCCACAAACCAATAATGGCGTAACGTTTAATCAAGATGACCGCTTAATCACTAACGAGTGGGTAAGTCATTCTATTCCGGTGTCAGAGCTGATGAATGGAAGCCCTGACTTTACCGATGTGACTTCTTTACTCTATTTCAGCGGAACTACCGATATTGATGGCGGTATCGTAGACGTTCGTAATGTGGTTTATCAAAAGTAATCAATGTCACTAAATCAATGGCAGTGGCTCTCACTGCCATTATCTATATCTGCATAAAAAACTGAATCAGTGGATGATGCCAATGCTCTCTATTTTATGTTCAAAAAAAATTTGGCTTATAGTCAGTACTTCCTTTCTATTTACCGCTCCAGCCTTTGCTGGCTGGGAAGTGCAATGGATCGATAAATTTGATGGCGACGGGGTGAACTGGGACAACTGGACCGCACAAACAAAAGCCAATTATAACAATGAAGTACAATGTTATACCGATGATGATTATTCAGATGCTCGGAATTACGATGTATCGGATGGCACACTAAAAATTATTGCTCGTAAGAAAACCCAGAATTGCGCCACGCTTGGTGGGCAACAAAAAACGTGGACGTCTGGTCGTTTAAATTCAAAAGATAAGCAAGAATTTCAATATGGTCGAATTGAATCAAGGATCCGTTTTCATAATTTAGAAGCGGGATCTTGGCCTGCATTTTGGTTGCTGGAAAATCGAATTGCGCAGCAGCCAAACAAAGGTGATAACGATTTTTCACATTGGCCAAGCGCAGGCGCGGGAGAGATTGATGTATGGGAGTGGTTTTCGAATCAGCCTAGTTCTTACATCACCAACTTTTTTAATACATCCGGCTGTGGCAGTGAATATCGCTACACATACCTAAATGGTGCTCAGGATGTGCTTGATTGGCATAGCTACGCCATGGAGTGGAGCGTTAATAAGATCGATTTCTTTATCGATGATCATTTGGTTGTTAGCCAAGATTTAAGGAGTTGTACTCAGTATCAAGAGCCGATGTTTGCACTGCTTAATGTCGCAATGGGCGGGATGCTAGGAGGAGTGATCGATCCCAATTTACAACAGGTGACTATGGAAGTGGATTATATTGCGCACTGCAAAATGACGTCCATAAATGACGAACAATACTGCAATGAATCTACGAGTGTTGCCGATGATAGCAGTGATGACACAGGAGGTGATACGCCACCTAGTAATGCAGGAAGTTCGGCTGGGAGCAGTTCGATATGGATGATTGTCAGCTTGTTATTGATGAATACTTGGCGAAGACGAGACGGCTTTTCTGGACGTAAAGGTTAGACATGAATCGATGAGTGTTACTTTCTGTAGCGCATTTTCCAATTCATGTGAGTGCGTATTATTTTTTTGAATATGTGAACCATAAAAAGAAAGCGCTTTCTTTTTATGATCGTCATCGCTTTTTCATTGAATATGTTTATATAAGCTTAACTACCTTTATTCAAGGGCTGAAGGTTTATATCTTGCCCTTACATGGATTTTTACAATTAGATTTTCTGAAATATAAGATAGCGCTTTCTTTTTGGTTTATAGATAAAAGAGCGCTAAAGAGAATAATAACAAGGAGTTGTAATGCGATATTTACCCAATCAATCCACCGCTGTTCTAAGTTCCATTGCCACATTAGTGTTGCTTTCAGGTTGTGCTAGTACCGACGATGCTGTGGATGGAAATACCGATCTTGTCCAAACTCAAAAGCCCGTCAGTTTAGTTGAAATGCCTGTTGTACCAAGCAGTGATTGGCAATTAGTTTGGCAGGATGAGTTTGAAGGTGACACGATCAATAAACGAAACTGGTCATTAGAAGAAAATTGTTGGGGTGGGGGCAACAACGAGCAGCAGTGTTACACCAAAAGAGCTGATAACGCATTCGTACAAGATGGATTCCTTCATATTGTCGCTAAGAAACAGAGTTTTACTGGGCCTGATAACCCGGAAGGTAAAGCGGGTGGGGCGACCAAAACCCTCCCTTATACCTCGGCAAGGTTACGCACACTGAATAAACGAGACAGTAAATATGGTCGTTTTGAAATAAGAGCGAAGCTGCCATCTGGTCAAGGAACATGGCCTGCGATTTGGATGCTACCCACAGAAAATAAATATGGCACTTGGGCCGCATCTGGTGAAATCGATATCATGGAAGCGGTGAATTTAAAAACGCAGTCTGATGCACCAGGAGCAAAATCGGGTGATTTAGAAAACCGCGTTTATGGCAGTTTGCACTATGGAAAAAAATGGCCAGACAATGTGTATAGCGGTCAAGGAGCATCGTTACCTAATGGGATTAACCCTGCCGATGATTTCCATACTTATGCTATAGAGTGGGAAGAGGGAGAGATTCGGTGGTATGTCGATAATATTCATTACGCCACTCAAACCCAAGAAGGTTGGTACAGTCAATATGAGGCAGAAGAGGGCGTACTCTCCAATGCAAAAGGTGCCGCTCCGTTCGATGAGAAATTCCATTTATTACTTAACCTAGCAGTAGGTGGCTCGTGGTCAGCTAATGCAAACAGCAAAGGTATTGATCCGGATTCATTTCCAAAAACCATGCTTGTTGATTCCGTAAAAGTATATCGTTGTAAAAATGACCGTTGGAAAGGGAAAGGCTGTGCAGGACGTTCTGATCAAGCTGCACTCGTGAAAGGCCATCAAGCGCCTGAAATTTTAGCAATGGATGATAGTTACGCTGATGGTCCTGTGCTAAATATTTTTTCAGATAGCTTAAATAGCAGCTTAGCTTACGCAAGTTATGATCCTCTTGATATTGTCGAGCACCAAGAAGTAGAAGAGGCCGATAGAGGGACTGTACTTGAGATCACTAAGAAAAATGGTGGTGGTAATGTCTATTTCCGCTCGCCAGTCACGGATGTTACACACTGGAAAGCAACAGGCGTTTTAGTTTTTGATTTGAAAGTCGAAAACATGGGTGAAGGTACTGAGCTACTGGTTAAAATGGACAGTGGCTGGCCGAAAACGAGTGATGTCACTGTCCCATTACCCGCTGTTGGCCAATGGGGTGAAGTGCGTATTGCTATAGCTGATATTCTAGATAGCGATAATCGTTTTGCTGGTGGTAATCAAGCCGATCCTGCTGCTATTAGCAACTTATTGGTGCTAGAGCCACAAGGTGCGATGACGTTTAAGCTGGATAATATTCGTTTTGAAAAACCGTAAAGCATAGGTTGAAACGTTTAGATTAACGAATAAAAAATGCCGCGAAAAGCGGCATTTTTTATGATTATTAATGGACTGAATTTTGTCTGGTTTCTTAGTTATCGGCCTCTTCATACTGCTTCATTGCTTGAATGAAAGTTGCTCTCACACCCGAAATGGCTAGTCGTTCAGACTCTTCAACATAAGCAAGGGCCGTTGAGAAGTTTCCTGATTTCACCGCGTTTTCCACGAGTTCAGTATAAACATTCTCCTCACTTTCTGCGGTTTGATGGGGTGTCGCTAAGGCGTCTTTCTTCGTGACGGTGTCATTTATTCGTTCTTCTCTTAACTCTTCAGACGCAGGGGTAGCAAGCGCTTCGAAGTTGAAAGTAAAAGAAACATTGCCAATGGCTGAGTGCGGAATTGAGTACTCGGTGTTGTGCGCGATATTGGCTTGTATATCTCCTGAACGCATAGCCATATCACTTGGTTCACCAACTGGAGACTCAGTCTCTATTGCTTCTTTTGTTGTAAACACCACTAAGTAAGCGGGTGATTTTCCATTTTTGTAACGCTGGTTTAATTCAATGTCGCCTGTGTATCGTGCACTGTTTAATAGACCTTGCGCTTGATAGTGAATTGATTGTTCGTCAATGACATCTAAAGGTTGGTATTGATCGTCAAGAATGAGTATTGAAGGCACAAAAGCTGAGGTCGTTATATTGGAATGAACAGAAAAGGAGATAGGGGTAAGCGATGCAGGCAGTTGAATGCCTTCGACAAATGAACGACCAGATTTGAACACCACTTTAGGACTCGTGAGTGCAATGCTGAGTCGGTGTTCACCATTTTGTGTGACGGGTTGGTAATGAATGGTATTTAATTGAGAGCAGCAATGTTCATCACTTTTTAGTTCTTCTACACCGGGAGCGGTGACGTAAAAGCTCGCTGGTGAATTTGTGGTTGTTGTACAAGCGGAAAGCGCAAGTATTGCTGGTACTATGATTACATTTTTCATGAGTCCTCACGTTTATTGTCGCAACTGTATGTCGTTATTAATAGATAATATAAGAAAGCGCTTTCAATTTAAGTGACGAAAGGCTAATTATGATTAACTTATCTATAGTGGCTCTGGTTTGCTCTACTCCAGTGATTAGGAGTTGATGTAAAATCTAAACGTAGCCTAGTCGTGTCCATCATTTTTACGGATTATGAGTGGTTCTCCTGTGTTTTAGAGCTGTTTACTCGGCTTTTTGTATTGTAACGTTAATGTTGGCATGGCGTTGAACATTAGGTGGGTGAAAAATACAATTAAATAATTGCCTTTCATAACAGTGAGTTAATTTATTTTTTGTTGATAGGATTAAATTTTTCTGTGTACAAAAGTCGATAGTTAAGGAGTTAGATAGTAAAAGATGGTCAGTGGTTCTTATGGTCAGCCTTCCACTTATTCAGTGAGTCTTTAAATTCGAGGTAAGCGAGTTTAAAGTATTTTTATAGAGAATATGCCCTTTTAAGTTTCACAACCTAAGTGAATGACAAGGTAAATACCGACTTGATTTTATAGTTAAAGTTTAAAATGTGACCCATAACCATGAAAGCGCTTTCTTTGGTGTGAAGGATCACAGTTTTCTATCCTTTGATCGATTTATACTTCGTTTGTACTAATTAAACAGCCAATACCAACAATTTTAGTAAGTGCAGGGCAGTGAAAACTTCTTTCCTCACTTTTAGCTAATCAGAGAGATTGGTTTTTTTATAAATATAAAAGAAAGCGCTTTCTTTTGAAGGCAAAATTTGGACATGGAGTTAATATGAAACTTTCTAAGCTTACCCTTGCTTGTTTGGTCGCCACAGCTGGTTTATCTGCTGCCCCTGCTGTTTATGCTGAAAAATCAGATGGATTTGAATTTCACGGTTATTTCCGTGCAGGTGCGCTTTACAGCAAAAACGATGATTACAAACGTGCAAAATTCCCTGCATCAAAAGAGCGTCTAGGTCGTTTAGGTCTTGAATCAGATAATCACTTTGAACTTGCTCTACAAAAAAACTTTGAAAATGATGATGGCCAAAAGATCCGCATTAAAACACGCGTAGGTGCCGACAATGCGGGATCAGCAGGTAAAAACCAGCTTAGCACCAGTGCTGACGCTGCGTTTGGTGATATTGGTTTAGTGGAAACATTTGTTGAGCTTGATGGCGTGACTGACACTGGCACGTTATGGGGTGGTAAGCGTTTTTACGGTAAAGACAACTACATCTTTATGACTGACTTTTTCTACACTGATATGTCTGGTACAGGTGTGGGTATCGAAGGTATGGAACTTGGCGGCAATAAGTGGGATTTTGCGTACGTAGCATCAGATAATGCAGAAGGCGGTTTCTGGGGCACAGATGATAACAATGTAATGCATGCCATCCATGTTGGCGTAGATTTTGACGGCGTAGAATTACATGCCATGGGTAAATATTTACCAGATAACTACGTTGATAATGGTGGCACCGCAACAAAATATGCGAGTAACGGTTTTGAAATGACGGCTATCGTGCATTCAGATTCAGTATTTGGCTTATCAGACAAAGGTTTTACTAAATATATTGCACAAGCTGGTCAAGGTCTAGGTTCAGGTCAACTGCTTGGTGGTACGTTAACAACGTACAACGCGTGGAAACCAGGTAATGGAGCGCTAGAAAGTCCAGCCAAAATGAAAAAAGTAGAAAGTGGTGATGTATCAGCCCGTGCACTTGTATGGGGTGGCTACTTCTTCGAAAATGGTGTGAGTATCTTCCACTCGATTCAAGGTCAATATAACGACATGGATAATGGCGGCAAAGATAGCTGGGCATCAGCGATGATCCGTCCTTCATTTCCTGTTGCTAAGAATTTCTTTATTGCGACTGAAGCGGGTTACCAATACAACAAGTGGGAAGATTCAAACGGTGTTGGTGATGATCAAACTAACTACAAGTTAACGATTGCACCAACGGTTATCGTTCCTACAGGGATGGGACCTGCTCCAGAGATTCGTTTCTTAGCCACTTACCTAGATGGTTCGGATCGTGATAAGGCTGACCTACTTGTTGGTATTCAAGCTGACATGTGGTGGTAAGCACCTGTGTAGTAAGGTAATGGGAGAGATTGCCTTTAAGCATGCCTGTCGGGGGCGATGGCATGCTTAGCCAAACATGTAAATCGGACGACTTATAAGTTTGGTATTCTAATTTGCAATAGGTAAGCACTTAACAGTGCCGTGGCATAAGGCTTATTTATATTGCAGTGAGATTTAAAGAGATACAATTTATTTAGCCTGTCTAGCCTCAGGTTATAGCCGACAAAGTCTCTTGAAATACTCATAAGCCGCTTCAGTTGAAGCGGCTTTTTTGTTCGTATTGTGTAATGAATAACAAACCTAAGATCTGCTGTTTTCAGCTACATTAATGCTTATCTCTTACTGCTTATCTATTAATGCATTCAGTACTTGAAGCACACCCGCTTCACGGTTACTTGGTGCGCTGAATCGTGCGTGTTTTTTTACGCCTTCATGTGCATTTGCCATCGCATAAGAGTGGTAACTTGCTTGCAGCATTTCAACATCGTTGAAGTAGTCGCCAAAGCTCATCGTCTCTTCATAACTAAAACCTAACTCGTTTTGTAGGTGTTTAATTGCAGCGCCTTTTGATGCTGCTGGATTCATCACATCCAGCCAAATTTTTGCACTGATCACGACTTGTTGGCTGTCACCAAACTTCTCATTGATCAGAGGATGAACGTGTTCAGCTGAACCATCAAAATGACAAATTGCCACTTTAACAAATTCATCTTCGATAGATAGAAGGTCATCAACGATTTCACAGCGATGGTAATACTTACAGATTTCAGCGCGTGCTTTCGTGTCTTGTGTTTCAATATAAGCGGACTTCTTACCACAAAGTACAATGTGGGCACCTTCAACGAGTCGAGCTTGTTTGAGGATCTCGTGAATGATCTCTTTCTCGATGGTGCAGCTATAAAGTTCCTTACCCTGATGCATCACTAATGTGCCATTTTCAGCAATAAACATCATGCGATCTTTAAGCGGTGCGAACGTTTCCATTAGGCTGTAATACTGACGACCAGATGCAGCGGCAAAGATAATATTATTTTGCTCTAATTGCTGATAAAGCGGGAAAAAGTCCGGATTTAATTGGCTATTTTCATCAAGTAAAGTGCCGTCCATATCGGCAGCAATGAATTTAATCGTAGTCTGTGGCATTGAGATTCTCATAAGGCTAAATTTGGTTGGCAATTGATGTCGATGGAGGAATTTAAAAACATTCGATCTCTCGTCTATAGTTGAACTAATGATATAGGCGAGCATATTGCTAAAGTGCGCGTATCTTAGCGTTTGTCGCTGTAATTTTCATCATAAATAGCTCACTTATATCCCCTGAGTCCATTTAATAACCAAAGATTCTAACTAAAAACAAGAGCTAACCTTTGAACTTAAAAACCTGACCCAATATCTTGGTATGTCAGCCCCAAAATAGAAAAGGAAAATAGAATGGCTAATGAATACACACCACCTAAAATCTGGGTAAATGATTCAAGTGGCGGTAATAAATGGGCGAACATAAACAGCCCAGTATCAGGTGCAAGGCATGAACAAGATTTACCTGTAGGGAAGCACGCTTTGCAGCTTTACTCTCTTGGCACACCTAATGGTCAAAAAGTTACGATTCTATTAGAAGAGTTGTTAGCACTCGGAATTACTGAGGCGGAATACGATGCCTATCTGATTAATATTGGCGAGGGCGATCAGTTCTCATCGGGCTTTGTTGGTGTTAATCCTAACTCAAAAATCCCAGCACTACTGGATAAATCAGGCGATGAAGACGTTAATGTATTTGAATCTGCATCTATCCTTGTTCATCTGGCTGAGAAGTTTGGCCATTTCTTGCCAAAAGAGGGCAGTGCGAGAACCCAAGTGTTTAATTGGTTGTTTTGGGTTCAAGGTTCAGCCCCGCTATTAGGTGGTGGTTTTGGTCATTTTTATTCTTACGCCGATGAAAAGTTAGAGTACCCAATCAATCGTTTTTCAATGGAAGTGAAGCGTCAATTAGATGTGTTAGACAAACAACTGGCTAAAACTACTTATGTTGCGGGTGAAGAGTACAGTATTGCTGATATGGGCATTTGGCCGTGGTATGGCAACTTGGTATTGGGCAATATTTATGATGCGGCTGAGTTCTTACAAGTAGACTCTTATACTAACGTTGTTCGTTGGGCGAAAATGCTTGAGAAGAGAGAAGGCTTACAGCGCGGACGTACCATTAATCGCTCTTGGGGCGAAGAGTGGGAGCAAGTGCCAGAGCGTCATAGTGCTGAAGATATAGATAAAGTACTAGCCCTGCGCTCTTAAACTGACGGCTGGTAAAAGAGTAATGAAAAGATGTGCTACCGAATTGGAAGCACATCTTCACTTTAAAATGCTTTTAAACTCTCATCGACAATATGTTTACGATAGTGCAGTGACTAACGCTTTACCAACACCATGAGCACTAGTTGGATTTTGGCCCGTAATTACTCGCTCATCAACGATCACTAGCTCATGCCAAGGTTGTACTTTACTGAAGCGAACCGCTTTACGAGAAAGTGACTCTTCAAGCAGGAATGGGATGTCATCAATCGTACCAAAGTCGATCTCTTCTTCACGTGTGAATCCCGTTACCGATTTAGAAGCAAGTAGGCTGTCACCATTACTCAATGTAATTGGAAGTAATGCTGCTGGGCCATGACATACAGCAGCGATAATGCCACCACTCTCGTAATGTTTCGCTGCCAGTTGAGCAAAACTCACATTCGTTGAAAGGTCAGATAGCAGCCCAAAACCACCAGGGTAGAAAACAGCGTCATAGTCATCAATATTGATTTGCGATACTGGAATGCTGTTATTGATTCGATTCTGGAAATCATCATCCGATAATACATTGCTGTTTATCTGATCGCCTTCGATATCAGTACCGTAGAGTGGCGCTTTTCCACCTTCAATTGATGCTATATCGTATTCAAAGCCAGCAGCGGTCAGCTCGTGAATGACGTGAGTGATCTCAGGTGAATAAGTACCGTTAGCTTGGTCTGTTTCGCCTAGAGTGGCATGGTTCGTTACTGGAATTAGAATCTTTTTCATTATGGCTTCCTTGAATGCTTTGAGTTCGAAAAAGATATTAATTCAAAACCATCTGGCTGATAATACCGATAATTGGCAAAATATTATTGCTATATAGCAAAGATGAGTAGAATGAACAATTTTGATGGGATTATTGAATTCGTCGCGGTGGCTGAAAGTCATGGCTTCTCAGCGGCTGCGAAACAGCTAGGTTGCAGTACCAGTCACGTTAGCCGACAAGTGTCTCGGTTAGAAGAAAGGCTCGGAACCGTTTTACTCGCTCGCTCAACTCGGTTAGTGAATTTAACCGAAGCAGGTCAATTGTATTACCAACAATGCAGAGAACTGGTAACAGGGCTACAACAAGCGAATGAAGGCTTAAACTCACAGCAAGTGACGTTAAGTGGTACTTTGCGTGTCAGCGCTGCGGGTGCATTTGCAGAAGATCATGTCGCCCCTGCTTTAATGGAGTTTGCTAAGTCGTATCCAGAGCTCACCATCGAAATGGATTTTAATTCTCGAATGGTTAACTTCATTGAAGATGGTATTGATTTCGCTATTCGTTATGGTGCCCTAAAAGATTCAGGTTTAGTTGCTAGAAAGCTGGTGGATCGCCCGATGGCCGCGGTCGCGAGTCAAGAATATCTAACTCATTATGGTGAACCTACTCACCCTAGCCAACTGAAACAACATAGCTGCATTATTGCCAATAACGATCACTGGCTTTTTGAAAACGATGGCAACACTATTAACATGCGTGTCCATGGTCGCTGGAAAAGTAATAACTCTAACGCAGTGGTCTCTGCTTGTGAGCGAGGGCTAGGAATTGCGTATATGCCGAAAAGCAGCCTAGCGAAAGGGTTGGAGTCAGGTTCGCTTGTTCCAATACTTCAAGACTTTTGGGGCAAAGGAAGCAGCAGTTGGATCGTGTATCAAAATCAACGTTTTCTTCCAGTGCGTGCTCGCTTGGCAATAGATTACTTGATTAATCATTTCCGACAGATTACGTAGATCGAACACCGCCATAAACATCAATAGTTAAGCTACGCTCTTTTTCGTAGGTTTTAGGCGTTAAGCCAATTTGTTTCTTTAAGTAGCGGATGAGGTGAGGTTGATCGCTGAAACCAAACCGAAATGCAATTTCGACCCAATCGATGTCATCAGAATCGCGTTGGTAAAGCACGCGAGTGGCAATTCCCTGACCTCGTTCTAACTCAGCTACAATCATCCCCAAGTCAGCATATTGAGTCTGGTGTTCATCAAATAGACGACATTCACCCGTTGCTAATAACCGACCATCCTTTCAATACCCCCAAAGCTCTTCTCGTGTGATTAGATTACTGAAGTACTCAGACAACCATTGCGCAGGAGCACCAATATTACTAACGGCAAATTCATCGAACTCAGATAGTTGATCCTGACTTGCAAGAGTTAACTCTAAACCTGCTGATCCTTCAGAAACCAATGGCGCAACTTGCTGATACATTAGCGCATTTACTTTAAATGAAGATGAGTTATCTAAGCAAAGCGATAAATAGTGAGGTTCGGCGGCACTCACAAATGCACCTTTAATGGAACCGACCACTGCGCTGTTTTGCTCTGCAATCAAAGTAAACAGTTCTCTGGCCTACCAGTAGAAATTAGAATTCCAAACCTTACTTTTTGATGAATACCGTCGCTAAAAAGGCATCTATCACCTTATGCATAACTGTTGATATGGGTAATCACTTCATTTGTTGTCGCATGACAAAGTAGATCAATTATCAACAGGTCCCCAATTTACATTCATTGGTCATTTAAACGTTTGGCATAAGAAAAATAGATAAAAACGCCATATAAAACACAAATGATAATTGATCTCATTATCGTTTGAGATGTATGATGCGCAAAATAATATCAAACCTATAAATAGTTGTGCCATTTATATGAAATTTACTTATGTTTTTTTGGGGCTTTTAGTCACCTCTTTGCCCAGTTTTGCTGCGGAAGATTTTGATTGGTTGAGAGATGATTCTCGACAAGACCAGCGTGTGCTTTCTTACCTCGAAAGACAAAACCAAAAAACAGCACAGTTTCAGAATGGATACGACAACATCACACAGAGTTTGCTAACTCAATGGGATTCGATGGCCGCGGAGAAAGGTAAGGCACCGTGGGTCATTCAAAATGGTGAGGAATGGAATCTCACTCGCCGAAAGGGGCGTTACGTTTTGCTGTCTCGCTCGGATAGCAATGCTGAAGAGAACATTGTTTACGATTTCTCGTCTCGCCAAGCTGAGTATCAATACTTTCAAATCGGTCAGTGGCGCATTCAGAATAATGCTTTGTTGTTTACTGAAGACACCAATGGTAGCGAACAATACCGTGCCGTTTTCGTCGATCTTGAAAAAGGAAAGGCAGTAGAGCTAACGGACAATGTTGATAACGGTGTTTTGTTATCCGCTAACGGCAAATCTGCTTACGTCGTTGCGAAAGAATCACATACGCAGCGTCCACATCAAATTTTACGAATCGATATTCAAACACTTGAGAAACGAGTGATTTGGCAAGAGGACAAAACCGATTGGTTGATGTCCTTCTATCCCGCGGCAGATTCACATTACGCTCTAGTCCAAAGTAACAATGAGTCAACTACCGAGCAAAAGCTACTTGAATTAGATTCTGGATCGTTGACTTCGTCACTGCGCAAACCAGAAGCAAGTATTGAATACTACGCAGATGTTGCTCAAGGAAGGGTATTCATTAACAGCAATTTGGGTGGATATTTTGGATTGTTTGAGGTGAAGCTTGCCGATGTTATTGGGCATGGTAAGAACATCAAATGGACACCTTTTGCATCTTCTAAGAACAATGTTGAACAGTTCTATCTGTATGATGCTGGACTTGTGGCATTAACCAAGCAAAAGACCGCAACCATACTCACCGTGTATTCATACGCTGGTAACGTTAAGAAATCGTTATCACTAGAAACAGAAGGTCGTGTCGCGTGGTTGAGTAGGCTCGGTGACTATGCTTCCAATAAGCTCCACATTCGTAGTATGTCTATGACGACACCGCCATTGTGGGAAGAGTTTGATGTTAAGGCTCTGGAAAAATCGGACTTCTCCCAAGATGATTATCGTGACTTCTCAAGCCAAGATTATGTTTCCCAACGTATTACGGTGAAAGCGAACGGTGTTGAGGTACCCGTATCTCTCGCTTATCGTAAAGACAAGCTGAATGAAAACGCCCCAGTAATACTCTATGGCTATGGCGCATACGGCTTTACCATGAAACCTTACTTCATGCCTCAGACGGTGAGTTTACTTGACCAAGGCGTGATCTATGCGATTGCACACGTTCGTGGCGGTGGTTACTTTGGTAACGATTGGCATGAACAAGGGCGTGGGATTCTAAAAGCCAATTCCATCAATGACTTTACAGCGGTAGCACAAGCACTGAAGCACTTTAAGCATAGTGAACGTGATGTTTACGCATTGGGCTCAAGTGCGGGTGGCACCTTAGTTGCGGGTGCCATTAACCAAGCTCCTGACTTGTTTGCTGGAGCGGTATTAAAAGTGCCGTTCGTCGATGTTGTTGCAAGTATGTCTGACACTTCTTTGCCTTTGACGGCGCAGCAATATGGTGAGTGGGGGAATCCGACCCTCACAGAGCAACGCAGTATTATGCAGGCCTATGATCCTATTCTTAATATCCGCAAAGACGCTTACCCGCCCATGTTGGTTCAAGTCGGATTGAACGACCAACGTGTGCCTTACTGGGAAGGCGCGAAATATCTCGCCACCATTTCGTCGATCAGTGAATCGACAGGACCTTATTTGTTGCAAACGGATTTTAACTCTGGCCATCGCATGGATCCAAGACAGGCAAGAGAGCAACAAGCAAAGGAATATGCATTTCTATTATCACTAATTAAAACATCTAAAGCGGAGCAGTAAATGAAGCTTACCCCAGTGTCAGTGGCAGTACTTTCGGTACTTGCTGCCAGCCAAGTGCACGCAGAATCTAACGTTTACTTTATGGAAGAGGTGGTCGTTACCGCTAACAAAATTGATCAGCCCCTATCAAAAGTGGCTGGCAGTGTTGCGGTGATTACGGAAGAAGAAATTGAAGCGAGAGGTGAGACGGAGCTTTACGATGCACTACGTAATGAGCCGGGTGTAAGCGTTACAGGTGGTGCTGGGCGTCCTCAAAACATTACCATCCGTGGTATGACGGGCAACCGAATCATGATTGTCCGTGACGGTATTCGTTCAGCAGACGGCTTTGGTGCGAATGATATTAATGATGCGGTTGGTCGAGATACTTTCGATTTATCCAATTTTCAATCTCTTCAGATCATCAAAGGCGCGAGTTCTTCTGTACATGGTTCTGGTGCCATTGGTGGTGTCGTGATTTTGAAATCTAAACAACCGGGCGATTTTCTTAAAGATAAGGATTTCTATACAGACGTTTCTGGTACCTACACCGACATCAGCAACAAATACAAAGCGACGAGTAATCTAGCGTTCCGCTCTGGTGATACAGAGAGTCTGTTCAATGTTTCTTATTGGCAAGGGCAAGAGACGCGTAACTTTGATGAAGATTTATACAACCGTGATCTTGATGGTTACAGTGGTGCTTACACCATCAACCATTTTTACAGTGATGAATTGATGCTGACAGCACACGCTGAGCTTTACACTCAGAATCAAGAGCGCTTAGAAGGGTCGCCTTCCGTTCAGCCAGACGGCATTTGGCATATTGAAAACTTTGCCGAAGATGAAAAATCAGAAGAGTACAGTGCGTATATCGGTGCCGAAGTCACGCCGCTGGAACCGACTTGGTTCGAAGAGTTAGACACTAAGATTTACTGGCGTCATACCGAAGTGGCTGAAGACACAAACCGTCTAATGCGACAAGTCGATCATAATGGCTTGCTGACCAAGCGTCGCGAGCTAGAGCATAAGACGTTCATTGATGAAACGATTGGCTTTCGAGGCGACTTTACTCATACCCTCTATGCCGCAAACACTGATCATCAATTAGCTTACGGTGTTGAGCTGGCTACCGATTACTACGAACGTACGGATAGCGACTCTAAAATTGACTGGAATGGCGTTACGCCTTCTACCAAGCAACCTTTTGCTCCCGCTCGTGCTTACAACATCGGCTTGTATGTAAGAGACATGGTGGAACTGGATAAGTGGACTATTACTGGCGGCTTACGCTTTGATGCACACCGTCTTACGCCTGATGGAAAAGGTGACGTTGGCGGCTTCCCACTGAAAGACATTGATAGCTCGGAAGTCTCTCCAAGTTTGTCGGTTTCTCGAGAAGTGTTCACCAATAACATTGTTTATGTTTCTTACAACCATGGTTATCGCGCTCCGGAATACGACAAAGCGTATGGTTTCGTAAACCATGATTTTGTTCCGTTAACGCCTTTTGTTATCGCACCTAACTTAGATCTAGAAGCCGAAACGTCAGACTCATTCGAAATTGGTCATAAGTTCGATAACGGTCGCGCACATCTTTACGTCTCTGCCTTTTACAACAAGTTTGAAAACTTCATCGATGTTGTGACGACAGGCTTTGATTCAAGCACCGGTAATTACATCAAGCAGTACCAAAACCTCGATGGCGTAGAGACATACGGTGCTGAGCTTTCTGCCGCTTATGCATTAACCAAAGAGTGGAATGTAGGTACCAAGTTTGGCTATGTAGACGGAAAAGAAGCCGACGGTGACTACATTCGAAGCATCACACCTTTCGAAGGTAATGTCGAAGTGAACTACACCAATCAAGACTTTAGTGCTTACGCATTATGGAATTGGGCCGCTGCGATGGATCGCGTTCCAACGTGTCAAACTTCCCTCGGCTTAGCAACCGAATGTGCACAAACCAGTGCTTGGAACACGGTTGATATTGGTGCGACTTACCACGTGTCCAAAGATCTTCGTGTGAGTGCGACCGTCGTGAACTTGTTCGATAAAGAGTACATCCGCTACCAAGACGTTGCAGGGATCGCAGAAGAGAGCAAACGCTACTCAACTGAGCCAGGCCGTTACATCACAGTGAATGCTAAATACGAATTCTAGGATGAAATCATGAAGTTAAAACCATTAGCGCTTTCACTCCTTATTACCTGTGCCACGACGGTACAGGCCGCTGAGTGGGATTATCCAGCAGCCAGTGCCAGTGTGAATAATGAAGCAGAAGCGAAAACGTACCTCGACACGAATTATGCCAATGCCGGAGAGTTTAAGTATCGCTACAAAACACAATCTCAACTTGGTGCACATTACAATTTTGACGTTTGGGTGAAGGGGGAGTATCAAGCGCAGCGTACTGTTGTTGTCACAACCGACAAAGAACATCATGTCGTTCGTGTGTTTAAAAGCTTTGAAGATACGATCATCCGTAATGGTGAACCGATGATCGCAGCAGAGTTAGAATCGCCGCGTGAGCTACAGGCGCAAGAGCCTCCAGCACTTAGCTCGGGTAATCTGATTGATATTGAGGTTTCTCTATTCAACCCTGACTTACGTACGATGCAGCAGCAAGCCGCACCTGATTCTACTTGGGCATCCTTAGCGGATTACCCTCAGCCGATTGAGTACGTGACCAAATCTATTGAGGTTTTACAGTCGGGCGGTAAGTTCTATCTGTCTAATCCGCGATTGAAGCAAGTAGACGCAACCGGATTGTTTGCGGTGCCAGCACCTGGTGAAGCGCCTGTACTCGATACGTCTAATTTTCTCACCACAGAAGGCGTTCAAACGTTTGATAGCCTGGCGGAGATGCAAAACACGGAGTTTGTAGACAATGCGTTTCCACAATTAATGGCGTTTTACCACCTTGATAGCTCGATGCAATATTTGACGAGCTTAGCCTACGATTTGTTTGATGAGCCGCTGCGTTTTGACGCACGAGGGTTATCAAAAGACAACTCTACTTACTATTACGGACCGAAAGCATTGATGCTTGGTGTGGGTGGCGTTTCTCCTGATGCGGTCGATGGGGATGTGGTTCTGCATGAGTTTGGTCATGGTATTCATTATCAAATCGTACCGGACTGGGCTTATGGTCATACCGGCGCTATTGCAGAAGGTTTTGCTGATTACTGGGCAGGCAGCGCAAGCTACAAGATTCAATACCTTGATACGTCACGTCGTGGTCAAGAGTTCGATCTGGATACGGTCTTCAACTGGGATGGCGTGTTCGGTACACGTAAAACGACTCGCAGTTTATGGAATCAGCACGCTCGTTACTTTGAAAACTCAGAATACCCCGCGCACGTCAGTGTCGGTGGCGAATTGGGTGACGAGTTATGGTCTACGCCGTTGTTCCAAGCGTTAAAAGCTTCGGTTGAGCGTTATGGTGATGGATCTGACGGCGTTTTTCGCGAGTTTGATACCATCATTCTAGAGGGCATGTTCGGAATTGGGCGTGGAGTAAAAATGCATGATCTTGCGGAATCGACGGTATTTGCCGCAAGCGGTTTGTTCCCGGACAAAGAGTATGCCCAGTTACTAACGGACAGCTTTAATAAACATAACTTACTTAAAGCACCATTTCGCGTTCGTTATGATGCTCGATACATCGCGCAAAGTCAGAATGTTGGGCTAAACCTCAGTCAAATGGGCCGAGAAGCCAACATCAAAGGTCAATGGCTGCTGAACAATGCATCGGTGTTTGATATTGATGAAACGTTGTCAGATGCAAGCGCAATGAAAGTGGCGCTTCCAAGCAATCTAACCTGTGGTATGCAGTTTGATTCTACAGTGTCATTGGACTACCAATTTGGCGACAGCTTGAAGACACATCAATGGGCAGAGAGCGTTGCATTAGTGAATGGGACACCAAAATTAGAAATACAACCTCAAGCAGTGAACTCTTCGTTGCCTGAACAGGGCGACAGACTATTCTCTCAAACGCTATCAGACAAATCTCGCACGATTGACGATTCCTTCGCGGTTTACCTGAATATCGAGCATGACTCACTACAAGATCTACAAGTGACGCTGGTGTCACCTCAAGGTAAATCGGTTGTGTTACTCAGCCATCAATCAAGCAATACCAATGGATTTAAAGGTTACTTCACAGCTCAGTTCGACGAGGAGCTACAAGCACTTGTCGGTCAACCGAGTTGGGGTACTTGGCGTCTCGAAGTATCTGACCGTGTGTCAGGAAACTCTGGGGTGTTGAAAGAGTGGGGTGTGAGTCACTTTGCTCAGTATCAGTGCAGTGCTGATACCACTAATGAAAGTGATAGCGGTGGCGCGGGTGGTAGTGGTTCGCCTTTTGCCTTATTTGGACTGTTATTGCTTTCAATGGTGAGAGTTATTCGCTCTCGATAAACCACATACTATTAATCAAAAGAAGATAAATCTATGAAGTTTCAATATTCTTTCATTGCTGCATCATTAGCCCTAGTTGGCTGTGGCGGCGGTTCTGGTGGTGACACGACAGCGCCGACTTATGATGTAGCGGGCACCATTGTTTCACAAGGCACACTTCTTGATACACCAGTATGTGTCGACTTAAACCAAAACTTTGCTTGTGACTCGACTGAGCCAAATACAAAGAGTGATAATTCAGGTAAATTTGCGCTGAACTCGAGCAACAAAAACATTTTGACTAGCACGATTCTGGCTCAAGTTGACCAAGGTTCAAGTCAGACACTTAGCCTCGCTACTCCGGGCCAAAATCTAGCGACTGGAAATACAATTAACGGTGTTACGACGCTGATGGCAGGTTTGGTTGTGGATGGTAAAACCGTCGCTCAAGCTGAAGAAATTGTAAAAGCTCAACTCACCGATGCAGGCGTTTCACTGTCTGGTTCGGTCATGTCTAATGCAAGTGCTAGTGAGTTCGATAACCTAGAGCAAAACGCGGTAGCACTGTTGGCAGAAATGCAGCCTGATCAAATGACGAAAGGGGTTGCCCTGCTTGCTCAAAGCCTGAGTTATCAAAGTAAATCGTTAGCTTCAGAATTACTGACTCAAGCAGAGGCAAAAGCGTTTGCAGAGGAAATTTCAGCGGTGGCAGAGCAGACCGTTGGCAGTAACGATACTGGCGTAGTTCTTCACTTTGCTGATGGCGCTGCAGACGTAGCAGAAGTTCAAACTTCTTACCCTGGTCAAGATGCGGAATACGGTTTTGATAAAGATGACAAGCAGGCATCAACAGGTGCTGGCTTTAAGTTCGTTAAGCTAGATTCACAAGGCGCAACATTGGCTGCGGACGCAACCGAGTGGGCTTGTACAATGGATGAGCGCACTGGTCTAGTGTGGGAAAACAAGAGTGCGGACGCGAGTTCTGTTCAATTTAAAGATCGTACATTCGTTTTTGAATCAGCAACATTCAAACCGTATTACGAAGATCTCGAAGTGGTTGGTTGTGTGGATGCCGCTGATGGCATGTGTTCAACAAGTCAATATGTTGAACACATAAACAAGCAGTCGCTATGTGGCATCGCGGACTGGCGTCTACCAACATACCAAGAGTTCTATGATGTTCTGGACTTAGGTGAGACAGAGAAAGATACTGACGGTAATGTTTATGGTATGACGATGGCCTACTTCCCCCAGCAGGGTAAGGGCAGTCCAGATATTGAATCGGGTGCAATTTGGTTAAGTGATTTCACATTTAACAACTACTCTACTTATAACTATGAAGGTGCGCTTCAATTTGCAGTAGTGGCTGCGAAAGGTGCAGACCGAGGTTACGTTAGCTTTGTTGAGATTTATTCTGACAAAGTGGAGCGTGACACTGGTACGTCATACCAATTCCCAATCCGTCTAGTAGCTGTTAAGGGCCAATAAAATGAAGAAATTAATGACCGCGCTATCTCTTGTTCTGGCTTCTCAAGTTGCCATGGCGGCACAAGAATGTTCCACAGACTTTGGCAAGACAGCACCAAATTCTCGTTACACTTACTCTGATGCTGGGACGATAACTGACTTAAAAACGAG
Source organism: Vibrio genomosp. F6 (assembly GCF_005146325.1). NCBI lineage: Bacteria > Pseudomonadati > Pseudomonadota > Gammaproteobacteria > Vibrionales > Vibrionaceae > Vibrio > Vibrio genomosp. F6. The sequence goes on along the minus strand of NZ_SYUT01000022.1, from coordinate 77,462 downwards.
CCTGACGTGGATGCGTTGTCCTGTAGGACAATTATGGGATACAGCGAATAAGGCATGTTCTGGCGCCGCGACTAAGATGTCATGGCAGTTAGCTCTATCAACCGCAGAGCAAATTCGAAATGAATCAGGCAACCATGCTTTGTATGACTTCGCTGGCAAAAAGAACTGGCGCTTACCTAATATTAAAGAGTTGGTCGCGTTGACTGAACGTGCTTGCCATAGCCCTGCGATGAACGGCACTGCATTCGCAAGTGGTTACACACTAGAAGTTGGTGACTATGCAGGCTATATCTGGAGTAACACTCCGAACGGTGATGGTTCAAACGTAATGGTGTTTGACTCAGTGAATGGCGAAGTATACAACTGGAACCCACTAGAACCGACGAACACTTTTTCTCTGTTACTGGTGACAGACGAAGAGTAACTGCCATCATACCTTTGTTCAAAGGATGCCATTTTTCGAGTCAAGTTATCCTATAGAATGTTTCACGTATTAGAGAATTAACAATAGAGTGCCTCAAGTGAATTGGGCTTTGAGGCGCTCTATATTTTATTGTTAATAGAAAAACACACACTCTCTTTCTATATTCATTCAAGAATATTAAAAAGCACTATTGGATGTATGTTATCCCCCTTTGATAATAAATCGCGGGAATTAAACGGCTATTTTTTGGCTGGATTTATATATCCTTACGATGTGATAAACATTAATTAAAGCGCAAAAGCCATTCATAAAGACTACCGGCCAGGCTCCGATAGCTAAGCCATACACCACAAACCCGATACAGCCAACAAAGTTAATATAACGAAGCTTTTTTATATCGCTCATTAAAAGCGATATGCCGACGAATAATGAAGCCAGGTAACCCAGCATATCCGGAGTTAACATCATTAATCCTTAATCCTTAAGAGCTGTCTCTAAAGCCAGCTCCATCATTTGGTTAAAGGTGGTTTCACGCTCTTCTGCAGTTGTCTCTTCTCCACTAATGATATGGTCAGAAACAGTCAGAATACTCAGAGCTTGAACATGGCTTTCTGCAGCAATAGCAAACAATGCCGAAGTTTCCATTTCACAAGCAAGAATGTTCATTTTCAGCAGAGCTGGCATTAGATTTGGGTCTTTTCCATAGAATAGATCGTTCGTGAAAATACTACCGAAACGAGCAGGAATTTTATGGCTATCAGCAGTTTCCCAACAAGCTTTCAGTAATTCAAAATCTGGTACCGCTGCATAATCGTAACCGGCAAGGCGTGTTCTATTTGTTGTAGAAGCCGTACTTGCACCTGTTGCGACAATAATATCCCGAACAAAAATATCGTCGGAAACACCGCCACAACTACCTACACGGATCAACTTTTTTACATTGTATTCGTTGATTAGCTCATGGGCATAAATAGAGACAGATGGAATACCCATACCATGCCCCATTACTGATATTTTTTTACCTTTGTAATAGCCGGTATAACCAAACATATTTCGTACATCACAAACTTGCTTAGCACTCTCTAGATAATGTTCGGCAATGTACTTTGCTCGCAGTGGATCACCTGGAAATAATACAGTTTCAGCAAATGCACCTTGAGGTGCGTTAATATGTGGAGTCATATTGATACCCTTAACAGTTAACAGATTTATTGCTATGTTATTCCTACTTACTTAAAAGCATCAGGACACTTGTCTGGATCGGAGTTGTTCTGTTCACAAAAATAATCGCAGGTCATCGAAGTGAATAAAATCAAAGAATTATCGAAGCATGGTCATGCGTTATTCTGTCAGCTTTTGGAAAAACAAAAACTAAAAACCAAACATTTTCAGCCTGGTGACTATTTACTAAAACAAGGACAAGAGATCTGCGAGCTGTATTGGGTTGGAATGGGCGAGTACAGTATTGATCATACCGCTAAGAATGGACGTGGCTTGAGTTTAGGTCTCTTTTTTGCCGACAATCGCTTGTTTGGAGAAGTCGAATTTCTTACAGATACCAAGTGCCAGTTTGATATCCGTGCCAGTGATATACTTGAGGCTAAAGTTGTACCTGTAAGCCTTATTTCTGAATTTATGCAGCAAGAGCCCATGCTGGCTATTTGGCTAAGCCAGTCATTGTCAGAGAAATACCAGGATACTATGTCGGTGGCAATGAACCGAATTTTATATCCTTTAATTTACAACGTCGCTTGGGATATTGAGCAACGCTACCTCGAAGCTAAACCTAAAATTAATTTTGCTCAGGCATATAAAGAAGCTGAACGTTTTGGTTGTTCAGAGCGAACCTATAGCCGTGTGGTTCATCAATTGCTTGACTTGGGGTTTGTCGAAAAGATTGGTAACCAATTAAAAGTTAAGAATATTGAAAAATTGTCAGCTTTTATTGAGACCCAAAATCTGGCTTAAATGATCATTAACGAAGAGCTATAAAATTAATCTAAGCTCACCATGAGTAACAGTGAGCTTAAGATTCACTTGGGTTATTCGAGAATGCGAGAGCCTAAAAGAAAAACTCATCCAATTTACTCTAAGGCTGCTCTTTGTTGGTTAATGACCAAAGATAGACCTGCTTGAGCAAGCTGATTCTTTTACGAAAGCGTCGCTTTGGCTGAACAAAAAGAGTTTTTGTTGAACCTACTTTCAATTTTAATTTCGATTTCATTTCGCCTCCATCCACCAACACAATGCACCTCCTACGCCGTAAGCAAACAGATCTTTCCAATCAAATGTCGCGCCTAAAATTATGGCTAGAATTGAGGGTGATTCGATACCAAGCCAAGTCGCCACCTGTAATAGCTGTCCAAATTCGACAACAAACGCGATTAATACCACCAACGCAGCGAGCCATTTGACGGGCATTGAGAGGATGCTCGCCAACAAGTAGTAAAGCCAAACAACAACCAACACATCACCGAATGTCGGGCGAATAAAGCTGTCTCGAACGTAAAGCGCGATGACCACCAGAGCGATGAAACAGATGAAGCTTTTAAGCCCGTTTATTGTAGAAAAACGAAAGTAAATACCGGTATTATGGTCATTCATTTCGCTTTGCTGACGGGCAAAAATATTCTGTTTAAGCATCTTCATTTGCAGCCTTTACTTCGTCTTCCACTTTTATATGGCGGGCATACCAGTCAATGTTGCGTGTGATCACCATAGTGAAGCTCAAAATCGCGAAGCACAGTAATGCGCCCATGACTAACGCGTAACTTTCTGCTTGAAGCAACCCAAACAATAAGCCGTAGATCGTAAGCAATAACACACCAAATACCGTGCCATGCTTTAGGTTATTCAACATACCACTGACGTACACGCTCAATAGACCCGTCGATGCCACCGCTGACACGACATATGCCCAGTTGAAACCTAGGTGCTCACTCATCGAAATCAGCAGCAAATAGAAAAGCGCCAGAGCTAAGCCAATAAACCCATATTGCACAGGGTGGACTGGACGCGCTTGAAACAGTTCCAACAGAAAGAAGCTCGCGAACACTAGCGTTATCACTAATAGTGAGTAATTCACAGCGCGATGAGATTTCAGATAGTGATCAACGGGATCAATCAAATCCACGCCCATTTGTCGTTGCTCAAGCTCATAGCAAGCGCTGTTTGATGACAGGCAGCTTTGGAATAATTGCGCGATATTGGTAGAGAAGTTATTACTTACCCACTGCGCTTTAAATCCATCTTCAGATATATCTGACGCCACTGGTAAGTAGTCACCGATAAAGCTAGGGTGAGCCCAAGGAGAAGACAATTCCACCGTAGTTTCGCTGCCAATTGGCGTTACTTGCAGTTGTCCCATCCCTTGGAGTAAGAAGTTAAGATCGAATGCCAAAGGTTGTTCTGTTTTCAGGTCATCCAGTTTTAGTTCACTATGGAAACCTTGTGGTAGCTGATCTAATCCGGTTCCTGGTATCACTTCAATATCTGAGCTTGCGAGCGTCATGTCATCAAGGCGAATCAGTCCGCGACTGTCTTCAATGCCAACCACAAGGCTGATGTTTTTAATATCAAGATCATGCAGTGCCGCTAAGTCGTCTGCATCAAAAACACCGTTAAGCGCCACTTGCGCTTTGTATAAACGCGCACGGTAAATACCGCGATATTTTTCAAAACTGTCCAGATCAGCGCTCATATCGAAGGTATTAGGTAAGAGGAATTTACGGCGTTCTTTAATCTGGACTTTTTCATCTCGATAGCTGGTCTCGGTGTAGTTCACCATGATGAAAGGACCAATGATGCGTTGTTCGCCACTGCTGCTGCGTGCTATGTCATTCCTTACTTCATCTTGGCGATACGAACGTTCTGAGATCAGCCCAGTGACCATTGAAAGAGGGATTTGCAGTAAGACAAACAAAAACAGCACGAAGGTGAACTTCATGCCGAGCTGGTTATTGAGGATCTTTTTCATGTTTTATTCTCCATTTGCTGATGTAGATAATCTAAATCAGCAGTTTGGAGAACGAATGGAGCTAATGTGGAGTTTCTATGGAGTTGGTAAAATCAGAGTCACTTTCACGCCGGATTCAATGTTTTCTACTCGTAGTTCACCTTTATGCAGCTTAGCTACTTGCTCTACAAAGTTGAGTCCCAATCCAGTGCTCTTAACGCCATTTTCACGAGCGAGAGAATAAAAACGCTCAGTTAATCGAGGCATTGCATAGTCTGGAATGTGAGGGCCTGAGTTGAAAATAGAGAGTCGTATATTGCCCTTAGCCATTTCTGCTTTCCACTCAATATGTCCTCCGGAGTAAGCGAAATCCAGCGCATTATCCATCAAGTTAAAGGTAGCTTGCTTAAGTAAAAAGGTATCGCCAAGCACCACGAGACTTTCATCAATCTTGATTTCCGCAGTGACCGCCTTACCACTCAAACGCGCGTCCGCAGAGTCAACCACTTCACTCACCATTTGGTGTACTAGAATCTGTTCGACTTGTTCAAGCTCTGGACGTTTCTCAAGGCGAGCCAGTTCAAGTAACTTATCAATCAGTGATTGCATGCGATCACTTTCTCGTTCGATGTTGCCAGCGAACCGAGCGATCTTTTCTTCAGGTAACGGCATCTGCAATATTTCGCTTGCCCCTTTGATCGCAGATAGCGGGCTTTTTAACTCATGAGTCAGGGTCTGAACGTACTCTTCGACATACTGTTTTCCGTCAAGTTGATTGCGCATTTTCTCTAGCGCATCACTGAGCGTTCCATATTCGTAAAAAATGCGAAATTTTGGTTTAGATACTTTTTCTCCTTCGCCCATTTTGGTCGCGTAAACTTCCAATTTATTCAATGCTGAGTGAATTCGCCAAGCAAACAAGGCACCTGCAAGTAGCACTAAGCCGCTCATCCACACCATCCAAAACAGCACGTTACGTTTAGAGAGGTCGATAAATGGTTGAACTGAGCGATTGGACTTTGCCACTGTCACACTACCAATGATTTCGCCGTTGTGGTAAATCGGCGCAGCGACATGCATCACGGTTGAGAGCGGGTCATTCGGATCTTCAATGGTACTACGCGCACCATATTGACCGCGAAGCGTGAGATATACATCGTTCCATTGTGAGTAGTCTTTGCCGATGTCTTGCTGCCAAGAATCCGCAATTACAGTGCCTTGTTTATCCGTAATATAAATTCGATGGTTAATCGCTTTTTTCCCAATTTCCCAAATGCGTGCGTGTGGTTTTCGTTGGCCATAAGCCGCTAAAAGTTGGGAAAAACGACTCTCTGATAATTTGCTATTGGCAACGTCCTCTTCTGCCAATACTGCAAGCAAGTTCGCCATATCAACTAGTGTTTCTTCGGTGGTTTGACGTACTGTCGGTTTAAGCTCTTGAACAACGGTTTTACTCACCATATAAGCCGTCATTCCTACTAAGATAAAGTAGAGCAAAAACAGCCTTAACCCAAGCGGGATCCTTGGCCAGCGATTCATCATTCTCCCTTAATACTGTAGAAGTAACCAAAGCCACGTTTGGTACAAATTCGTTCAGACATCTCAAACGGCTTCAGCTTATGGCGAATGGCTTTGATGTGAGTATCGATATTTCGTTCGTACGCTGCCTCTGGCGTCATATCTGCGGCAATCATTAACTGCTCTCGGCTCAATACATTAGAAGATATGGAAATAAGCTTATCAAGGATCTTAAACTCAACGGCAGTAAGACCAAGCATTTTGCCTCCAACACCGTAATCAAAGTTGTGTGCGACTAAATCATGGGTTGGTTGAAGTTGCATAAAGGCTGGACTTCGTTCTGGTTTTGACTCTGGGCTTAACTCAGCCATAGGCGCTTTAGCTTTGATTCGAAGTTTGATGCGAGCCAGCATTTCGCGAGGGCTAAATGGCTTAGTCACGTAGTCGTCAGCTCCAATTTCCAAGCCAACGACACGGTCAATTTCATCACTCCTAGCGGTTAGAAAGATAATCGGAATGTCAGAAAATTCTCGGATGGTTTTGCACAGTTCAAAGCCGTTACCATCAGGTAATCCGACATCTAACACGAGCAGAAGTGCTGAGTGTTTTTGCAAAAATGCCAAGCCTTCTCCTGCCGTTGTAAACCACTCCACGTGGTAGCCATCCATCTCTAAAACATGAATCAAGTTGTCTGCAATGGCAGATTCATCTTCAATAATGATGACTGGCGATTGGTCGTTCAATGTTTGAACCTCGTTGACGATGTTTATTCCGATGCTGTGGTTACCCACTACTTTGGCGCAAAGGCTATCGGATTGATACTGAAAAGACAAAGTTCGAGAGTGATCTTAGGTGGTTGTTGCAAAAATCAACTCAGAACCAGAGCTGCGGCTCTTATATTAATCGACTAGCTCAATGATCGATAATGCATTCAATTGGAAACATTCGCCAACTCAGTTATTAACTGTATTTGGATCTGGTAATAATCCCAATACAAGTTCTCGTTGAACAACACCAGAGTATGCAACAACAAGAGGCTAGCAACGGCCTCTTGTTATGGGCTTATCTGTTGCTTATTGATTTTTAGCCAAAAAATCTCTTGGCAATGGTTTGTGAAGGTCTTTCTTATGGGGCGTACCTTAGTGCTTTTTGAGTCTGAAATTACCTCATATGAAATCCAACACTCCGGACATGTTTGTTCCGTCGTTTCAAAGAGCTCTGACTCAGTGCAATGCTTTATTATGACTCCGTTTGAAAAATGAAATAGCGACTCAACACAATCAACGGCTATGTCCTGATCTTTATAAGATTTGTCGATTGATTCATGACTTACCAGTTTTAATCCCGTCATTTCACCTTTTATCGCGGCAATATACGTAAAAAGATTATTCATACGACAAGTTTCCATTATTTTTAATACTAAACGACACTTATGGTTATTTGTTAACTGTACTTGCGTGCGATAACCAAACCGTGGTTACTCGAACCTAGAAGTGATGGCTCAGAACACACCAATAGATGATGCTGCAACCAAGCTTGGTATTGTTGCTCTGATAATGAATTGATTTCAGAACCGATGTAACGTCCAAAGCCATCTGTAGCCACATGCTTTTCTATACGGAACCCTTCGGATTTAGTTAAATTTTCAATTTCAGAAGGTTTTGCAAAATATCCTGTTCTAAAGAATGCATCGACTTCTTTCGATGTAACTAATCCCGTTTCGTTCAATTCACTAAGTATTTGTGGTGAAATCAAAGTACTCGACATTTTAGCAAGCAGTCCGGCTACAAAGAAACGGCTGATATAAGCGACTGCGACAACACCATTTGGCTTAAGAATTCTATGAGCTTCTCTTATTACAGCTTGTCGTTCGCTTTCTTCTTGTATGTGGTACAGGGGCCCAAGAATTAACACCATATCTTGAGAGCTGTCTGGAACAAAAGAAACATCCGTTGCATTTGCTTCATATACGTTTAGCTCAACATTTTGATCAACGGCATTTTGTTTTAGTTGTGCAACCAATTCCGGAACGAGCTCAACAGCGGTTACATCCAAGCCTTTTTGGGCATAAAAAATGGAATAACGACCCGTTGCTGCACCAAACTCGGTAAGCGTTTCGGCTGAGTGAGTAAATAATTCAAGTTGGTTGATGGTGGTATCAAATTCAATGCGAGTAATGTTTTGACAAACGAGACGCTGCTCTTCATCAAAATTCGCATAGTAATCCATATATTCCTCTTGCACTGTTATCTCCCATGCAGTTTGAAGTGTATTGCCAAGAGTTCCGTATACTAAGAATGTACCTAGTTTGAATGCTAATTTCTTGGAAAATAATAAGTTAACAGGTTAGCGGGGCTACGCAACCACTTTAGCATGGAGTTACTGTGCAAGAAATTAGCTAAGACTTGAACAAACGGTCTAAGATGCGGGGGAGTACATAAAACAAAGCGGCCGCGATAGATAGCATCGTGATTGGGAGCTAATGAAGAGGAACTCAAGCCATCGACCATATCAGGAGAGTAAGGGCTTGATAAGTGATAGATACACGTGATCGTGGGCTATCCTATTCTCTACATATCCCGATAATTAGGCCCGCCTCCGCCTTCTGGAGGTTGCCAGCTAATGTTTTGCGATGGGTCTTTTATATCGCAAGTTTTACAGTGTAAACAGTTGGCAGGGTTGATTTGAAATCGCTTTTCATTATCCGTAATGACCACTTCATATACCCCGGCAGGGCAATAACGCTGGCTAGGTTCATCAAAGCGAGATAAATGGTTTTGAATAGGAATGGTCGAGTCGTTCAACAAGAGGTGGCAAGGTTGATTTTCTTCATGTTGAGTCGAGGAGAGGTAGACGGATGAATTTCGATCAAAGCTTAATACTCCATCAGGTTTCGGGTAAGTGATTGGCGGGCACTGGCTAAGTTCTTTTAGATGAAGGTGATCCGCCTTTCTGTCATGAATCACCCAAGGTTCAGGTTGGTTAAATAGAGGGATCCATACATTGTGCTCAAGAGTAATCAACGCTCCACCGAGTAGGTTGCCGTACTTGTGAATCGCGGCGCTGAAGCTGCGAGTATCTTCGAGTTCTTGATAGAGCCAAGAAGCTTTAAACTGAGTATCGTAATCAGGCTCAAGTGGTTGATCATTCACATTTTCTAAAGCGTTAAAAATCGCTTCTGCCGCCAACATTCCAGATTTCATGGCGGTATGGCACCCTTTGATTTTGGCCACATTGAGTGTGCCAGCATCACATCCAATCAATAAACCACCAGGAAATTGCTGTTTCGGGAGGGAAGAAAACCCACCTTTTGCAATCGCTCTCGCGCCATAAGAAATACGACTACCGCCTCTGAGATGTTGACTAAAAACAGGGTGGTGTTTAAGTCTTTGAAACTCCTCGAAAGGGTCTAAGTATGGATTGCTGTAATTGAGGTCGACAATCAACCCCACCGCGACTTTGTTGTTTTCTAAATGGTAAAGAAATCCGCCACCAGAGCTGTCTGATTCGCTTAATGGCCAACCAATACTATGGATGACATCTCCTGCTTTAGTTTCGGAACTAGGCACTTCCCATATCTCTTTGAGCCCAAGCGCATAATGCTGCGGTTGTTTATCTGCATCAAGTCGATACTTACTCATGAGCTGTTTGCCCAAGTGACCACGCGCCCCTTCAGCAAAAATAGTGTATTTGGCTTTTAGCTCAATTCCCGCTTCAAAATTAGCTTTAGGTTCACCATGTCTGTCTCGTCCCATTTCTGAGGTATTGATGCCTGTCACTGTGCCATTGTCATCGTAATTGATGGAAGTGGCCGCGAAGCCGGGGAAGATTTCGACACCGAGTGTTTCAGCTTGTTGTGCTAACCAACGGCATAAGTTCGATAAACTGATCACGTAGTTTTCGTCATTGTTGTGCATGGGGTTTGGGGTCAGCACCCGAGGTACTGTTAGGTGGTTATGTTGAGTGGTGAGGTAGACAAACTTATCGTTATTTACGGGGGTTGAGATAGGAGTATCCATGCTCTGCCATTCAGGGAATAGCTCATCTAGCGCGCTCGTTTCAAACAGAGCTCCAGAGAGGATGTGAGCACCAACTTCCGCCCCTTTTTCCACTACGCAGATGGATATTGGAGAGCGGTTTTCCAATTGGGTTAATTGCGCGAGTTTGCAAGCGGCCGCTAAGCCTGATGGGCCTGCACCGACAATTACTACGTCAAATTCCATGCACTCTTTGTCCATACGCTCACTGCCCATACGATAGCCCTGCTGTATTACGCTGACTTACCATTAAATATAGTCCAGTTGACGTAAACGTAAACTTTACTAAGCTCAAAAGTAAGGCAGACATGAGTAGCGTTCATTGATAAGGATGGCATTGTGAAAGTATTAGTCGCAATCAAACGAGTGATCGATCCCTATGTCAAAATTAGGGTTAAAAGTGATGGTTCATCCGTTGAAAACAATAACGTAAAAATGACGATGAATCCGTTTTGTGAAATCGCGGTTGAAGAGGCTGTGAGGTTGAAAGAAACGGGATATGCGGATGAAGTCATTGTGGTGTCTGCGGGTGATCATGGTTGTCAGGAGCAGTTGCGTACGGCGCTGGCTTTAGGGGCCGATCGCGCTATTCATATTGATTTCATCACACCTCCTGAGCCTCTTACCGTTGCCAAACTTTTGAAAGCGGTGATGCAGCAGGAATCAATGCTCGACGAGGCAGGGTTGGTGCTACTTGGTAAGCAATCGATTGATACTGACAACAATCAAGTGGCACAAATGTTGGCGGCTCTGACTCAGCGTCCGCAAGGAACATTTGCTTCGCAGTTGAAAATCGTTGCTGATGAGAATGGTAATAAGAGCAGCGTAGAAGTCACTCGTGAAATTGATGGTGGTCTGGAAACGTTGAAGTTGGCGCTACCTGCGATTATCAGTACCGATTTGCGCCTTAATGAACCTCGTTATGCCTCCTTACCAAATATAATGAAAGCCAAACGAAAGCCATTAGAAGTGTTAACGGCAAGTGCGCTAGGGGTTGAAGAGGTGAAACACCAAGAGATACTTGAAGTGATGCCGCCAGCAGAGCGAAAAGCCGGAGTCATAGTGCAAAACGTGACAGAGCTGGTGGATAAACTGAAGAGTGAAGCCAAAGTCATTTAGCGTAGTGGTAAGAGGTACGCATTGTTCGGGTAGGGATGAGGAGCAAACACATGGACGATCAACCGTTAAGCGTTTTAGTTGTTGCACAGCACGATAACTCACAAGTCTCGATGGAAACATTGCGAACTATCAAAGCCGCAAGCTTGCTAATAATGAGTAGTGAGCAGCACGATAAAGGCGCCGTATCGGTATTTGTCGCAGGGCATAGTTGTGAAACGGTGGTCGACTCAATAACGGCAATCAGTGGCGTTGATAAAGTGATTGTCGCTGATTCAAGTGATCATCAATATAGGCTGGCAGAAAATATGGCGGAGTTGATTGCTGAAATCGGACAAGATTATTCGCATCTACTCGCCCCTGCGACAACGTTTGGGAAAGATCTGATGCCTCGTGTTGCGGCTCTATTGGAAGTGGGGCAGCTTTCAGATGTGGTTGAGATTCAAACTCCAGATATCGTGATTCGCCCGATTTATGCAGGCAACGCGCTCGCAAAAGTGAAATCTCTCGACTCAATTAAAGTGATCACAATTCGAAGCTCAGCGTTTGATGCCATAGAGAGTGAGGAACTTGTTTCTAGTGAAGACAAAAAGGCAAAGATAGAGAGATGGGACAAGAGTATCAAAGCACAATCGACAGAATTTGTGTCGCAGCTGAAAGTTGAAAGTGAGCGTCCTGAGTTACCCGAAGCTCGGGTCGTTATTTCAGGTGGACGAGGCTTGGGTAGCCAAGAGCATTTCGGTTTAATTGAGCAACTTGCCGATAAGCTCGGTGGTGCGATTGGTGCATCTCGGGCGGCGGTAGATGCAGGGTTTGTATCTAACGATCTTCAAGTTGGGCAGACGGGTAAGATAGTGGCTCCAGAGTTGTATATCGCAGTGGGCATTTCAGGGGCGATCCAGCATCTAGCAGGCATGAAAGAGTCTAAGGTGATCGTCGCGATCAATAGTGACCCAGATGCGCCGATTTTTCAGGTCGCCGATTATGGAATCGTCGGCGATCTCTTTGAAATCATGCCTGAATTGATTCGCTCAGTGTAAATGGGTTGTGAGCGAATTATTCTCTTCTAAACTGATGCTCTACCACGAGTATTCGCATCGATGAATGCTATTGTAGATAAGTACTATTGTATACAAGTGCTATGGCAGATGAGCGTTATTGCACTTTAGCATGCTGTAAATGTGTTACTAAGGCTTTAATAAATCGCGCCGCTTCCCCTCCTGTACACGCTCGATGATCAAAGGTCATCGATAATGGCATCGCTTTGACCTCTACCGCTTTATCGTTTTCTACGATTACTTTGCGGATGATTCGTCCTGCTCCCACGATAGCGACCTGTGGGGGAGACACGACAGGTGTGGCATAAATCCCAGCGATGGCACCAAAGTTGGATAGTGTGATGGTGGCATGTTGTAACTGTTCTCTGCCGATCTTGCGCTCTCGGATACCATCCACCGTTTTATCAAGCCACAGACGAATCCCTTTGGCACTGTACTCATCAGCGTGACGCAATACTGGCACATACAGACCGTGCGAACTGTCTACTGCCACGCCTACATTGACCGAGGTATGAATGCATCGAGTCATGGTTTCAGCATCAAACCATGCATTGAGTGCTGGCTCCTGTTGGCAGGCTTGGAGTACCGCTTGAATCAGTCGAATGGAGATATCTTCATTTTCGGCCCAATTCATCAGTAAGGCTTCTTCTGTGATGGTTACTGCTGCGACATTGTGATGCGAGTGCGTCATCGCATTTGCCATCGCACGTCTAGACCCTTTGAGTACTTCAGTGCCAGGGAGTTGTTTGTCACACTGTTGGTAAATATCATCATCGGTGATCAAGCCATCAGCGCCACTGCCTACGATTTCGTGTAAGTCTACGCCTAACTGCTGCGCTAATAGCCGAGCAGAAGGCATGGCGGTAATGAGATTGTCGGTGCTCGTATTAGGATCACCACCGATCCAAAAATCATCGATATTAACGTGATGGTTTTGCTGCGATACATTGCCAACTACGGTTGCGGCATCTTGCTTCTTGCTGATGGTTGAATCATTTTGAGCGGAGTTAGATTGTTTAGAACTAGATCGCTTAGAGCCGGATTGTTCAGAGCCAGATAGCGTGGATTCGGATAGAGACGGTTCAGAGTTTACTTTCGTCAGTTCTCCCTCTTCTTCAATCTCAAGTAAAAGGGAGCCGATGTTAATGACATCCCCCTCTTCACCATATCGACGGACGATTTTACCACTGTAGGGGGCGGGCACTTCTACGATCGCTTTTGCTGTTTCAATCGTCACCACAATCTGGTCAACCTTGACGAGATCTCCAATGTTGATGTGCCATTGCACGATTTCTGATTCGGCAAGGCCTTCGCCTAAGTCTGGTAGCATAAAAGATTTCATTTCCATCCCTCCACTAACTCTTGTGCGGCTAGGACAATATCCTGCTCTTTTATCAAGAAAAAATCTTCGTTTCGGTAATAAGGCATAATGGTATCCATCCCTGTTACTCGCTTAGGTGGGGCTTTTAATAAGCACATCGCCTGTTCTGCTGTTCGAGCCAGAATTTCAGCGCCTACGCCACAGGTTTTACTCGCTTCGTGAACCACTAACAGGCGACCTGTTTTCTCTAGCGAGTGTAGAATCGTCGCCATATCGATAGGTTTGATACTCGCGAGATCAATCACTTCCACTTCAATGCCTTGAGCAGAAAGCGTATTCGCCGCTTGTAGGGATTCGACAACACACGCTCCCCAAGTGACTAAAGTTAAATCTCGCCCTTTGCGAAGCGTGAAGCAACTGTCGAGAGGTAACGCTTTTCCGTTATCGACAACATCGGACTTGACGGTGCGATAAATCCGTTTTGGTTCGAAGAACATCACAGGGTCGTTACTGCGAATGGAGGCCAGCAGTAAACCGTAGGCGCGCTGTGGCGAGGATGGGATGACCACTTTTAAACCTGGAATATGGGCGAATAAGGTTTCAATGCTCTCGGAGTGATGTTCGGGCGCATGGATGCCTCCACCAAATGGCGCTCGAAAAACTGCAGGGCAGGTGAGACGCCCACGAGTTCGATTACGGATTCTGGCGGCATGGCACATTAAATGTTCCATGGCCGGAAAGATGAAACCTTGAAATTGGAACTCTGCAATGGGGCGTAGCCCTTGCGAGGCCATACCAATTGCCACGCCTGCAATTAACGCCTCAGCGAGTGGGGAATCAATGACGCGCTTTAAACCGAATTTCTCTTTGAGACCGACAGTGGCACGAAATACTCCTCCGTTGTCACCCACGTCCTCCCCTAAAAGTACCACGTTAGAGTCGGATGCCATCTCATAATGCAGAGCAAGGTTGACCGCTTCTACCAATGTTATTTCAGCCATGCTTGCCTCCTTGCAAACGCATTGCTTTGTTGATGATTTCATCTCGCTGGTGGTGCAAATCTGGGCTGAGAGATTCGTAGAGAAAATCAAAGGCGCTTTCAGGGGCTTGACCAGGAGTATTTAGGTAGTTGTCTACGGCTTGCTCTATCACTTTTTGGCAATGTTCTAACCACTGCTGATCTTCTTTTTCTGACCAGTAGCCTTTCTGAATAAGGAAGGTTTTTAGTCGGCTGATCGGTTCAAATTCCCATGCCTCATGAAGCTCTTCATCGCTTCGATAGCGAGTGGCATCATCAGCCGTGGTGTGGTCGCTTAAGCGATAACTTATTGCTTCTATGAGCGTTGCTCCTTTCCCTTTTCGTGCATGATCAAGCGCGGATAATATGGCATCAAACATGGCGACAATGTCGTTTCCATCAACAGTGATGCCAGAGATGCCAGCGCCTGCTGATTTTTCGGAAAGAAACTCTGCTGCGCATTGCAGGCTGCGGGGAACAGAGATGGCCCACTGGTTGTTATTGACGACAAAAATTAATGGGATGTTCCATGTGCCCGCACAATTCAAAGACTCTAGAAAATCCCCCTTAGAAGTCGCGCCATCACCACATGTGACCAATGCGGCTTTATGTTTTCCTTCGATTTTCAATGCAGAAGCAACCCCAACGGCATGGGTACATTGGGTCGCGATAGGAACGCAAAAGGGCAAATCATAACTTTGTTGAGATGGGTGGTTTGGCGAGGTGCTGCTTGAACTGAAGTCGCTGCCTCGCTCATCACCTCCCCAGTATTGGAGGTTTTTCTCCATTGGTATTCCACGAGCCCACATCGCAGGAAAATCTCGATAATATGGAATGAAAACATCATCAGAATTGAGCGCGCGTCCGATGGCAATTCCAATGGCTTCTGCACCAAGGTGTGAAGGGTAAGTTCCTAATTTCCCGGTCCTCTGAAGCGCGACGGCTTTTTTATCGTAGGTGCGGGTTAATACCATGTCGCAGTAAAACCCTTTTAGTGTTGCTTTGTCGGCCCATGATGGGAGTGGGCAAACAAGATTGCCTTGATGGTCGATAAACCGATGCATAGGTAACGCCTGAACATTCATCTCAAGCTCCTTTGGTAGCTCAGTTCGACAAATCCACTGTCGATGATGACGAGTTATGCCTAACTGCTTGTAACCAATACCAATAAGTTGATGCATTACTCTAGGAACATCACTTTTAATTGTCATTAACATTGGTATTGCGAATACATTAAGTGTAACCAAAATGTTAAATTGTGCTTGAAATCTAAAAGCGAGACGGAGTAAATTGAGATGTACAGTGAGTAAAACAGATGAAAATATGGAATTTAAAAGCCCAGAAATTAAAAACCTAGAGTGACGTTATTTGAAAAAATTCACTGCTATTAAAGGGAATTTCATAAGATTATTGTGCTGTAGGATGAGCGATGTTATTGCACCTTGAAACTTCAATCAATTTGAAGCTGTGAATGCGGTTATGAACGTGGTTTGAGTTTCAGTATATACTGCATGACAAGTCAGAGTTGGGGAGTTAAATCGTGGCAAATCCAGAGCATAAAGAGACGTTAGATCGCTTTGATAAATTAAGCGTGTGTTTGTATCGGAGTGGTATTAGCTTGTTTTCGGTAGTGGCGATTATGTATTCCGCAATACTGGCAGGAAAAGCCGAGTGGATGGTGATACCTGCCGATATGGAGAGAGTGTGCTTGCTGATCATGAGTATCTCAACGGCTATGAGCGCGGCTAATATACACGTTTACGATAAGCTTGTGAGAGCGGTGATCTCATGGTCGAGTTGGGTTGGTATTCTTTTGATGTTGAGTGATCCCAATCTGTTTTATTCATGGCTATCTCTTGGTTTTATTTTTATTACCTTCTCCGGAATTGCGTTAAAAGAGTCCTTCTGTTTTAAAGTGCTAGGTTTAAAATTGGTACCACTGTTACTGGCTTTAAGCACATTTTTGATGATGTTTGAAAGTTGGATGTTGGCCGCTGTGATGTTATTCGTTTCAGGTTTAGTGCTGGCTTATTTATCCTATGAAAAATGGCGAATGCCGCTTCATTTCGATATTGGTGATAAGTCTAATTACCAAGTGTAAAGGGTAAATGAACCGGAATTGTTGAGGAGATTATTCTCTTTAATTTCATCTCGAAGACATAACGATGTTTGCAAACAAGAGCTATTATTATTTGAATATGAGTCGAATTCATAGCAAGGACACTATGCGATGCCCTATAAAAGCGAGCTTAAAAAACTGCAATATGAGCACCTATTTGGTCACCTGAATATTAATACCTCTCAAATAGATGTACCTGATGAGATGTTTAATGGTTGGCAGCAAACACTCGATCTCTTAGCGGAGATTGTCGATAGTCCTGCGGTGCTGATTATGAGAGTCACAGCGACTGATATTTCAGTATTTACAGCGAGCCGAACTCAAGGTAACCCTTACCACCGGCATGATAGTGAGGTGCTAGGTAATGGCCTTTACTGTGAAACGGTGATTCAGAATCAGAGTGAATTGAATATACCTAACGCACTTAAGGATAAGGATTGGGATCATAACCCTGACATCAAGCTAGGAATGATCGCTTACTGTGGGTTGCCGTTAACTTGGCCAGATAAGACACCATTTGGCACTATTTGTATGTTAGATAGTCAAGAACGAGAATACAGCCCACTTTACCGACAGTTATTGGAACGGTTTCAAAATGGAATCAACGCTAACTTGGCGAGCTTATATCAACATTCCGAGTTGCAATATCTGAATCAAATCCTTGAAAATAATGTTCAACAGAGAACCTCAGAACTGGCAAAATTGAGTGAAAAGTTGATTCAAGAAATTGAGAGCCGTAGAGTCATTGAAGATTCCGTAGACTACTATAAAAGCTACGATGCTCTCACTGGCTTACCTAATCGCTTAAGCTTTATGAGTTCATTGACCCAACAGTTAAATGCTTCAATATCACCACATACAACCATTATCTATTTTGGATTGCGCAATTTTAAGTCGATTAATAATAGTTACGGTTATGTGATTGGCGATAAATTACTGCAGCTTTTTAGCCAACGTGTACAGCGCTTTCTAAGCAGCGATACTCTATTTGCCAGAGTCGCGGGAGCGGAATTTGTTATCGCGCAACCTAAGAGTGATACAACAGATGAAATGCAGTTGATTAATCAAATCATAACTAGCAGTAATCACCCGTTTACGATCGACGAATTTACCATCACGATTCCTTGCTGTATGGGGATAGCGCAGTCACCGTCAGATTCTGATAACGCAGCTGAATTGATACAGAAAGCGGGAGCGGCGATGGATATCAGTAAGGTTGATGGTTCTCAATACACATTCTTTACGAAGCAAACTCAGTTAAATATTGAGCAGCGATATCACCTTGAATCTAATTTAGTCGATGCACTTAAAAATCGAGAGTTGAGCCTTAACTACCAGCCTTTCTTCTGCCTCAAGGATAACAAAGTGATCGGTGCGGAAGCCCTATTGCGTTGGAATAGCCCAATTTTAGGAAATGTACCGCCGGATCAATTTATCAGCCTTGCCGAGCACAATGGACAGATCAATGAGATCGGTAACTTTGTCTTACATACTGCGATTTCCCAAGCTGCAAAATGGTATGTCCTACAACCGGGCGACTTTCGAATCGCGATTAATATCTCTCCGGTTCAATTTAGATACTCGAGCTTTGCTGAACATATTGCCGATCTTTTAACTTTGTACCAATTACCCGCATCGGCGTTGGAGCTTGAGATTACTGAAGGCATTTTATTGCAAGATGAGCATATTGCGCAGCGTACGATCAAGAAGCTACAGCAACTGGGTGTTAGAGTGTCTTTGGATGATTTTGGGACGGGGTATTCATCCTTAAGTTACTTACAAAAATACTCTTTTAATACCCTTAAAATTGACCGTTGCTTTATCACTAATATAGAAAAAAATGAGCAAGATAGAGAGCTTTCTAAAGCGATCATCGCCATTGGTAAAAAGTTGGATATGCACGTCATCGCCGAAGGGGTAGAAACACAAGCCCAAGATGATTTCATTAAATTTGAAGAGTGCGATTATGGACAAGGCTACCTTTACGGCAAGCCTGTTACTGCTGATTTATTTGAAAAGAGTTATTTATTTAAATGATGCATTCACTGAGTGGTTAATGTGAAAGCGTTGTCTAAACTCACTCGGTGTTAATCCCATAATATTTATAAATACTTTTCGACACGCACTGACATCTTCGTATCCAACACTGTGGGCTACCCAGTCGAATGATTGAGTCGATGTTTCTAACAAATGACATGCGTGCTGAATGCGTAATCGTTGAATATATTGGGTTGGCTTCAGTTGGGTTGCTTTAATAAAACGACGCAAGAACGTTCGCTCAGTTAAACAGCATTGGTTTGCTAGGTTTCTTATTGTGAATCGCTGTGAAAAGTCAGTTTGAAGCATCTTTTGAATGGATAATATATCGCTGTCGCCATGATTAAATATGGGTGAGAATTGTTGATAATAGCGTTGTTCTCTTTGCCCGGTATCTACGACCATCATCTTTCCTAGTTGTCTCATTACATGAGGATGAGAGTATTGAGACACGATCTCAAATCCTAAATCAAGCCAAGACATCATTCCTCCGGCAGTAATAACATCTCTGTGGTTGATCAAGATCTTATCTGAATCTAATGGTATGTCAGGGTGGTGCTGTTTAAATAATTGCGATAAAGCCCAATGAGTTGTGACTGAGCGTTTTTTTAATAGTTGAGTTTCAGCTAGGATAAAAACACCAGCACAAGCTGCGCTTATTATGGCACCATTTTTATGTTGATTGCTTAGCCATCCAATGAGATTCAGGTCGGGCTGTAGGTAATACGAACTTTGGTTACTTGGTGGTAATAATATGATATCGAATTGAAGGTTCAGGGCTGGGTTGATGTCCGGTGCTGGTACTTGAATTATTGTTGATTCGAAATGATACGATAAATGTTGATCAATAATGATTCGGTTAGCCAATTGAAACATCTCAATAAAACCATACGTTGCTGTTTTCAAGCTTTCTGGATAATCAATGATTGCGATCTGGATGGCCATAATAGTTCTCAATGTGACACAACAGTTGTCAGTTATAACCTTTATTATGTCAGTTGTGCCACTTATTTGTGGGTTTAGGTAGAAGCGATAATAGCGCTACGAAAGTAAGTGTTATCAAATCAACCTACAAATAGGAATAAAATATGGATCAGAAAGCTTTAGTTGTTATCGACGTTCAAAATGATTACTTCCCCAAAGGAAATTATCCACTTTGGGATACCCAAGAAACCTTACGAAATACGATATTAGCGATTAAATGCGCACATAAAAAAAATATACCTGTTATTCATGTTCAGCATATCGCTTCCGTAAGCGCTCCTTTTTTTAGCCCTGGTACAGAAGGCGTAAAGATACACCCAGAAATTTTGGCCGCGGCACCGAATAGCGATGTTGTTAACAAATCATTTGCTGATAGTTTTGAGCAGACTGATTTGGAAGAGGTTCTTGATAAATATAAGATAACGACATTGTTAATATGTGGAATGATGACGCACAATTGTGTAACGCATACTGCCATTTCAAAAGCAGCAGAAAAGTATGAAGTCTCTGTTGTGACTGATTGCTGTACAACTGTGGATGAGATGCTTCATAACCTTGCACTTAACGCTCTCTCAGTAAGAGTGTCATTGGTAACGACGGCTCAAGTATTTTATTAAAACCCTAATTTATCAACCTGCCATCTAATGATAATTTTTTGTTATTATCTCTCCTGATATTGAATGCTCGAAAGATCACGGTTGGGAGAGAAAAGCATGGCAGCATTAAATCCACAATGGTTGGAAACGTTTAAGGTTCTGGTTGAAGTGGGGCATTTTACTCAGACAGCTGAAAAATTGTATATGACTCAGCCCGGAGTAAGCCAACATATCAAAAAGTTAGAGCTGGCATGTGGACATGAACTTTTAAAGCGAGAAGGGAAGAGTTTTGAGCTGACCGAGCAAGGGCAACAGGTGTATGACTACGCACTGACTCAGTCTCTGCGCGAGCTGGAACTTCTTGAAAGTCTGAGCTTTGATGACCCTCAATCAGGAGAGTGTCGTTTGGCCTGTTCTGGTGCTTTGGCGCTATTGATGTACCCACAGCTGATATCGTTACAAAAACAGTACCCTGAGTTGACGGCACATATCGAAGCGGCACCCAACCATAAGATCTTGGATGACATTCAAAGTGGCAGTATTGATTTAGGTGTTGTCACGCATATTCCCACTCCGAGCCTATTTCAATCTAAAAAATTCGCGAGTGAGCCATTATGCTTAATCCTACCTCGTCAATATCAAGATTTGCCCATTACCCCAGAGCTTTTGGTTCAATTAGGTCTAGTGAAACATCCTGATGCAGAGCACTATTTATCCCTCTATTTTGATCTTTGTGGTGATAAGAAATTGGCTGCGCTTAATAGTGATAGCTTTCCTGTAGTGAGTTATATCAACCAAATTGGCCAAATATTACTGCCCATTTCTCAAGGGATTGGATTTACTGTACTGCCACAGAGTGCGGTTGAAATGTTTGCAGAAAGACACTTCCTGCATGTGCATACCCCGTCTGAAACCGTATTGGAGACTCTGTATTTGGTACAAAAACGTAATCGTCAACTGCCTGAACGATACGTGATGATTAAAGAGGTTTTTAAGCAAAGTTTACAGCGTGAAAGGAAGAAAGAAGACGCGAGTAAATAGGTGCCACTATTTAAAAAGGCATAGCGTGTTTCGCTATGCCAATACGTATATGTTTATGCTAGAGAGGCAGGTTAGCAGCCATGGGACATTAAGAATTCAAATTCATCATGTTCATGGTAGTACTCTGCTTCTTGTTGATGCTTGAACAGTTTTAGTGGCGCGTCGGTTGCGCTGTGATATGTCAGTTTATCGCCAATCACTTGTAGCATTGTGCCTTCAGGAATACCCACTACAATCTCATGTTGATTGATCGCTAAAAATTCTTCAATTCGCTCATCACGAGTTTCGCCCATGTGACCAGAAATATTAGCTTCAATGTAATGCGGATTGATCTGGAAAGGAACGAGGTTTAATGAAGGCAGAATGGCAGCGCTGACGATAGGCATATCGTTCGTTGTGCGAATGGTAGGAGTCGCTATGTTAGTACCAGCACTCCAGCCAATGTAGAGCTTGTTGTGGTTAAGAACGGCTTGACGAATTGGACGAACTAAACCCAAGTCATGAAGCATTTTGTTTAGTACCCAAGTATTGCCGCCACTCACGACGATACCATCGGCTTCTTCTATCGCTTTCACAGGATCATCCGCTTGATGGATCCCAGTCACTTCGCATCCCATTGGGCCTAAAATGTCTTGTAGTGCCGTTACACGATCATCGTAATTTCCGCGAATCATTGCGTATGGAATGAAGAGTAACTTTTTAGCTTGAGTGCGCTCGACGGCAGCGCGAATCCATTCTAGGCCGTATTGTAAAATCTGTTGGTCACCCGGAATTTTACCGTTGCTAAATAGCATCATGTTCATTGGTTAAGCTCCTGTTCATTTCTGTTAATTATCGGCAATTTTGCCAGAATCTCGGTATCAAACTATAAGCAAATGGGTCATTGGACGTTTAATAAACAATGAGCGAAATTTGCATTTTGTTATCTAGTTTGCTGATAGGGGTAGTATTCATAAATTGAGCAGAAATGATGTGCGCCAGTGAGGATATTTGGACAACTTTTCCTATTTCTGACATTACTGGGATTAGCATTGGGAGACGCTTTAGGAACAACGCTCGAGTGTTCCGTGACCCTATTTCAAATACACCGATGTGTGTGGCGATTTGATGTTAGAAAGTAATACTGTCAAACCTGAGATGCTACCTAGATAACTACTATAAACCGCTCACGCATATAATAAGTGAGCGGTTTTATTTGGTTTAATAATCTAAAAAATATTATGGCTTAATAGAACTAAAATCCGTGAAACGACTGGTGTAAAGTACGCTTTCTGGCATATTCTCTGTGTCGTCGAGCGTAATAACGCTAGGTACTTCTGTTGAAGCATCGATTGAATTGATCGTCCTGTTATTATTCACTGTGTACAGAACATCATTAGCAAACCCGTTAGGCTCTTGCCAGTACCAGATCTGAGTATTTCGAGCAAAGTCATCTTGGCAATCGGAACTCAGCGTTAATTGGCCATCTGCCGTTTCTAAGCATTGGTCGATATTGGCGACGCTACGGTATCTTTTCTCTTGATCATAAATAAAGGATTGAGATTTAGATCCATCGATACAATCTTTAAACTGTAACGACTTATTGGTTACCACCGTCAAACATTGCGCGTTCTCTTGGCTTAAGTAAGTGGATTTAATGGTTACGGCGTCAGCCCCTAAGAACCACGGACTATTCCAATCAACGGTTACAGAAAATTGATCTGAATAAGTCAGCTTTTCAAAGTCACGACCAGTATCCCAGTCAGAGTCACTTCCGGTATTACTATTCCATAATTGGCTACCCGATGCGTAACGACGACCAATAATCCAACGGTTATGACCAAATAGAGCGAGGCTATCTACAGTGGTTTTGACAACAATGTCAGATGAGCCATTTGTGTCTTCTTTCGCTGCCACTTTTGCTACAAAATCAGGACGTAATCCGCTAATAGCCAAAGAGTTATTTTCTCTTAGCTTATAAAAATTCCAAGGGTTACCTCGACGTTCATCGTAGTCCCAGCACCAGCCATCTGCGGTGCCTAAATTGCAGAAACCATGTTCAGGATCCAATGACGACCCATATTTATTATTTACATATTTAATGTTGTAGCCGTCTTTATTGGTTTTAGTCACTAGGCCAAACTGTTTTTTATTGGTGATGCTGTATTTATCCGTAAACTTATATTCAATATCTTTGATTGGTATTTTAGGAGAGAACCCTAAACCAACTTTAATGCTAGTACTTGTTTCTTTCTCGATTTTTGACTCCACTTGATCTTGCATTCGTGGGTAGAGATCGTTGAGATAAATCTGACCTGATGACAGCTTGGTAGGGTCATTAATCTTAATATTGACATCAATAGCATCAAGATATTCGTTGTAGACATAGTTTGTATTACTATTATGATTCCAGCGACGGTAAATATCAGACCAGCTATCTGCCATCCCCATATCAACACCAGAGCCTTCCGCCAATACGATTTCTACATACTTATCTTTGTCGCCAGAACGAGCATAAAATGGGGACTTGCTGTAGTAGCGAACTTTGTATTTTAACGTGACATTCCCTTTGCCTTTTCTTTCAACATTGAAGCGACGGTGAACAATAAATTCCATCACATTGCCACTATCTTGGGATGCAGACCTCTTACTACGGCTTCGCTTATTGAGTTCAGTCATTAAGTTAGATGCGAGATATTCAGGATCAAGATCATCAAGAAGATATATACCCCTTTTTTCAATCTCACTTGGTTTAGTCACCAATACGTACTGGCTATCAACACCAAGCCCTAATAACTCAGACGTGAATGTTTTTCTCTCTTCCTTGACAATGTCACTCAAGTTTAAGAGGTAGTAATTACAGCCAGTGGGAACACTTTTTTCAACGCCGTATAAATGACATTGTGGTTGAAAGTATGGTGTCGAGGACTGAAATAAATCTGCAATTGGATCGGTTTGATCAAGGTTCGATGCATAGCATATTGAACTGGAAGCCATCAATAAACTTAAGCCGAGGAAGGAACTAGAAATGTTGCTCATGTTATATCCTTTTGTTTAAAAGTAGATATAAATCAACCTATTGGATTGATTGTCACGAGGATATTACTCTGTTTTATATTATTGATTTTATAAAATGAATGAATGTGTGATTCTGGTATGAAAAATAATCAATTCGTTGATTTTTAAGGAAGTGCTAATGTATTGAGTCGAGAATGGAGCGATTGGTGAATTAAAAATCTTAAATTGAGAGAGCAAGAATTAATTAATTTTTGGGGTCGATAGGGTTGTAAGCTATTTATATTTTCCCTAGTAACCTTGAGAAAGAACGTAGATTGACCATTGAGCCTATGGCGGCGAGAGATCTTACCCTGGTTGAGGATGTAAGAAGGATCCATTCATCAATCACAGGGTTTATTAGTAGGATAAAGTTAGGCGTCTTGTTGCCTGATATTTAATTTTTTTCACTAACGGCTAATCAGCATTTCTAGTAACGACGAAAGCAGCAGCAGAGAAAGTAGTAGTGTTAACATTGAAGGAATGGCTTCTTTCCAAGTATCAAATTTGAAATGGAAGTACATTGCTCCCACAGAAGTTAACGCAATTAACCCTGCACCTAGAGAATTTAGCAACGACTCTTCCGTAATCATTCCTACGAGCATTCCTATTGCACCGATAGCTTCAATTACCCCAACGGCAACCATTAAAGCTCGGTTAAGGCCATACTTATGAAAGAAGGCTAATTGAGGTTCAAATACGGGCTTGATCCATCCAAATATTTTAATGGAACTTGCAAACAAAAAAAATGTAATCAGCAACCCTTGAATAATCGACATATAAGTTTATCTCCTTATTAATTTGATATAGCTATTTAAGCATTCCTAAATCATCATAAGTAGACTACTATTTGACTTATTATGATTCTAAATAGGAATGCATATGGACAAAATTCAATGCTTAACTGTTTTTACCCGCGTTGCTTTTCATGGAACATTTACGGCTGCTGCAAATGAACTAAATATCACTCAAAGCGCTGTGAGCAAGAAGATAGCTTGGTTAGAGAAAGAGATTGGTATCACATTATTCCACCGTCATTCTCGTGCAATCAGCCTTACAAACGGTGGGAAACAATATTTGAAGTTAGCGATAAAGCTGACTGAAGAGTTGAGTACATTTGAATCTCAGCTAAGGCAAGAACAAACTATTGTATCGGGTAAATTGAAACTATCAGTACCTAGTGCATTTAGCGTGCGTTTGCTTTCTTCACCACTCAACGAGTTTATGAACTTGAACCCTAATTTAACCGTTGATGTGTCGGTATCAGATAAGTTAGTTAATTTGGTTGAAGATGAGATTGATATTGCAATTCGAGCAAGTTATCTCAAAGATTCGGGGTTAAAAGCCAAGTGGCTGATGGACAATGAGCTTGTCTATTTTGCGTCAGTCGATTATTTAGCGAGCCATCCGCCAATTATGAAAGCAAGGGATTTGGAGCAGCATAAGTGCCTTACCTATGCCCTATCTAACCCATCAAACTTGTGGCGATTTTATGATGGAAAAGAAGAGCTAAGAATAAAAGTGCATGAGCGAATTAGAAGTGACAATCCCGAAATGTTAGTGAAGATGGCAAAACTTGGCCAGGGTGTGACAGGAATGCCTAAGTGGATGATAGAAAAGGAACTAAAATCAAATGAGCTAAAAATAATATTGGATCAGTATCAGCCTTTTAAATTGCCTATGTATCTACTTTATAAAGATGTAGATCACCAACCACAAAGTATTCGTTCCTTTATAGATTTTCTATCCGATTACTTCTTTCGAAATGAAAAAAGATAGAACAGCACCAAGTAAATCGAAAAACGTAAGGGTATTCCATTTTTGAGATTATTCATATTTGGTTGAGTTTATTCGATCAAAAATTCAGCGAAATATGATGGAGCTACCCATGTTTGCCGTCAGCATCAGGTAGTGCTTGTCGATTTCAGGTGTAAGGTGTTCATAAACAGTCTTGGGTCGGCAATATTGCTCAGGATTGCTGGAGTTGGTAAGCAATCATCATCAACGTAGTCGGCATAGTCTGCCGCCGAATCAAAGATTAAAATATCCAATGCCAATCGATCTAACCCATATCGACCTCGGTGGATCATATCCGCTGAAAATACCAGCAAGTCTCCTGCGGCTAACGGTATCTGCTTACCGCTAGAGATGCTGTCGCTGCTCACTTTACCATTCACTTCTTGGCGAACATTAAACTCTTCTTCGTTGTCCCAGCGTTTGTGCGTACCAGGGATAAGCTCCATACCGAGTTCATCAAATAAGGGCACACGAAGGTGCAATACTTGGGTTTCCATGATGACGTTCATTTGGTCATCAATGTCGTAGTCGTACTGACAGTCACGATGCCAGAAGTCTTTTTGTTGTGGGTTCATAGGGTTGAAGAACAGTTGAGTGTTCATAAAAGCAGGGTTGTTTGGTAACACCGCATCGACTATGTCCATCACTTTTTTTGAGCTGATGAAGTCAAACAATACGGTTCTATCGTCGGTGGGTAAGTATTCGCTACCTGTAATTAAAGAGGAGTTAAATGCTTCTTCTTGATAGAACTCTTCGTTGTCTGCTTTCCATGCTTCATGAAATTTCAGTACAACATCTCTAAGCGATGCAATTTGAGCTTCATCGAAATAATTTCTGATAACAAAGTAACCGTGTTCATCGTAACGGTGACTTAATTGTTGGCTGTTTTCTACCACTGACTACCTTCGTTCATTTTGTACCGTGTAATAACCACAGATTTCTTGGGCATAATGCCAGACTGTCGTCGTTCAACCAAGTCACTAATGGGATAATTAATAGATGTAGTGGAGTAATAAGAATATGTGTTTATTAGTTCTATGCGTTTTCCGGTTTATATCTTTCAGTGTCAAAGATGCTCGCTTTAAATTCTGATTACTTATCGCTAGATTCTTGAAATATCGGTTCTTTCTTGTTTTTGAAATAGAACAGAGTGCTGATCGAAACAAACAAAAAGGTGAAGTAGTAGAAGAACGAAGACAGTGAAGCTAAGAAATCAAGGTTTTGTTCCATCTCTTGTTCGGTGTAGTTCTGAGACAGCAATTTGTAGTAGTAGGCGTACAAAATACCTATAGAACCGTATCCAAGATTAAACATTAACCCTTTGAAGCTTAGAACGGTTGCTCTGTTGTTTGACTCGGTCTTTTTATTAAGATGGTAACTAATAAAAATGTTCATTGTCATGATGATAAAAATTAGCACTAATGCAGGTATTACCCCGTAAATCGACCACCCTAAACTTATGCAATAATAGGTTACCATCGTTGCTAAACCCATGACAAAGATGAACATTTTTGGATCCATTCGCTCAGCTAACTTACGGCTTTGCCCTGCTAGTACTATTTGTAGCACACTGATCCCTGCTCCAATAAGACCGAAATAGATAATGGGTATATCAATGGCGCGATAGTATTGGCTGTTCATGGTTAAAAACATCCGCGATGTGTGTTCGAATAAACTGTAGTAGAGCAATATGAACAGCACATACGGTGTGGAAAGTACCCATTTCCCCGTATTTAGCGTTAATTTAAGGCTGGCGATGGTGGTCGCTAATTTGCTGTGATGTATTGGCAGTGTTTTGTTGTCTTCTTTCATATTGATCGCAGCATAAAAGGCGAGCATTGCAACAAAGAGGGTGGCGTAAACAGGTATACGCATGATGTCTTGAGTCTTTTCTGGCTCGTTTAATCCAAGGAACGAATAGACGGTCGCCATAAAGTTCACGTCATACATTGCTGCTCCCAATAAGGTGACAAAAATGCCGACAGTCGAAGCGATGCGAATTTGGATCTGTAAGACTTGCGGCCACGCCTCCTCTTTACCTTGCTCTTTTAATGTGTCGTAAGCTAGTGCTTCATCGGCACCGCTTGCCAGCGCCATTGCTAAGCCACTTAATACTCGGTTGACTAAAAATACAATGAATACCAAGTTGGGGTTTCCAGTAGGCACAAAGGCAATCATCGCGATTTCGATAAACATGACAATCGAAGATAGAACCACGAGCTTTTTGCGCCCTAAAGTATCGGCAAATGCCCCTGATGGCACCTCAGCAAGTACGATGGTGGCAGCCCAAACTACATTAAGCATCGCAAATTGAGATAGGGTTAGCCCGTAATCTAAATAGAGTAGGGTGAATACAGGATAGTAAAAACGCGCAAAGTAGCTGCATCGAAACATGAGGAAGTAGCGGACATTGCCGATTTGAAGGACTTCTTTGACCGTCATGAAATGTCCATTTTTTAATAATATAATGTTAGGTATATACCCTTTTAGCCTTGAAGGTAAAGGTTAACCCTCACAAATCACCTCTCATAAACCCGCTCGACATTAACTTGGCTTATATATCTATGTTTTCCTGTTATTTATGTGACATAGAAAGAAGCCCAAAGAGTTAAGTCTTTGGGCTTTTGCTAGCTAGCGTTATACGTGTGAATTAATTACATGTATTTGTCAAAGAAGCTAATGATAGCTTGCTCTGCTTCTGGGCCATCAGGACAGTGTCCAGAGTTACCGTAGTATGCCACTTCGCCTTTTGTTGAAAGCCCCGCAGTATATTTCATTTCTTCTGGCGGGTTGACCATGTCATCTTTGGTGTTGATTGCCAATACAGGAACATCCGTTTCATTGGCTTTGAAGCCTTTCGTCTTAAGAGCTAGCGGAATCGTCCATTCTCCATAAGAGTCAAGATTGCTCACATCTTTAACTCCAACTCGGTAACCGTAAGACATCGATGACATTAATGGAGCATGGTGGAATACTTGTGTATCAGTAAGAACGTCCGTTACCACTGCACAACGTGCCACGCCTGCTTTTAGCTCTGGTGTATTAAGAATGAATGTCAGTAGTGGAACACCGCCACCAGATGAACTTAGAGCACCAACATTACTGCTGTCTAGCTTTGAGTTTGATTTCACATAGGCTAGAGCGGCTTGGTGAGCTTGATCTTCTTTACCAAGTTCAATAATGATGTTGTTATTTAAACCGCCACCAGGAATATCAAAAGTTAGAACAGCAAAGCCTTGTTTTAGCAAGCCGTCAATTGATTCGCGATGTTCTGTTAGGATTTTATCCACGCCACCAGTGTAAAGAATGACGCCAGGTTTTTTCGCACCCTTTGGAACATGTAAAAGACCTGTGATAGTACCACCGTCAGCAAGTGGCATTTCTACACGCTCGATATCAATAGTTTTACTCAATGACTCTGCTTTAAGGTACATGTCTAGAGAGCGTTCAATTGCGTTGTGCTCGTGGTCAGTTAGATGGTTTGGGTATGATGCAATCAAATACATCATTGATGCTTTGCGGTATGAGTCATAGTCGTTTGCTGATTTTGCAAAAACGTCTGCTGCTTGAGTGAACTCATAAGTCCAGTGACCAGCTTCGTTGGTGTTTTTAAAATCGCGCAGTGTTTCACCAGAGTCGATTTTATCGAGAATGCTCCGAATTTCTTGCTCAGGTACGATTGTGTTCCAATTATCCATTCTTAGCTCGCGGAACCACTTAGACTGATCTGCCTCTAGTGATTGTTCACCACGGAATTTTTCATGTGCGTCGATGTTGTTTGCTGTTGCACCAAATGAGGTTAGGCCAAGTAATACACTTAGGGATATCATTTTTTTATTCATACAATACTCTTCTCATGAAAACAGATAAATTCAGTACAAATAGAGTATTTCCATCGATGTCGAAAAAATGTCGAGCCACGTCAATGTAAGTGCAGCAAGATATAAGTGAGATCTATATGTTGCGCTTGCTTTTCTTTTTTGTGGTCCATTTCATAGAATGCGTAAGTGATGGTAAGTACCCTTGGTAGCTTAATTTTTTATACATCAGGTTACTTATGAAGTCCTCATCACGTAGCAAATCTATTGCGATTGTTTCCGCTGTCATTTTTGTTCTTGGGCTACTTTCGCTCAATGTTAACCAATTAGGTTTAGCCCCTATTTTTGTCATTGTGATTGCCTTTTTTACGATGTTAGTCCACGGCTTTCTTCATTTTAGTGGCCGTAATAACGGCGATGTATTTGAGGCGTATCAAGACTCGCAGAAAACCAAAGCAGAAGCTCTTGAGAGTAGCTTCAATAATCGAAAGTAAAAGTTAAGCTGAGATCATGGACAGATATTCGAATTTTTGGCGAAGAACATTTGCATTTTTTATCGATGGGCTTGTACTTCTACCGTTTGAATGGATTGGTGATTACATTCTCTCGTCAGGCGCTAATCCATTTGGGGTTCTATTTTGGGGGATATTTTATTCGACTCTTGGGGTCGCTTATTACGTCATACTGCACGCTCTATTTGGACAAACGGTTGGGAAGTGGATTTTGAAAATAAAAGTTCTCGATCTTTCAGAGGACAGAATATTAACTTTTCGACAATCACTGATGAGAGATATTGCACCTCTCATAATGTTGCCATTCTCTTTTTATTTTTATACTCAAATCGCCTTCAACGGGCAAAGCCCAGAGAGCCTAGGAACTCAACCATTACCACACTTCGTTGGTCTTGTAACACTCACATGGGGAGTTATAGAAATACTATCGATGCTTTCCAACGCAAAACAACGCGCTATTCATGATTTTATAGCGAGATCTGTGATCGTAAAAGTGTAGTAAGTCTTTCTGTATCAATCGTAAACAGCTACTGGTTGTGAGCAAATTTAGTGATTGCGGCAAAGCTTAAAGCGATGGTATTGGTGTGAAAGGCTAATTGTGTATTAGAAATTTACGGTCAGATCATTTGGGTAAACAAAAGCAGACCCTTTACGGGATATGAAAGGAATAAAATTATGCTTGAGAGAGTGGAAGACGTCATTGCTAAGAATGATATTGATTATGAAATAGTTGGAAGTGCTATCAACCTAAAGCTGGGTCGAGCTGGTGGGAAGGTGACGATCAAGTATGACTACGCAACTAATTCATACCATTACAACTGCAATGAATATATGTTGGGTTTATCTAGCCTTATATTTTTTGTGATGTCATTTAATACCATGTACCACCCAGAGCAACAAACATGGTCAGGTTATGTTGCTGGAATGATGTTTTCGGTAGCTATATTTAATTTAGTTAATATTGTACTGGCTCATATTCAGATTTTGGATCTAAAAGCTCAACTAAGAGAGGTTGGTGTCTATCTGAAGTCAGCCTTCTGATCTGTTTTGATGAGATCAAGTGCTTGTCCAAATAGATAGTGCAGGTTTAGTAAAATATTCAGGTTGTGGGCGTATAAACTGACACCAGAAGAGGACGTGGCGTTCTGGACTGAAAGTGTATGTGGAATAGTAAACAATCAGTAAGGCGCTCGGTCCTGTGTGAGGCTGCTCAGTCTTTATTTTCGATCAAACTATCAACTATTGATCACTCTATTAGCATAACCAATTAATTCAGTAAGTTACTTATGGTAATATCCAATCAGACACTAATAAGCTTGCTGTATATGGTAATACTTCGTGATAGAAATCTTAAAAATTACAAGAATGATGGCGCAAGGCAGAACGAACCCGTATCTCTGTGAAGGTGATGATGGCAAACAGTATGTCGTAAAAGGCAGCAGTGCTACTTGTCGAGGGCTTGTAAAAGAATGGATAGTAGCTCATCTAGCGAAAAGCTTTGGTTTACCTATTCCGGATTTTAAAATCGCTTGGGTTGATGATTTACTAGTTGAATACAGCTCTTTTGACTTAGAGGCTGGTTATTGTTTTGCTTCGTCATATAAACCTAACATTCAAGAAATAACCTATAATCAAATACAGAAAGTTCCACAGCAGCTACTTCGTGATCTGTTTATTTTTGATTATTGGATTCAGAATAATGATAGAAACCTCACTGATAAAGGTGGAAACCCTAACTTTTTCTTAGAACAAAAGACCAAAGAAACGTGTGTTGTTGATCATAACCTAGCTTTTGCAGATGACTTTAAAATTGATGAACATAAAGAACAACATGTAAGTTCAGGCTCTTGGAATGGCTTAGAACTAGTCGATAAAGAAGTTTATACAGAAAAATTTCAAAATGCCCTGCAAGATATTGACAATATCATCAGTGAGATACCAGAAGAGTGGTTAGAAATGTATCCAATCGATACTATTCGAACAGAAATTACGTTAGTATTGCAGAAATTCTTAGATGAACCGTTTTGGGAGGACATATCATGAAAGTAGCTTTACAATTCGCGATTGTTCGCTTTATGCCATTCGCAGAAACATCAGAGTTTGCCAACGTTGGTATACTTGCGTTTGCTCCAAAAACTGGATTTGTAAGCTATAAATTAGCCCCTGCCAGATTTAAAAGAGTATCTGATTTCTTCGATGATCTTGAAGGGCAACTTTACAAGCAAGCTATAGCAAACTTTGAAGATGAATTAAATTACATCCAAAACTTTGCAAAGAATATTAGCGGTAAAGAGCTTGTTGTGTTAATGAACGAAGTGACTCGAACTAGAGAAGGTTTGATGACGTTTGGCGAAACTGGTGCAATGATCACAGATGATTGTCAGCTTGCACTTGAACAACTCTTTGATCGCTATATCGGAAGAGACTTTAAAGATACAAAGGAATACCGAGAGCAACAGATGGTTAAAGCTCTTAGACAAGAGCTGAAAACTTTAACCATTCGGTACAAAGAGCAAAGTCTTGATACTGGCTTCAGTCAATTTAAGATTCCACTAGTAGCTAAAGAAGCAAATATAACTAAAGCGATCAAGCCGTTAGCATTTGATCAAGCGACTCCTTTAGCACTCGTTGACCACGGGGATCGTTGGATATCTCGTGTTAAGCACTTACTACAAGCTAACGCTTTGAACGAAGATAACTTCTTATTTACGATTGAAAGACCTAGGAATAAAAAAGAAGAGTTTGTAGCTGCTTTTGATACTGTGGAAAAAGGAATGAAAGAACTAGGTGTAAAAGTTATTCCATATCAGAACAGTAATGAGATATTGAAATTTGCTGAGTTTGATTTAGATTACTTAGTTGATGATTTTAAATTAGTAACGAACTAATATAAATAAGAAAAGGCTACTTAGAGTAGCCTTTTTTACCTGCGAGTGAACGTTTTTATCATTTCATTTTGGCAATTTCTCTGGCAAGTTTAAGTAGTTTTGTTGATGTTTTAGCTCTAACTCAGATTGAATACCTAATAGTGCAATCCCTGCCAATATTTGTTGTGTCCCCACTTTTCGTAAATACTTTGTTCACGGCCTTTTGCCATTCTCATAAGTCTTTTGCATTCAGGTGGTATAGGCTTTCCCTTGTTCCAATTTGCGATGTTCCTCACGTTTTTAAGTGCAGTTCAGCGACTTCTTCATTGGCCATTGGCACTCTAAGTCTCGAAAAATGCAATTCCTACTCATTTCGCGATGCTTTAAGAATAAATCCCCTAAATACAAGAGGTTGTACTACGTTTGTAAGATATGCACTATTAAACATAATCAAACATAATCAAACATAATCAAACATAATCAGACATAAGAGCGCAGAGTAAGCACTGTAGAGAAGCAAACCAGCTGAGTCGTTTTACACTACAATAAGTTATTAATAGATTGCTAATTTAGAATAACTACTGGCACATTTATGTCCAGAAACGAGTCAGAACACAAAAAAGAGTGTGTGATCACCAAGCGATTCCGAGTTTGCGCAGCAGAACGCGCAATACCGGCGTATTACAAAGCCACCGAAAAAAGTGGCTTATTGAATTTAAAATTAATCCTCTATATGACTTTTTCGAGGTAGTTTATGTATCATCCAATAGCCTACGCTCATAGCTAACACGACGGATGCGATTGCAAAAAGATAATTTGCACTCGTTGATTCAATGTCAATAATAATCACCTTTCGAGCGATAGCCATTAAAGCTGTAGCCATTACTATTTTGACATGAATGACATTATCTCTAAGGTAAACGGTGATATTGATGAAAATTTCTATCGCGATTAGTACTGCCATAAATGCACCAAAAGTGGCTAGCATGTCTGATATTGTCAAAATAAAGAATGGCGGCGATGTCAGCTTCTTATATAGAATCCATGACACATCAACGACACCCATAATAATTACAAATACCATAAGAATAGATAGTACTCTTACCGACCAGTGAATAACGACTTGTAGGCTACTTGAGAATCTATCATTATTGTCAATTTTCATATCGTTAACTCCATTTACCGCGTCGTGGACACAATGGGAGAAATAAACTCACTTGGTTTTAAGGTAACAACGGTTGCATTTAATTTATTTAGCCAATATTCAGCCTTGTTCCCCATTAAATATCCGGCAATACCGGTTCGCGACATGGATCCTAGGAAAGTGACATCAATTGAGTTTTGTTCAATAAATGTTGGGAGTAGCTCTTTGGCATGGCCTTGTATTAGCTCGATATGAACATTAACGGTATTGTTATTATCTACAAGGTTATCTATGAGAGCTCTCATTTTTCTCGCACGTTCAATCTTCATTTTCTCTTTAAGAATCGCGATATCAGTATCGTTATAGCCGCTCCATTTTCGCAAGAAGCCTTCAGACTCTAGCTCCCATATGTGGCACAAAACTAACTCAGAATTTGTTGCTTTGCATAAATCGTATGCAGAATTGAGTATTCTCTTACACAGATCAGCACTTACTTGTTCATCAAGGTCTATTGCCGCTAAGATTTTTTTGGACGAATGCAATTCGCGAGTGGTAGACCAAATAGGAATCTCAGATTTACGCATTAGATGAAGTGTTGTGCTCCCTCTTTGACAGGCATGAGACTTACTTTTTCGATGGCTATCAATCACTATAAAATCAGAACCTTCAGATCTGGCACACTGAATTATCTCTATGAACGGGATACCGATTCTTACTTGAACATTAAAATCGATATTTTTATATTTACCTTTTAATTCACTTACAAGTGTTCTTAATTGTGAATAGTATATTTTGGTGACTTTATCGAGAATATCTAACGTTTTTACAGAATATTGACTAATTTCTTTTAGCTCATCCATATCCTCGATAACCATTAATAACGTAATTTTTGATTCACATTCATCTGCGATATTAAGTATATTGTTGAGAGATGACGTTATCTTTTGTTCAGGTGCTACTGGGACTAGTAATTGTTTAAATAACATGTTGCCTCCAATTTAACTGTGATTCGTTGTGCTTTACAAAAACAATACGTCACCGTATGTATTAATAATAATTAATAATAACAATGATGATCATAGATATTTATCTATACTTAAATTCAGCTTAACTGGCTAAGCTCTTAGAAATTAGGCATAGAACACAGAGGACGATATATGCAATTATTGAGAAATCGGTTGTCCAATTTTCGGAGTTTTCGAGTATTTCTTACCGTCTATGAAGAAGGTTCAGTTTCGAAGGCTGCTAAAGTTTTAAACCTGACTCAACCAACGGTTTCAATACAGCTTAAGCAGTTTTCGGAGCTTCTTTCTGTCGAGCTTTACTACTTGCAAGGAAAAAAACTGGTGTTCACCGAAGCGGGCCATATTACCGCTCGGTACTGCATGCAAATCGTGCAAAACGTCGACGATTTAGAGATTGAAATTGCCAATTTGACACAATTAAAATCGGGAACGTTAAAAGTAGCAGCCGTGACATCTTGTGAGTATTTTGTTCCACATTTAATAGGAAGCTTCTTAGATAAACATCCTATGGTGGACATCGTTTTGAAAGTAGACAATCGAGACAGCATAAAAGAAAGGTATATAAATGGTCGAGATGACTTGTACTTATTCAGTCATATTGATAGTGATATGAAAGGCGATGTTGTCCCTCTTTTTCCCAATAATTTATATGCCATTGCGAACAAAAGTCATCCTCTTGCTCTTAAAGAACGCGTTACTTTACGGTCACTGGCAGGTTTTTCTTGGATCTTACGAGAGCAGGGCTCAGGCACTCGCCAAGCAATAGAAAAACACCTTGAGCGGCACGATTTAAATATAAAGCCCAAATTTGTAATGGAGAGCAATGAAGCAATTAAACATTGTGTTATGGCTGGTATGGGGCTTTCTATCCTCTCTGAATATGCCTTAACCCAAGAGAATCCAGATAACATCGCTATATTGTCAGTCGACACGTTCCCTATTGAAACGCACTGGAATCTTGTCTTTCCGAGTACCAAGCAACAAAGTCCACTCAGCCAAGCATTCATGGCGCATCTTATTGACTATAAAAAAATACTGAAAGACAGTTTGATCAAAAAAGAAATATCTCAATTTTTTAGATTGCATAACATTTCAACTTAAACAAAAGATGCGTAATGAGTACCATTTATTTAACCGCAGCTTGATACGGTGGTGGGGGATTTATTGAGGGGCTTGGAACTTATTCAGGTTGTCGGCATGCATACCGACAACCTAGATGACTGAAATACTACATGTGTTTAGTTAAGGCTAACTTCCACATCGGAATGCACTTGGCTTGAACAAGCTAATACGTACCCTTGCTCAATCTCTTCCGGAGTCAAAGTTTCTTGGCTGGTAGAGCGTACTTCGCCTTTGTTTACTTTACATTTGCAAGAGCCACAAATACCGCTGCGACATGCTGCTATGATTGGCAAACCTGCACCTTCTAATGCATCGATCAGTGGAGTGCCGTGCTCTGCTTCAAGGCTTGCACCGAAATCTGGAACATGAATACTAACCGCACCAGAAGCCTGCTGTTCAACAACCGCTTTCTCTTGGTTTGATTCTTCTGCTGTTGGCGTAAAACTCTCTTGATGGAAATGTGCCATATCAAAGCCCATCTCTTTCAAGTTGTTTTCCATATCCTGCATAAAGCTCACGGGACCACATAGGTAAACCGTGCGCTCTAAAATATCGCTACATAGTTGTTGCAACCATTGTGCATCAAGACGACCTTGTGGGTGACGAGTCGTTTGACTGTCT
Organism: Vibrio genomosp. F6; assembly: GCF_005146325.1. NCBI lineage: Bacteria > Pseudomonadati > Pseudomonadota > Gammaproteobacteria > Vibrionales > Vibrionaceae > Vibrio > Vibrio genomosp. F6. The sequence continues at coordinate 40,299 of NZ_SYUT01000022.1, read as the reverse complement.
TTAAGTAATAGCTTGAGGTTGAAGTTAGCGTGCTCTTCATCCATCTGTTCAAGTTCACTGAAGTAGATGGTTTGCAGTGGGCTTTTTGCCATATGCACAAAATCGATATCGACAGTTGAAGCCTGCTCATCTGATAACCATGTTTTAGCCATCGACATCACTGGTGTAATACCACAACCTGCACTGATCAATACCACTTTTTGGCGTTCAGTATTGCGCTTTGGCGCGTGATCGACAGTGTTAAATATGCCCGCAGGTTTAAGAACCTGAACTTCATCGCCTTCTTTGAGAGAATCTACGATGTAGTTAGATACGGCACCATTTTCAACGCGTTTAATGGTCAGTTGAAGGTACACTTGCCCTGGGATTGAGCTGATTGAATATGCGCGGTAATCAATTTTACTAGGGTTACTTTTCTCGATTGGAAGCCCAAGGGAAATGAATTGTCCGGGTTTGAAGTCAAAGCTAGCATCGTTGTTTTTTGGCGCGATTTGTAGGCTAACAGTATCGTCGGTTTCAAACCATTTTTTGAGACACACCATAGTTACAGGTGTGGTATTTGGCCATTCGAATGTCATCATTATTGTCACTTTTTTAATCGAGAAATGAGAAATTATGGAAGGTGTATCTTGTGTCTTTCATTATGAAAAATTCGATGCCTGCCACTTTAATATGAAAGTCATATATAAAAGTAATCAGGCATCGAACTTGGTCTACGTCATTCGCTGTTTAGCGCTTTAATCAAGCTTAACTGCTCAACTGCTCAATTGCTCAATTGCTTAACTGCTTAGCGATAGCGGAGACTTATGATGCTTTTAAGATAGTCTTAAGGTCGTCTTCAACGTTACCAATGCTGCGCATGTCGAACTTGTCTTGGATGATAGCAAGTAGATTATCAGTCAAGAATGCTGGAGCGGTTGGGCCAGTGTAGATGCCTTTAACGCCAAGAGCGAATAGAGTCAGTAGGATAACAATCGCTTTTTGCTCGAACCAAGATAGAACCAGTGTTAGTGGTAGATCGTTGATGTCGCAATCGAACTCTTTGCCTAGAGCAAGCGCAAGTTGAATTGCAGAGTAAGCATCGTTACATTGACCTACATCTAATAGACGTGGGATGCCGTTGATGTCACCGAATTGGTTCTTGTTGAAGCGGTATTTACCACATGCAAGCGTTAGGATCACGCTGTCTTCAGGAGCTTGAGCTGTGAAGTCTGTGTAGTAGCTACGCTCAGATTTGTCACCGTCACAACCACCAACAAGGAAGAAGTGGCTGATGTTGCCTTCTTTAACTTGTTCAACAACTGCTGGAGCCGCTGCCATAAGAGCATTGCGACCAAAACCAATCGTGATCATCTGTTCGATTTCGTTCTGTTTGAAACCTTCTTGTGCAAGTGCACAGTCGATTACTTGGCTGAAATCATCACCTTCAATGTGAGCAACACCAGGCCAGCCTACGATGCTACGAGTGAATAGACGATCTGAGTATTGACCTACATTTGGGTTCAACAGACAGTTAGAAGTCATCACTACAGCGCCAGGGAAGTTTGCGAATTCTTTTTGTTGGTTCTGCCATGCACTACCGTAGTTACCTACTAGGTGAGGGTATTTTTTCAGCTCAGGGTAAGAGTGTGCTGGAAGCATTTCACCGTTAGTGTAAACGTTGATGCCTTTGCCTTCAGTTTGCTGAAGAATCTTCTCAAGATCGTGAAGATCGTGACCAGAAACAAGGATACATTTACCCGCAATAGTTTTTACGTTCACTTGAGTAGGTTCTGGGTGACCGAATGTCGCCGTTTCGCCAGTATCAAGCATTTCCATGATGCGGTAGTTCACTAGGCCAATTTTCATTGAGCAATCTAGTAGCTCGCCTAGGTCTGTTGGATCAGTACCTAGCCATGCCATAATTTCGTGGTATTCAGCGAATACTTTCTCGTCAGTTTGACCAAGAACGCGTGCATGCTCTAGGTAAGCTGCAGCACCTTTTAGGCCGTAAAGACAAAGTAAGCGAAGGCCGATAACGTCTTCGTGTTGTGAATCATGGCCACGGTTAACCGCTGCTTGAGGTGCAATTGCAAGGAACTGCTCTGCGTCTGTAGGTAGTTCGAATTTCGCTGCCGCAGAAAGCTCTGGAAGCTCTACGTTTGAAAGTGTTGCGGCTGCGCGAACTGCTTGCTCTAGTTGCTGCTTGTATTGGTTAGCTTGTTGTACGAATTCAACGATACGAGCAGGGTCGAAGTTAACGTTAGTCAATGTTGCGAAGAAAGCTTTTGGTGCCCACTGATCAATTTCATCTACGATGATGTCAAATTTGCGACCTTGTTCAGCCCAAAATGAAACACCTTGTAAAGAGTAAACGAGTACGTCTTGTAAGTCAGAAACTTCAGAAGTTTTGCCACACATACCTTGTGTGAAAGAACAGCCTTTTACAGCAGGCGTTTGGATTGTTTGTTCACATTGAATACAGAACATGTATTGTCGCTCCATTGAGTAGTGTTGCGATCTCAGTTCGTTGCTGAAATCGAATATAATTACCGAGCGTTATTGCACAGACTGTGCCAGAAGTTAACCTGTTGTTTTTGAAGGGTTTTGTATTTTTATCTTAAGAGGGTTGATGTGTTTTTTACATCGCATCTGTTGTAAAAAACACATCAATTTAAATTGTTCCTATGTTTTTGTTATATCGAGCTTTTTACCCATTCGATATAAATTTCCACGATCCATTTGCAGGAACTCTGCTGCTTTTGCCCAGACCCCGTTCGATTCGGCTAAAGCGTGCTCAATCAATTGTTTTTGGTACGATTCGACTAATTCCCGCATTGGCTGGCTCTCAGCAGGGAATATGTTTGATGTCATTTCTACACTCGGCTTGATTTCTAGTTCATCAACAAAGTGCTGCAAAGTAATGATGTGTTCGTTGTGCTGAATGGTTCTTAGCGCCGCTCGCATTAAAGTATGCTCTAACTCTCGTACATTTCCGGGCCAAGCAACCTGTTCTAAATGCATGAGTGTTTTAGGATGAATGTGTAGGTTTGGAACATTAAATTGACTGCGAACCTTATCCAGTAAATGCCCCGCTAATACGGGAATATCTCCGTCGCGCTCACGCAGTGGTGGGATATGAATAGGAAATACATTCAGACGATGGAAAAGGTCGGCTCTGAAGTTACCTTGATCGACTTCATATTCAAGATTCCTGTTCGTTGCAGCAATCAAACGAACGTCGACGAGAACATTTTTATCGCTACCTACGCGCTGTACTTCACCTTGTTGGATCACTCGCAGTAATTTGGCTTGAATCAATAGTGGTAGTTCTCCAATTTCATCAAGAAAAATCGTGCCGCCATCAGCAAGCTCAAACTTACCCGCTCGCTGTGAATTGGCCCCGGTATACGCGCCTTTTACATGACCAAATAGCTCGCTTTCCGCCAATGTTTCGGGTAGCGCTGCACAGTTTACGTAGATCATTGGTTTGTCATTTCGCTGTGACTGCTCATGGACTGCATGGGCTACGAGCTCTTTACCCACCCCTGTTTCGCCACTGATTAACACCGCGTAATCGGAGTGGGCGACCATCGAAATATTGCTTCGTAATTTTTGGATTTGTGGGCTGATCCCAACCATTTCACCTTGTATGCTACGAGCTTGCTGAATCAAGGCTGTCGTGATTGATTTTTGCTGTTTATTCTTGGCTTTTAGCGCATCAAATTGAGCTCGATTTCTGAGCGTTGCCGCAGCCAAAGCCGCGAAAGTTTCAATGGTAATATTGTCAATTTTATCGAACGCGCCCACTTCCAAAGCATCGAGAGTGAGCACACCGACAAGCTTGTTTTCGACATATAAACTGCACCCTAAACAGTCATGCACATCAATGTGAGTCGATTCATTGAGGAGCAAGCCGTCGAAAGGATCGGGTAGGTCGCTATTGGCAGCAAATCGGACTGGATGTTGGCTGTCAATAATCGCCGCTAAACGTGGGTGCGCTTTGGGGAAGAAGCGTCGACCAAGCACGGTTTGAGAGAGCCCCTTTACGGCCACGGGCTTAAGAAAATCTTCTTGGTCTAAAACGAAAAGAGCACTGGCATCGCAAGGAAATACTTGATGAAGTGAGTCAATTAAGCGTTGGTAATGTTTATCGCTCGCCAGATTTGAGCTTAGGTCTAAAGCGATTTGAAGTAAGACGTTTTCAGTAGAAAGTTTCATGGTGCGCTCCGTATTGAACGCACACAATATCAGTTCGTTGTAAAAAACACATCAAACGTTTTGATTTGATCTAGCTTGCTTGATGTACTTTTTACCTAAACACGCCCACTGCGGGATCAATCTTTAGGATGAATATCTCGCTGTGATAACTCACTGAGTAAGAAATCGAGCAGCACTCTTAATCGCTTAGGCATGAGTTTTCTTTCTGGATAGACAAAGCTGATCCCAACCGTCGGGATAGACCACTCTGGAAGCAGTCGCGTCAATTTTCCACTTTGAATATGCGGTCGGCAGAGGTATTCAGGTAGAACCGACACACCGAGCCCATCAATGGTTGCGGTGAGCGATGACGTAATGGTGTTCACACTGAGTTGATGAGGGAGTTCTACTGTAATTTGCTGCTCACCATTGCTAAACATCCACAATGATTCTAACTGAGGGCGTGATAGTTTCACCCGCTTGTGGTTGGTGCGTAAATCGTGTGGGTGATGGATCTTAGGGTGTTGTTTTAAGTAATTCGGGCTAGCCACCAGTTGTTGATTTGAAGAGTAAAAAAGCCGAGCCACATTATTGGAGAGCTTGGGTTCACCTATCTGACAATGCAGGTCTACACCATCTGCGATTAAATCAATATGGCGATTGGTCAGATCAAGATTAATGGTCACTTCTGGGTAGCGTAACAAGAAAGCGTCTATATAAGGCATCAGCATTTGGTGGCCGAGTTCAATGGGCATGGCGATGTTGATATGCCCGCGAATCGTGGATTGGCTTTCGCAGATCTCTTGCTCTGCACTTTCCATGATCGACAACATCTCAGAGCAAGACTGATAAAAGGTTTGCCCCTCTGCGGTTGTCGCTAAATGGCGAGTGGTACGGACTAATAATTTCACCCCCAGTTGATTCTCTAGCTCTAAAACCTTGCGGCTTACGGTAGATTTGGTGAGTTTTAGGCTCTCTGACGCAAGGGTAAAACTTCCAGATTCAACGACTTTCGCAAAAATAGCGACGGCATTTAAGTCCATAATACATTCTATTAGTAAGATTATTAGGACAGTATTTCCTTTTTATCCTATCTAATCAAATAATGTTTTTTGTATAAAATAGGGCTTCTCATAGAAATGGCTGCTCATCACTTTCAGCCGCTTCATTATTGAGTCAACATTTCATCGCTCTATAATACAAGGTACACAACATTGGCCACAGAACATCCCACTAATCAGGCAACATCTCAACCGTTACAAACCGCACCATCACTTGAACTTACCCCTAGAAAGAAGCCTAAAGCGGCTATCATTGCGACGATGATATTCGTATCTTTAGGTTTACTTGCATCAGGTTATTGGTTCGGATATGGGCAATATTTCCAATCGACAGATAATGCTTACGTAAAAGCCAATATCACTAATATCAGTGCCAAGGTTTCAGGCTACGTCGTCGAAACTTTGGTCGATGACAATCAGTTCGTGACATCGGGAACGCTACTGGCAAAGATTGATGATCGTGAGTTTCAGGTTAAAAAATCTCAGTCTTTAGCCAACTTACAAGTCCAACTTGCATCGGTTGAATATTCTCAAGCGCAGCATCGATTGCAGCAACGAGTCATTATTCAAACTAAAAGTGAAGTTGATTCAGCTCAAGCAGATTTAGAACGCTCACAGCAACTGCTTCAACGTAGTCAAAGCCTGCTCAAGAAACAGTATTCGTCACAAGATGAAGTGGATAATGCTTTTGCTCATTTGAAAGTCTCCAAAGCACAATTAGAAGAAGCGCAGTCACACTATATTGCTGAACAAGAAAAGCTGAATGTCATTGATAGCCAAATTGTGCAAGCACAAGCATCAGTGGCAGAAGCTCAAACGGAATTGGATCAAGCGGAGCTGAATTTAAGCTATACCAAAATCGTAGCGCCAGTCGATGGCATTGTGGGTAGACGTAGCGTAAGGGAAGGGTTATTCATTCAACCTGGTATGCCGCTAATAAGTTTAGTGCCAACGTCGGATGTTTGGGTGGAAGCGAACTTCAAAGAGACTCAGCTGGCTAAAATGCAGCCGGGACAAAAAGTGAATATCGAGCTAGATGCGTTTCCAAATCGCGAGATAACAGGCACATTAGAAAGCTTTTCTCCTGCTACTGGGGCTCAATTTGCACTGCTACCTCCTGAGAATGCGACGGGTAATTTTACAAAAATAGTTCAACGCGTTCCGGTGAAAATCCACTTTGATGATCAAACACTGGCTGCGCAGCAAATTATTCCAGGTTTATCAGCCGTCGTTACGGTCGATACGCATGATATCCGCAACGAAAATGAGAGTGAGTTGGCGGCAGAAAGTAGTGATATTGCATTAGAGCCAAGAGGCTAAATCATGGCTGAAATGGTTGCTTCAAATACACAAGTCGAATCAGTAAAGCCGAAAGAAACAAGCTCTGAAGTTTCTTTACGTAGCTGGATTGCACTGATGGGCGGTATGCTAGGTTCATTCATGGCGATTTTGGATATCCAGATCACCAACTCATCGCTCAAAGATATTCAAGGCGCACTGTCTGCAACACTCGATGAAAGTTCGTGGATTGCGACTTCTTATTTAGTTGCCGAAATGGTGGCGATTCCGCTTAGTGGTTGGTTGTCTAAAACCTTAGGCAAACGCCGCTACCTTACAGGTACAACCGTGATCTTTGGTTTGTCTTCACTGCTCTGTTCTTTTGCTTGGAATATGCCCTCAATGATCGCATTTCGAGCTATACAAGGGTTCAGTGGTGGAGCACTAATACCGCTCGCGTTTTCGCTGGTGGTGCAATTACTACCATTGCATAAACGTGCGCTTGGTATGACCTTGTTCGGTATTACCGCGACGTTTGCGCCTTCCATTGGGCCGACGCTTGGTGGTTGGTTAACCGAAAACTTCTCATGGCACTTCATCTTCTATATCAACTTGATCCCTGCTATTGCGGTGATTGCGATGGTGAGGTTTGGTCTAGATGATGAAAAAATTAATATCGAATCTCTTCGCAATGCTGATTGGGCTGGTATTTTGTTGATGGGAGTAGGACTTGGCTGTCTCGAAGTCGTTCTAGAAGAGGGAAGCCGAGAAGAGTGGTTCAGTTCAACCTTCATCACTGCGCTTTCAGTTATTGCGGTCGTCTGTATTACCTATTTCATCATTAATGAATTGTATCGAAAAGATCCATTAGTGAACCTGCGTTTGTTGGGGAATCAACGTTTTGCAATGGCATGCTTTACCTATTTGATTTTGGGGATGGGATTGATGGGATCGATTTATGTGATCCCACTGTATTTGACGGAAATCCAGCATTACAACGCGCTTGAGATTGGTGAAGTACTGATGTGGATGGGGTTTCCTCAGTTATTGATTTTCCCCTTTGTGCCTAAAGTGTTGAAGTTCATAAAACCCAAATATTTAGCGGCGTTCGGTTTTGGCATGTTTGCGTTAAGCTGTTGGATGAATACCCACATGACGGCTGATTTTGGGCATGACCAATTGGTCGTATCAATGCTCATTAGAGCGGTTGGTAGCCCATTTATGATGGTGTCTTTGTCAATGGTGGCGATGCAAGGCGTTCCGAAACCTAGCGTACCGGACGCTTCGACGCTAACGAATATCATGCGTAATTTGGGTGGTGCGTTTGGTATTGCGATCATCGCAACGTTACTTGATAACAAGGCTAGAGAACATTTAGCACACGTTCAGAGCAGCCTGCCGAGTGTTAGTTCTGATGCATGGTATTACTTACAGCAACAAGCTCAATTTTTTATTGGTTCAGGAAGTGACCCTGTGACGGCGAACTTGCAAGCAAACTCAATGCTGATGTCGACCATGTATCAAAATGGTCGGATCATGGCGTACAACGATATTTTTGTGGTGATGACGGCATTCTTGTCTCTTGCCGCGGTGATGTTACTTGTCAGGAAAGAGAATTAAATCAAAAAATTATGGGTGTGTTGGAGGCAGTCCATCGTCGTGATAATTGTTTTCTAGTTGAGCGAAGTTAGAACGGTTAGTTTGGTTTGATATGTATTTATCACAAATGATGATCTGGTTTCGACCGTTGTGTTTTGCTTGATATTGAACATGGTCAACGTAATCAACCACATCTTCTATTGTTGTGTTGAGCAAATCTTGTTTTGTATAGATGCAAACCCCAGCAGAAATGGTGATGACCTTTTCTGTTGGGCTCGTTTTATGTTCAATCTCTAATTCGTGCACCATTTTGCGGATCTTTTCGCTTCGAGTAATCGCTTGCTCAAGATTGCTAATATTGAGCGTCACCACAAACTCTTCGCCTCCGACTCTAAATGCCTTTTCGTTCTCATCGACCGTATTGTCACTTAATACTTGGGCCACTTTTTGTAGTGCAATATCGCCTAGGTTGTGCCCATAAGTGTCGTTGTACTTTTTAAAGTGATCGATATCGACATACATAATAGCGATGTACTTTGATCGATTTTTAACTTGAATCTCAGCCAGTAGTGAATTGAATGAACGTCGATTCAGTAATCCTGTTAATGGGTCATTACGAGTCAGGTATTCAAGCTCTTTGGTGTGAATGGCCATTTTCTTAATCAGGTGCGTGAATTCGGTAGAGAGTTCACCGATCTCATCATGTCGATTCTGTTCTGGGATTTTTGTTGTATCGATATCTTTAATATCACGCTTCATACATTTTGAGAGTGATTTCAATGGTGCGGAGATGTGAAAGGAGAGCAAACCAAGAGCAGGTAAAGCAATGGCTAAAGCGACGAATAACTCGGACAGAGCATCGAATAATATGACGTGCTCCACTTTCTTAATCGAACTTATATCGTAGACCATGTCAACTCGTCCACCAGCGCTATTTGTTGTGGGTAGAGAGAGAAATAGAATGTTCTTTTCTCTATCAAAATAGGACGTGTTGAACTCGTTATTGTTATCAAAATCGAAGTGGTATTTTGCTTCGAGTTGGTTGGAGAGCTCGAACGTATTGAGCGCTTCTTTAGCTCTATTGAGCAGATAGTTGAGTTTAACGTTATCCCCTTCGTTAGTGGCTAAGCGTGCTTGAATCCTCTCAATTCTGTCTTTAGTGTTTTGTTGGAAGTTCAGCGGAAAATGAGAACGCCATACTTGGCACACTTCGCGATCGAATTGTACCTCGATAGGGATGCTCCTATTATCTGAACGGCCAACAATTTTGAGGTACAACAGATCTGGCGTATTCATTAATTGTGTTTTGAACTTAGGCAATAGTAGATTGGAATAGTTGCCGCCGGAAATAGCGGTACTGATGTCAGAGATCAGAGGAATGGCTGCCTCTTGATGAAATGCAGTTGTCATACTAACGGTATTGTTGATCTCATTTTTGTGGTGCTGATAGGTCAAACTCGCGATGATCACTAGTATCAACAACAGATGAGAAGCAAATATTTTGGTGCGGATAGAGTGAAATATGGCAATTTTCATAGTGTATCTCAGAGCTATTTATCGAATATTTCGATAATTGGAACCGCACAGGTGCCATTGATACAGATGTCTTGATGACCAAGATGGCAAGCGTAGCAAACCTCCGTCGCAAAAGATGGATGTTGCGAACTGATGTCATTGCCATTTCTATCATAGGTCCCATACATCGCCTCTCCTGCGAGATGTTCAGTGACAAAGACAATGTCCTGATCTTCATATATGGCAACCGCAGTGATCCCATCAGGGTATGGACCATGATTCTTGTAAGCTTTAACTCTCTCCTTGGGAACAAAAATATTGAGCTTGGTGCCCTGACCGTTATTAATCCAGTTATACATTTTTACGGTTTCTTGAACGAAAAGGGCAGTGTTTGGAGGTAGAACGACATCGTTGCCAGGGAGCACACTCTGTTTTACTAAGATCATACTATCAATATCATCGGGAAATGAAGCGATAGAGGTAGCGTTGGAATGTCCAGACATGAGTAACGCTAAAATTAGATAAAATCTCGCCATAATGCTCTCTTAGCTTTTCAATCTAAACGGGTGCTATAAAGTTAAGTCTAGACAATAGCTGGGAATTTTGAGGAAAAATTCACTTTTTACTTACGTTTATCGGCCACAACTAGAGCTCACGCATGATATGGCATGAACGAGGGCATTAAAGTGTTATGACGGCATAAAAAATGGCGCATTGAGCGCCATTATAAATGTATATGAAAGCGTCCGTTAAGAGAGCTTAAAGGTTGCTACTTTTTCACTCAATTCAATGGCTTGTTGTTTGAGTTCATTTGACTGCGATAAACTGTCCTCAGAGCCAATAACAAGCTGATCGGTCACATCTTTAATCGACGTCACATTCTGCGTGATTTCTCCCGTTACATGAGTCTGCTCTTCTGCCGCCGTAGCGATCTGAGTTGCCATGTCACTGATTAATGTTACCGCAGAGCTGATCTCCTCTAGAGCAAGGGTCGCACGATCGGCATCTTCAACCGAGCTTGTTGCTAAAGTCGAGCTGCTTTCCATTAACGAAACTGCGCGATTTGTGGTGTGTTGAAGAGTGTCGATGGTTGATTTGATCTCTTCCGTTGAAGTGTGAGTTCGTTGAGAAAGCACTCTAACTTCATCAGCAACAACGGCAAAACCACGGCCTTGTTCGCCAGCGCGAGCGGCTTCAATCGCAGCATTAAGTGCAAGTAAGTTGGTTTGCTCTGCAATGCCTTGAATCGTTGAAAGAACCGTATTGATCTCTTGTGCATGTTGCTGTAACTCGCTGATCACAGAACTAGCTTCGCTGACTTCATTAGCGAGGTTATTGATTGAGCCTTTAGTGTGAAGCACTAATGTGTGGCCTTCGTTAGTACTCGTTGATGAGTTTTGTGCAGCTTGAGCGGTTTGTTCAGCATGAGAGGCAATTTCACGAGTAGCAGATGCCATTTCGGTAACGGCGGTTGCAACCATAGTGATCTCTTGTTGCTGGAGGTTAAGCTCATTCACTGAGCTATTCGCACGCTTAGCACTTTGGTCTGACTGATCGGTTAATTGGTGAGATTGCTGACGAATGTGACCAATCAGGTTTTGTAAACTCGCGACGAAAGTATTGAAATTGTGTGCCAGTTCGCCAACTTCATCTTCGTTTTCAACATGGATGCGCTGAGTCAAATCACCACTACCATTTGCGATCTGTGCGAGCGCTTCCGATACATAGTTCAGTGGGCGGAATAGAATGTTACATAACAAGTTGAATAGTAGTGTACAGATGATCACGACAATACCCGTCACTAAAATTTGACCGTATACCGCATCAAATAGTGGAGCAACGAGAGAGTTGTAATTAATGACACTCACGGTCATCAAGCTCGTGCCTTCGATACTTTTTGCGTAGATAACATACTGCTCGCCATTCAATTCAACCTGCATATCTGAATTGCTGTTTGCGGCTTGTTGAAGTGTTGGGAAATTAAGTCCTAGCTCAGAAACGGGCTTGTTTAGCAATTTAGTATTGGGGTGAGTGAAAATATTGCCTTTATCATTGGCAATGAACATGTAGCCTTCACCCGGGAGAATGACCTTTTCCATGCTATTTAGGATATCGGTGATCTCTACATCTGCACCAAGTACTACTTGCTGACCATGTAAATCAAGCGCTTTACCAAGAGAAACAACATTAGCCCCTGTCGCAGCGGCAACCGTTGGGTTATCCATGAACACTTTTGAAGGGTTTGCGACGGCATTGGTGTACCAGCCCCATTTACGTGGGTCATCATTACCAGGTGGTAATACGACCGCATTGGCGTTTGCTTGTGAGCCATCAGGGTAAGCTAAGAAAACATTATCAAACTTAGCAGAATCTCGAACTTGCTTTAAATGCACCACAATCGCGGCTTTGTCTGCTTCTGAAGTGAGCGACTTGAGTGCTCGCTCTTTTGACACCAGCCAGTCAGCAACATACTGATTGTACGAAGCAGTTGTACTTTCTAGTCGCTGTTCTACTTCAATATCTAGTCGATCTAATGATGCATTAAATGATAACGCTTCTACCAACACGCCCCCTAAAATGATGGCGGCGCTTGCGGATATGGCTAGCTTGTTTTTTAGAGATAGTTTTTTAAACATAATAATTCTTATTTTTAATTGTATTAGTTAGCAGCATGCTATGGCTCATGAATCTGAATTATTATAATTTCACAGCTCAAAATAAATAATGATGAAGATCTTATATTCGACATTTAAATAGATGCGAATTAAGTTTCTGTAATTAAGTGCGATTTATAAAGGAACTAGTTCAAATGCTGAAGAGGTACACGGCAGTTATTTTTGAAGTGGTTTGCAGGTTTTTAAAATTGATAGAACTCAAGTAATTGACAGATAGCATAATACTTTTTAGTTAGGTCGATAGACAAAACAGAAGAGATGGTACCGCTATGAATAACGTTTAGTAGGTAAGATTACTATCAATGGGTAAATGTAAATTTTATTTTTAGTGTTTTGTTTCAGTGAGTTAACTGTCTTGTTTTGATTGTTCGATTTGGCTTTGTTTTGTGTCTGGTTTTGATGGAATTCGCTTAGTTGAATCGGTTGTTCATAACGAATGCTATCTTGTTAATCTTCTGTTCATATTTCTAGATATTGTGTTCATCTATCTTCTATATACTGCTGATTTTTAGGCTTTACATCATTAATACAATGTTATGTTTCAATAAAAGAGGGTAAGCAATCGGCATGTTTAAAAGTATTCGTACACGTATTGCGCTAAGCGCGGGATTAGCGATGGCATTTACATTGCTGATTGCGATGGGAATGACAACCAATGCATTCACCAAAGTAAACCAAGAGATAACAGAAAAGGTTAAGACTCAGCTAACAGAAGCAACTATCGCAAATTTGCAGGCAACGGCATCAGAGCAAGGCAAAATCATTTCCAACCAACTTTTCCCTGTACTTGCTAACCTATCTCAAGTTCGTTCAATTATTGAATTGAGTGCTGAGTCTCAATTGGGCGCTGATACCATCGTTAAACAGTTTACCGCAGCACTAGAAGCGCAAGATAAAGCAGTTTTTGCTGGCTACATGGTGTGGGAAGAGAAAACGTGGCCGCTAGAAACCGAAGTAGACGCAAGCGATGCAATGAATAGTAAAGGTTACTTAGCGCCATTCTTTTCTCCCAATTCAAACAATAGTTTTGATGCTGTTGCAATGGAAAGCTTCTCCAACACCGCGCTGAATAGTAATGGCGAACGTACCGATGATTGGCACTTAATGCCTTATGAAACGGGCAATACTTTTGTGATGGAACCATACATGTACCCGGTTCGTGGCAAAAAAGAGTTGATCACGACCATTAGCCAACCTTTAAAATTGGATAATAAAATCATTGGTTCACTCGGATTTGATCTCTCGCTGATCGAGCTGCAAGGTCAAAGTGAAGCACTGGCTGAAAACCTATTTGATGGCGAAGGCAGCATTATCATCTCATCTTGGAAAGGGGCAATGCTTGCTAATAGCCGAGATAGTGTGAACGTCGGTAAAAAAGTGCCAAGCGAACTCTATTCTCGTTGGTCAAAAATCCAGTCTCTTGCGACTCAAAATGACATTGGCATGTTGACCATTGGCGATCAAGAGTACGCGATTACTTCAGTAGATACTTCTGGGGCTGCATGGATTGTTATGGTGTCAGTGCCGACCAATAAACTGACACAAAGTGTTGCGACTTTTGAGAATTGGAGCAGTGAACAGAATTCAGGTGCGATTGAGCAAGGAGTTATTGCGGGTTTAATTGCAGCTATTGTTGGTATCACCGTGATGGGTGTGATTGCTAACTCATTAGGTAAAATCTTGATCAATCTTGTCGAGCGTTTTAAAGATGTGGCTCAAGGTGATGGCGATTTAACTTACCGTATTGAAGTGAAAGGTAAAGATGAAACCGCGCAACTGGCTTTCTGGTTCAATACTTTCCTAGAACGAATGCAAGGTATGTTAAGAACCGTGATGGATACCGCGGAGCAAGTGGACAGAAGTGCAACTGCAGGTCAAGAACGCGCAGCTACTTCAAAAGATCAACTGAATATCCAAGTTAATGAAGTGAACTCTTTAGCGACGGCTATTAATGAAATGAGTGCAACAGCACAAGAAGTCGCAAGTTCTGCTGTTCAAGCAGCGGCAGCAGCAAGTCAGGTTCAAAGTAACAGTTTGAATGGCATGGGTCGAATGGACAACGCAGCATCAGCGGTAGACGACTTAGCGCTTCAGGTTAATAATGCACAGCACCAAACGCAAAGCTTGGCGGAATCAAGCGCGGCTATTCAAGGTATTTTAACTGAAATTGGTGGCATTGCAGAGCAGACTAACTTATTAGCCTTGAATGCAGCAATTGAAGCGGCACGAGCAGGTGAAGCGGGACGTGGATTTGCGGTTGTGGCAGATGAAGTGCGTAATCTTGCGACTCGCACGCAGTCTTCGACAGAAGAAATTCGTTCGATGTTGGCGAGGTTAGAGCAAGAAACACAGTCAATCGTAGTGCTGATGCAGCAAAGCCAACAACAAGCGGTCGATACAAAAGAAGAGACACAAGCGGCACAACAAGCTTTGGCTGAAATTAACCAAGCGATTGATGTGATTAATGATATGAATAATCAAATTGCTTCAGCAGCGGAAGAGCAAAGCTTAGTAGCAGAAGAGATTAACCGTAATGTTGTCGTTATTAACGATACTGCGGTCGATGTGATGGATAGCATGTCCTCATCAGTATCAATTAGTGGTGAGTTAACCGAGAAGGCAACGGATCTTCATGATGAGCTCAATAAATTTAAGATTTAAATCTGAATATTGAATTCATCGTTACAAAAAAACCGCATCGAAATTGATGCGGTTTTTTATCATAAAAAGCGGCGGCGGATTTCGATTTAGATAAAATCAGCCACCGATAGATTTGCTTTAGATAACTTCTCCGGCTCCTTTTACTGATTGGTCACTATTTTCGACAAGAATGGCTGTGGCCGTCTGTTTTAAGGTGCTCCACTCGCTGTCATCAACGAAAATACCCGTTTGCCATGCATTCTCTTGAGTTTGAGCCAGTTCATTGGAGTCAATGTGGATACTGTAATCCTTTGAAAGGTAAGCCACATCGAAATCCTGAATGGAAAGCTCGATCGTCATATCGTGGAACTGCTCTTCCGATCCTTTAATCAAGTCGGACAAAAATAACTCGGGCGTTACACAACCTCGATTAAGAATATACAGAGTGTGTTTCGGGCTAGTACCATTGTTCCATTTTGCAGTACAAGCAATGCCTTTTGCGGCCAGTTTGACTAATTCACTATAAGCTAACCAGCGGTTATGGCAGTTTGTTAGCTCTATGGTCATCTTTTTAGAGCCAACCATTTGCTCAATCGCGTAATCAATAATCACGGGTAAGTGGCAAGCTAGGCTACAGTTATGCAGATTAACCTTAATGATACTTTCCGGGATGGTTTGAATATCCACCGGACAGTCTTTCTCCACCGTCATGTAATCGCTAGCGTTGTTGAAATGGCGAACACCGTGTAACCCGACCATTTGTAAATCAGCAACCATGTTGGCGATAACGTCCGCTTCGCCGCATGTGCGACGCATACCTAGGAATGCTTTATTGACCGCCGCGACGAGTTCATTGTGAGAGACGATCATAAGCTTTTTCCTCCATGCTGTTGATCAGCAGACTGTGCGCTGGGGCTGGATAAATCGTCAGTCGCTATCTTTTCCTCTATTAGAGACTCATTCACGAGAGGCTCACTTGGGAGTAGCGGAAATATCCAGTTGTCTTGTTGAGTTTGATCGTGAATTTCATCCAGTAATGGCGCACCTTGGTAAAAGGTGACTCGTACCCATCGATCTGATCTTGGATCAAACTTCGTCGCTCCGAAGACCGCTAATTTACAGCGTAGCAAATGCATTGGTAGGGACGACTGATGCAGGACGTTCATCTGAATATCACCCATCGCTTTATGTCCTAAAGTCCACACCCTGCGTGAGATCGCTCGAAATTGAGGTTGTCGAACAAGAAACTCTGCTAAAGACAATTCAGGTGCGTGTTGCAGTAATGCATGATAAAGACGGTACGCCTGACGACCAATATCTAATGGTAGTTCTCGCTCCTCACCTGGTTCTTGTCCACGAATTCCAAGCCTCGGCTCTTCTTTATCTTGAGAGCGATACCAAAACCAATAGTTATTCTCTGGCTGTGTAAAGTCAGTGGTAATTGCCCAGCGATAGTTCTTTTCTAATACCGCCAACAGATCCTGTATTTTCTTTCCATTCGGCAAAGATAAGGTTTCATTGCAGTTCATTAGATCTTGATAGTCATCGACGAGATCAGGGTAGATCTCCATCAAGCATGAAATGAGTACTTCTTGAGCTTCTAAACTCATTTGTTGTGAGTGGTTAACGAGTTCGCTCCACGTTTGGTATTGAGTAATTGAAGCGTCGACTGAAGCATTGAAATGCGTTAAATCATCAACGGCGGTTGCATTTAATTTCTGCTGTGTTTCGTTAATGGTGATGACCTGTTTAAGGTGAAGGATCCCTTTTTGGATCAATGCTTGAAGCTCACTCGATTTGTTAGGATCCGTTTTGCTTTCAAGTACCGAAGCGAGTGCTGTTTCTCGCGTAGTCATCCACTGATCGACAATGCTTGGGTGGTTAATCAAGTAGGGAGCCATGCCTAAGCCAGTGGCATTTCCGACCCCAAGATAGCGCTGCAAGCCTCTATGTAAGTTAACGGCTTGCTCGCCGCCTTGCTGTTTCGCAAGGTAATGAACCCAATCTAGACTGAATTCACGCAGAATATAGACCGCACACATCTGGGCGCTGAACGATTGATTAAAATCAGGGTTATTTTCTAAGATCTTAAAATCAGCAATACCAAACTTACCATTACCGTAAACCGCAGTGGTGCGTAAAATGTAACCGACTTCAGCCAACTCTTGTGAGGTGGGTTGCTCACCTTTCGCTAGGTGGCCGACAATGTGTTCAAACACTCGAACACTTTTGTTTGCTCGCGCGAGAACAAGGACGTTATTTGGGTTTCGTCCCGCTTCTTGCAGTGGAACATTGGCTCTTAGTTGCTCTAATAACGTGACATCCACTTCGCCATAGACTAGCGCAAAAGTCACATCCCATTTCTCTGCTATGACTCGGTCATTACGTTCTTCATCGGCAATTTCATCGCAGAAAACAACCAAGTGATAGACATGGTTTGGGGTCTCCAGTTTGTAAACTACATGACCAAAACCTCGTGGGCAGAGTTGCCATTGGTGTTTGGTGACTTGCCATTGCTGTTTCGCCATTTTACGAATCATAGTTCTGACAAAACTGATTCGAGTTTGGTGCATAGCGCCTAGCCTTTCAGGTGCCATAACGATGTCTGCATTTCGCAGTTGTGCTTCAGTGTAGGTAGAACGATGTGCATCCATGTTGCTCACCACTTTTTAGTTATTAGATGTCAATTTATACGAGTGTTAGTCACAAGATTAGGAGTACTAATTTGTTCACTATTCAGCGTGTTTTCTATTGCTGTTAGTTGAGTACGAAGGCGAGTGATCCCGCCTTCGGTATTTCATCCCAACCTTCGCTTCTTCTTATTTTTCTTTGTTATAAGCCTTGCTCTTTTGCCATTTTGATAGCGATTTGCGGCGCATTCCAAAGTGAGGGCAATAAGATCAATGAGACTGGTACTGCGGTGATAACAATGAAGGATTGCAGTGCCGATATTCCGCCAGATCCTAGGGAGATCAATATCAGTGCTGTTACCCCCATCATTACGCCCCAAAAGGTTCGGATGATTGCGTTGGGCTCTGTTTCACCACTGATCACAACACTGATGGTGTAGGTCATTGAGTCACCTGTTGTCACAATGAAAATGGTGGTCAAAATCAAAAACAGAATGGAAATAAGCATTGGGAATGGGAGCTGCTGAGTCACCGCCAGTAGTGCGCCCGGTAAGTTAAACCCTTCAAATGCTTTGCTCACGCTACCCGGTTCTGCAATTTCAAATGCTAAGCCAGAGCCACCCACAATCGTGAACCAGAAGCAGGTTACAAGTGGAGCAATGATGCTAATGGTCGTCACCAACTGGCGAATACTGCGACCACGTGAGATTCGAGCAATGAAGATCGCCATCATCGGGCCATAACCTAGGAACCAACCCCAGAAGAATACTGTCCACCAACTCAACCAACCTTCGTTTCCACGGTAAGTCGCCATCGGAATGAAATTATCCACCATACTGCCAACGCCCTGGATATAGCCGTTAAAGATAAAGTTCGTCGGGCCAAAAATCAGAATGTAGATCATCAGAGCCATCGCAAGGATCACGTTGTAGCGACTTAGCATTTGCATGCCTCGGTTCAAGCCACTCAGTGCTGATAAAGTGTATAAAACAATGGCGAAAAGAATGATGATCAGCTGAGTGGTGAATCCATCAGGAATATCAAACAGTGCGTTTAATGCGTAACTCACTTGCAAACCTAAGAACCCTATGGGACCAATGGTTCCAGCCGCTACCGCGACGATACAACATGCATCGATCAATGCGCCTGTTTGACCTTTTAGAGCTCGCTCACCGAGAACGGGATAAAGTAAAATGCGAGGTTTCAGCGGTAAGCCTTTGTCATAATGTAGGTGCATGACCACAATCGACGTTAAGCTGCCTACAATTGCCCAAGCGAGAAATCCCCAGTGCATGAAAGATTGCGACAGCGCGTTAACGGCACCTTGTTGTGCATCTTCTTGCGCGCCATAAAGTGGAGGAGGACTGACGTAATGCGCAATAGGCTCTGCGGCTGCCCAAAATACGCCACCGCCAGCAAGCAGGGTACAGAAGATGATTGCCATCCAGCGGAATGCGTCCATTTCTGGTTTCGCGATACCGCCCAGAACAACCTTGCCCGTTCGTCCTGCTGCCAAGCCAATGCCAATTAAAAAGGTTAGAAGTAGCAATATTTGCCAATATGGGCCAAAGACTTTCACTGACCACGCAAAGCCGGAATTCACCAGACTTGATAGTAACTCCCCATCAAATAAAGCGATGGCAACGAATAGGGCAATGAAACCGCCGCTGTACCAAAAGGCTGGGTTATTCAGGCCTAACTTATCTGATGTGGATTCATTTCCTATACTTGATGTGGCTGATGCATTTGACTGGCTCTTTTTCCCCGCAGATAGCGAAGCATTAAGAGTCGCCGCTTCTAAGTTCGAAGTTTTCACGCTATTGGTTAAATCAGACATACTCTGACTCCAGAGGTTTCTTTGTCGCCACCCTATAGTTGAGGGCGACAAGATGTGTGTTTACTTAACACCTGTCCTATTATTTTTGTGTGAGACAGGCTGTTCCATGTTTGGGTTACGGCTATGACGAAATAGGCTATTTCCCTTGTGACATAGGCTCTAGCCCATGTTTGAGGAAGTTAAACCAATTCTCACCCAGTACTTGTCCCGCCTCGGTTTCACTGAATCCGTGACGTATTAATCCGTTATAAATATTCTCCATTCCTGCGCTACCGCAGAACCAAGGTAGTGAGTCTGGCCAGCCTGAATTACTTGCTGAACCTTCTCCATAATCCATTGTTTTCGACCAACGCCCATTGCGCATCCACTCAAGTACTGCTTGTGGTTGGTTCAGGCATAAATCGCTGCCGATACCCAAATGTTCAACACCAACCATGTCGGCTGTTGTCGCGACCATTTGGCAAAAATCTTCTAAAGTACACTGGCTGCCATTTGGTAAATGGAATGGGTATAAACTGAAGCCAATAAGGCCGCCACGTGCTGTCAGTGCTTTAATTACATCGTTTGATTTGTTACGCAGTGCTTCATGAGCAAAAGTAGGGTTGGCGTGGCTGATACAAATTGGGCGAGATGAGAGATCAATCGCCTCAAGAGTGGAACGTTGAGCACTGTGAGACATATCCACAATCATCCCCACTCGGTTCATCTCTTGTATGGCCTGTTTCCCAAAGCGAGTAATGCCAGTGTCATTCTGTTCGTAGCAACCCGTCGCTAATAGACTTTGGTTGTTGTAAGTGAGCTGCATGATTAACAACCCTTGCTTACGCATCACTTCGATGAGGCCAATTTCGTCTTCAATAGGAGAGCAGTTTTGTGCCCCAAGAAAAACGCCAACTTTACCTTGCTGTTTTGCTGTTTCTACATCAGCCATTGAATGGATAGGCAGGATGAGATCGGAATTTTGCTCGAACCTTAAGTTCCACTCAGCGAAGCGGGTGAGTGTTTCACGGGCATTTTCGTGATACACCATGGTGGCATGAACCGCAGTAATGCCACTGGCTTTTAGGGTTTGGAAATACTCGCGATTCCAATTGCAGTATTGTAATCCGTCTATAACAATCCGTTGCTGGTACATAACCACTCCTCAATAAACAGTCTTAATTGCGTTGGGTGATGGTGGTATACCGAGATACCACCGAGCTAGAATTTCACCGAGCCGTAATTAGTAAGGGCGTTGATAGGCGGTTTTCACCACGGTGTAGAACTCTTTTGCGTATTGGCCTTGTTCGCGAGGTCCAAAGCTTGATTCTTTACGTCCGCCAAATGGGACGTGATAATCCGTTCCTGCTGTCGGTAGGTTAACCATGACACAGCCGGTTTGAGCTTGTTGCTTGAACATAGCGCTACTGCGTAAGCTTTGAGTGATAATGCCGCCAGTTAAGCCGAATCGAGTATCGTTGGTGGTGGCAATAGCTTCGTCGAGATCTGATACGCGGATGACACTTGCCATTGGAGCGAAGACCTCTTCTTGGTTCACTTCCCAGCTATTTTTGGTATTCAGGAACAGCGTTGGAGACATGTAGTGTCCCTCATGCTCTAGATGTAAACGTTCGCCACCAAATGCGAGTTCTCCGCCGCTTTGACGTGCTTTTTCGATCCAACCGAAGTTTGCTTCTAACTGATTACCGTCCACAACTGGCCCCATGAAGACGCCATCTTCTAATGCGTGACCCACTTTTAATTCGCTCATGCGTTTGATGAGAGCTTCAACGTATTGATCGTGAATAGCATCCATTACCACTAGGCGAGAAGAAGCGGTACATTTTTGTCCTGCACCTGAAAATGAGCCTGCAATTGTTGCGTCGACAGCGGTTTGAATGTCGGCATCATCGGCAATAACCAGCGCATTCTTACTGCCCATCTCTAGCTGACAACGGACAAAGTTGGGTGCAGTTGCAGCGGCGACTTTACGGCCTGTGCCGACAGAGCCGGTGAAGCTGACACCATTGATTTCGGTTGAGTTGATGAGTGCATCTCCAACCTTAGAGCCGCTACCTAGCACAAGGTTAAATGTACCTGCTGGGATCCCTTGGCGATGGATAATCTCAGTCAATGCGACCGCACTGGCAGGGGTTAAATTAGCGGGTTTCCAAATAACGCTGTTACCAAAGGCGAGAGCAGGGGCGATCTTCCAAGCGGCAGTCGCAGTCGGGAAGTTCCAAGGAGAGATGATGGCAATGACGCCAACGGCTTCGCGAGTGACTTCAACTGAAACGCCAGGTCTTACTGAATCGGCACTGTCCCCGATTTGACGAAGCACTTCCGCAGCAAAGTATTGGAAGAATTGGCCTGCACGGTAAATCTCTCCACGACCCTCAGCAAACGGTTTTCCTTCTTCACGAGAAAGTAGGGTGCCAAGTTCATCACAACGGGCAATCAGTTCATCGCCAATCGCTTGTAGTACCGCTTGCTTACGTTCAATTGGTGTTTTTTCCCATTCAGGCTGTGCTTGTTTTGCGGCTGAAATCGCGTGTTGAACTTGCTCTTCACTTGCTTGAGCAAAATTGCCTAAGTTTTCTGAAATATCAGACGGGTTGATATTCGCAACGGTGCTAACCCCTGATTGCCATTCTCCAGCAATATAGAGAGCATTTTCTGTTGGTAGATTTTGTATTTGAGTCATCATTCTGTCCTTGTAACGGTGAGGCTGTGTTTGAGTCTGGCAGCCGAACAATCAATTGAGTGGTTATTCTGGTTGAGAAGCGGCGGCATAAACGACAAATTCAACCAGCATTTCTTCACGAGCTAACCCTGCAACGACAATCGCAGCGCGGTTTGGATAGGGGGCATTAAAATGCTCAGCATAAATACGATTAACGGTTTGAAGGTATTCACGATCAGTAACGTAAATCAGCACTTGCAGAACGGAATCTAATGATTCGCCTGCGCATTCCAATGTGTGAATAAGGTTGTTAAAGGTTTGACGGGTTTGAGCTTCAATACCTCCTTCCACTACCGCTCCTGTATCGTCGATAGGAATTTGTGCGGTATAAAGTGTGCCGTTATTAACTACAGCCCATTCTAGTGGTGCTTTTGATGCAAAAAGAGAGGTCTTAACTGGGTGCTTTTTATTTTGAGTGCTCACGGTTTTATCCAACTTTGTAACAACTATGTTTCAATGTGGTTAAATATTGCCCGTTGACACTTGATAAATCTAACGGTAAATTTTGTGCATTTGATAAATAAAACTTATCACCTTGCTTGGAGTGAGGAATATAAAGGGCTGTAGGGAGATGGGCAGATGAGTATTAAGCTACAACAATTAAAACATTTTTCTTTAGTTGTCGAAGAAGGAGGGTTCCGCGCCGCTTCTAAACGTGCAAATCGATCTCAAGCGGCACTTTCCACTTCAATCAAAGAGCTTGAAAAAATTTTGGGACAATCACTTTTTGAATCGGGAAATAAATCAACGTTGACGCCTTTTGGAGCAATATGCGTACCCAAAATCACCCAATTTTTGAATGTGTATAGCGCGTTAGATAATGATTTGCGTGCCGCCGCAGCAGGGCAACAAGGGCGAGTTAGGATCGCCAGCGTGCCTTCGGTCGCAGCGAAACTGATTCCGAGTGTGCTTGGGGCTTTTTGTGAAAAGTATCCTAATGTGGAGGTGAGCCTTGTCGACGATAATGCGGCTGGAGTAGAAGCAAGGTTATTGTCAGGAGAGGTTGATGTCGCACTCGGCAATAGCTCTCATTTAGATGATGGTGCGATTGATTTCACACCTTTGATATCCGATCCCATTGGGGTGGTGTGTTTGAGAGATAACCCTATCGCTGCTCAAAGTGATGGAATTGAATGGCATACATTGTTGAAACAGCCGTTTATCCGCAATGGTACGTGCACACTTCTTGACCCTACACCAGCTCGGGCGTTAAGTGAGCAAGCACTCTATTCCGTAGAGAATATTACCTCTCTGTTCTCTGTATTAGAGCTTGGGATTGGAGTGACCACTCTACCTAAGTTAGCTTTCCCAACCAATGAAACAAGGTTAGTGTGGATCCCATTAATTGATCCGCCACTTAAACGTCAAATTGGAATATTTCGGTTAGCGGATCGAACCATCTCCCCCCAAGCGCAAGCTTTTCATGACCTATGTCTGCAATATTTAAATTATACGGATGATGCTGAACTCAATTAGCTTTGAATCGGAGACAGTTTGGTTAATCAGCCTCCTGAAATGAAAAATCAGCCAATGCGATGAACACTGGCTGATCTTTATTTATATCTAGATGAGAACAGGCGATTAGTGACCTGAGAATAAGCCTTTAAGAGATGGCTCATTAGTTTTACTCAGCATTAAACTGACCGCTAATCCTCCAGCACCGAGTGCGTAGTAAACCACTAAGTTAACGATTCCTGCCTCCGTGAAACCGCTAAAAGGATTTGGCGAGAGCGCTTTCAAAGGAATAGACAGAACAGCATTGAAAAAC
Source organism: Vibrio genomosp. F6 (assembly GCF_005146325.1). Taxonomy (NCBI): domain Bacteria; kingdom Pseudomonadati; phylum Pseudomonadota; class Gammaproteobacteria; order Vibrionales; family Vibrionaceae; genus Vibrio; species Vibrio genomosp. F6. The sequence continues at coordinate 16,395 of NZ_SYUT01000022.1, read as the reverse complement.
TCACTGATTCCATGAAAACCAAACAGATAAACCGATAGCCATTTGAGGGCATAACCACCTACGACCATGACTAGGACAGGGGAGCCGACAACTTGTGAAATCATTAGGGTTATGCAAGCTAAAGGTAGAAGCGCTAATGCAACAACGACCATTCTGGCTAAGAAACCTAACCAATTAAACAACACATAAAATACGGATTCTTGATTTATAAGAAGCGAGAGTTGCTGATCACTGACTTGGTTGATAACCCACAGTGATAGATCTGCCGCAAGCACGAGTGTTGAACAGATAACGGGGATGACCAATAGTCCAAATACGAGCTTAACGATATGGGTGGTTAAGTGCGAAACGGGCATGCTACGCCAGAACATGGAGCTACCTTCTTGGCGCTCTTTTCTCAGCGTTTTAGGTAGGTATAAAGACGACAATACGAGAGAGACTAGCCCAGCAGCAGAAGCGATGAAGAGGTTTATATTTGAAGCAAAACCTTGGTGAATGTCACTGATGTCGCCACTAACTTGCATTTCGTAGAATAAGTTGCTTTGGATGTTAGTGTTCATTAATAAGCTGATAAAAATCAGAAAACCACATGCCAAAATAAACAGAGGAACGCGCGTGATCATCTTATGCTCAATCAGCTCTTTTTCGATCATATAAAAACTTGAATGCATTACGCTTCCTCTCTTTGCAGAGCAATAAATAAATCCGCTAAATTGGCAGTATGAATATCACCTAAATTAGCCACTTGGGTTTTGTATTCTGCTTTCAGTAACCATTTCATTGAACCTAATCCGGCTTGGCTCGAAATAGGATTTAGCTTACGGATTTCATCATTATGGGTACTATTTGCTTCAAGAATGAAGTAGTTCTCATCGACATTTTCCATACTATCTTGCAGCACAACGTTTCCATTTTTTAGGATCAAAACATCGGTAAGCAGATGTTCTATTTCAGAAACTTCATGACTTGCGATGATCAGTGTGCGTTCTCCATCGTGAAACCATTCAAGCAAATGACGGTAAAAAGTATCGCGGTAGAGAAGGTCAAGGCCAAGAGTCGGTTCATCGAGAATGAGCACTTTGGTGTCAGTCGCAATCACAACTGCCAGATGCAATTGAACCTTCATCCCTTTTGATAAGCTTTTGATTTTGCTAGAGGGTTTGATCTCTGTTTTGGCTAATGTTGCTTTGGCTTTTTTAATATCAAAGCTTGGATGCACGCCTGATGTATATTTCAGTAGCTGTGCCACACTCATCCAGTCTGGCAGTACATTCACATCAGAAATATAGGCAAGATGCTCCATAAGCTTTGCGTGTTGATCAATGGGATGGCAACCATTAACAGAGATCTCACCTTGGTAACGGTGAGCGCCAAGCAGTGCATTAATTAATGTCGATTTTCCTGCGCCATTGTGACCGAGTAGGCCTAATACTTGTCCTGCATGCAGTTCAAAGCTTACATCGTGCAGTGCATTGTTGCTGCTCTTAGAAGCATTGCTTTTAGATACAGGTTTCTTGGAAATATAGCTATTAGAAACATAGCTTTTAGAAACATAGCTTTTAGAAACGTGCTGTACACTTACTAAAGGATTCATTTTTCACCTGTCATGTGCTGTTTTAGCTGTTGTACGAATTCATCTAAGGGCATATCAATTTGTTTTAACGTTGCCGCAATCGTCGGGATCTGTTGTTCAAAAAAATCTGATTTTTGTCTCTCTTTTAAAGTCTTTAATGCCCCCAAAGCGACAAACATCCCTTGCCCACGTCTTTTTTCGACCAACCCTTCATCGACAAGGAGTTGATAGCCTTTCATTACGGTTAAGTGATTGATCTTTAAATCGGCTGCCACGGTTCTTACTGATGGAAGCGGTTGCCCCTCTAACCAAATACCTTGCAGAATTTGTTCAGTAATCCTTTCACTTAACTGACGAAAGATTGGCTGATTATCATGCCAGTCCGTCATTTCTTACCTCTGCGTAATCGCGTGATTAACTTGGTTGGTGTTATATATAAGTATAACACTATACTTGTAACGCCTAATTGCAAGCTATTTTTTGAAAAAAGATAGTTAGTGGGTCAACGCTGTGGTGTAGGCGAGATGATAACTTGATCAGTTTTTAGAGTAGTAAGAAGCAGAACCCTAAAGCTTGAGGCTTCTGCTTTTATTGTCTGGAATATTGCGATTCAGTGGTTAGTAGTTAGTAGTTAGTAGTTAGTAGTTAGCCGAAGGTTGTTGGTCGCGGCTGAGCCCATAGATGGCGTGATCAACAATGCGACCATTGAGGTTTTCATTGTGACTGATGATCCCTTCTAACTTAAAGCCAAGACGTTCGCACAGAGCTCGGCTCGGTTTGTTACCTTCAGCAGCGGAAATCTCGACTTTTTGCATATCAAGCTCATCGAAAGCGATACTAATTAGCTTTTTGACCACGCGACTCATGATCCCCTTGCCTTGCTCATCTTGAGACAACCAGTAACCAATGGTCACTTTTTGCAGGCTATGATCAATGCTATTAAAGCTGGTATTTCCAACTAAACGTCCTTGATACCAAATGGCACAAGTCATGGATTTTCCTTCAGCGTAATCGTGGAGAGATCGTTGAATGAAAATACGAAAGTCTTGTTCACTTTGGCAGTGAGGAGGCCAAGCGAGCCACTGAGATAAATACTCTTTCTGGCTGCAAGCAATATCAGAATAGTGTGAAGCGAAGGATTCTTGTACGAGTACTAATTCTAATTCATCATCAATTTTTAGGCTAAACATGGCTTCCCTTAACTATTCATTATTGAATAATTCAAGCTAACAGGAAGCCAGTTGTTTTTCTACTATCTTGATAAAATTTAAATTAAACAGACAGTTGATGGTATTTTACTGAGTGCTAACGTTACTTCTTATTGATGAAATCTTTGAAGCGTGCTTGAGTGTCAGCATCAGCTTTGCTGTACCAAAAATGCAGCATTTCTTCAGCAGTACTGTCAATTTGTGGTTGCTCCGCTTGTGTTACAACGACTGGTTTTGTCGCGGTTTCTGTCTTTGCTTTTGGAAGCGTCACGACAGTGGTGACAACACCGATAGAAGCAATGCCTCCGGCACGGTTATAATCCTCTGATTCACGAACATAGTTACGACCAAGTTGCATGCCGTCTTTTTTCAGCTTGTCGGTTTTAATTGAAATGGTTTCGCCTTTCTCGTCGATCAACGACCACTCCATGTTTCCGATTTCACGTTCTGCTTCACGTTCAGTTCGGTATTTTGGGAGGACAAAGTCTAATTTTGTATTCGCTTCATCAAAAGTGACGATATAAACATCGCTGCTCACACTATTGCGTTCATTCCCTTTGTCAAAATAGGGCTCAAAGCGGAAAACGATCTGGTTTTGTCCATCTTCTAAAGTTGCACTGGTCACCGAAGAGAAGAAACTTCCTGAGGTTTGTGGCTTTTCCATATTGACGGCTAAGAGAGTGACGTCAGAAGGAAGATTTAAGGTTACGTCGGCTAGTGCAAAATGGCTAGTGGCGATAAGAAGTGCAGCTGAGATAGGCTTAAGAATGTTCATATCCAATATTATTCCGTTTCAATAACTTATGATCGCTCTCAGCCTGCCTCGTAAAATGAGTGAATGCAATGATCAGGCTTGGAAATTGCCGCGAATAAGTGAAAAATTTACACAAGGCTGACCAAGAGAGCCTGACTAAGAATTAAACACCACCCGTAACACGCTGAAACTCGCAATGACCACCAATAAACCAATAGTGACGGGTTTGAACTTTGCTGCGCCATATTTATCAAATAATTTCGTTCCAACGGCTCCGCCAAACATGCTGCTTGGTAATAGAGCAAGGGTAAGAATGACGGTATTCCAATCGACTAAGCCAGCGACACTCGCAGAGATAAAAGCAGTCGAATCAGCTAGCACAAAGAAAGCGATTAAACAGGCTCTTGCCACGATAGGTGAGAATGGACTGGCTAATGCGTGAGTGCCAATTGGTGGGCCAGACATGGAAGCCGCACCATTCATGATTCCGGCTAAACTGCCTAAAATGAGAGGAGCAACTCGACTCTTTTTCGAGTACTGAAAACCGCGCTGGATCATGAAAGCAGAAGCAAAAATGAAACCGCTGATGATTAGGATGATGGTTTGCTGATCAACCGAAGTGAGCAGCAATAGCCCTACCGGAGTAAACACAAGGCAAGGAATAAAAACGTGTGCGACCCAAGACCAATCCACCGACCTTCTGACTTTCGGAAGCAGTTGAATATTACCTAGGCAGTCGATAAGCATAAATACCGGAACCAGTTTTATGACAGGCACAAACAGAGCACTCAAGGGCAGAGCGATAAGCGTGAAACCGAAGCCAGAGAAGCCGCGGACAATCGCCGCAAAGATAAAAACAAGGATTAAAGCAAAAAAAGTGGGACTGAGAATAAGATCCATAAGTGAGCTCTAAAATAGCCTCTATAACAGAGAGCAAATAGTGGTTGAGATGAAGCTGGATTGTGCGACGAGTTGCAACTATTCACAAGTTAAGTTGTTGTCAGTTTTACTTTTATATCGATACTCGTCGCTATAAACATTGCCCTTTTTAGAAAAATTGTTATTATCGCGGCTTACATAGTCGGGGGGCCATTAGGCTGAGATCGCAATTGCGAGACCCGTTGAACCTGATTCAGTTAACACTGGCGTAGGGAACTATAGTCTTGCTAATGATGAATCGATCCCAACATTCGTCTGTTTTTTAGCCAGAGAGTTCCTTGCATCAGTCTTGGAGCTTTTATGTCACATTCTCATATACCATCACATTTCTCTTCCCAAATATTACCTGATTCTACCACTCCGATTGTGTTGACTATTGCAGGCTCTGATAGCGGCGGTGGCGCGGGAATTCAAGCTGATATTAAAGCGATGTCGGCCACAGGCAGCTATTCCTGTTCGGTAATAACGGCCATTACTTCTCAAAATACACTCGGCGTTTCGGCCATTTTCCCCATTCCAATTGATCATATTGAAACTCAGTTAGATGCGGTTTTCACCGATTTAAATGTTGTCGCCGTTAAAGTCGGGATGCTGGCTGATTCTGAAATCATTAAAACCGTTGCCGCAAAGATTAAGCAGTATCGACCACAATTTGTCGTGGTTGACCCTGTAATGGTCGCGACCAGTGGAGACTTGCTGTTAGAGAACTCAGCGATCAGTACGCTAAAAGCAGAACTGCTCCCACTGGCTGATGTGATCACTCCAAACCTTCCTGAAGGTGCCGCTCTGATTGGTAGTTCTATTCCAACCAATGAAAATGCAATGAACTTGATGATTGCTGATCTACGACAGTTGGGTGCGAACTCAGTGCTGCTCAAAGGTGGTCATCTAGAGTGCGATGAGAATAGTAATGATTTGCTGATCTTTTCCGATCGCGTTGAGCGTTTGAGTGCAAAAAGAGTAGATACCCATAATACTCATGGCACGGGATGTACTTTATCATCGGCAATCGCCTCATATTTAGCACAAGGTAATGATCTACTCAGTGCGGTTAAGTTGGCTAAGCAATATATATCTTTAGCCATCGCTCATGCCGATGAGTTGGATATTGGCCAAGGACATGGTCCCGTTCACCACTTCTTTGATGGTCATAATGATGTCCGTTAATATGCAGGACGCGCCAGCTCAAGCATCGCTTAATCGCTCGGTTCTCAGTGTTGAACCTGGGGAATGGTTAGACATTATATCGGGCTATTTACGTTACCGAGATAGTGAACAGCCGATAATCTCTCGGCTGAATATGCGTATGCCAATAAAACAGTGGACGTGTATTTTAGGGCGCAGTGGTTGTGGGAAAAGTTCTTTACTTCGCTACCTTGCGGGGCTGTTAGAAGGTAAAGCTGAGTGGCGTGGTGAGCTTAAACTCTGCGGTAACGATAAAGCCTCTCAAGCTATCGCAATTGATGGTCATATTGCGTATATGGCTCAGCAAGATCTGCTGATGCCTTGGCTGTCGGTATTAGATAATGTGCTGCTGAGTGATAAATTTGGATCTTCAGCCTTTGAACATCAGCAAGCTAAAGCTCTAGATCTACTGAACCGAGTGGGATTAGCAGGCAAGGCTCAACTTCTGCCTCAGCAGCTATCGGGTGGTATGCGCCAGAGAGTTGCTTTAGCTCGAACTTTAATGCAAGACAAACCGATTGTGTTAATGGATGAACCTTTCTCAGCGTTGGATGCCGTCACTCGTTATCGATTACAAAATCTTGCATATGAGCTGCTCTCCGATAAAACAGTGGTATTGATCACTCATGATCCACAAGAAGCGATTCGATTAGCGCATCAGCTATACATTATTCAAGGCACACCTGCTTTCGCGCAATCATTGAACATTGCCGATATTTTGTCTGTTCCAGACTCTGAAATGCCAAGAAAGTTTGATTCCAATTGTGCTCAGTTACAGCAGTGCATTATAGATCAGTTGGAGAGTGACTATGAATAGTTCGGCTCAACTACGATTGGTCTCCAGACGTCTTCTTGATAACCTGCATCTCCCTCATCTACTGTTTCGAATGCTGCTTTCTGGAGTGGTTATCGTTGGGCTTTGGCAAGCGATAGTGGTGATCTTTGAGACCCCTCCTTTTATTCTTCCAGCCCCGTTAGATGTTTTTAATAGCTTAATTCAACGCTCTGACGTATTGGCTAAACATACCTTCGTAACAGCGCAAGAGATCATTTTAGGCCTGCTTTTAGGGCTTTCTATGGGGTTGTTATTTGCGTTACAGATGTTGTTATTTAAACCGGTAAAACGTTGGTTACTCCCAATTCTCATTGCTAGCCAAGCCATTCCAGTATTCGCGATTGCTCCCGTACTTATGCTGTGGCTTGGCTATGGCATTGCATCAAAAATCGTCATGGCGGCGTTGATCATTTTTTTCCCTGTGACGACATGCTGCTATGACGGATTACGTAACACTCCTGTTGGCTATCTTGATTTGGCTAAAACCATGGGCGCAACCAAATGGCAAATGCTACGCCATATTCAATTGCCTGCTTCGCTGCCTACTTTAGGTTCCGGCATTCGAGTAGCTGTGGTGATTGCCCCGATTGGCGCGGTTGCGGGAGAGTGGGTGGGATCAAGTGAAGGTTTGGGTTATCTGATGTTACAGACCAATGCTCGGATGATGATAGATGACATGTTTGCTGCACTGTTTGTGCTTTCAGCGTTGTCTGTCTCACTCTATTTCTGTGCCGATTTCATTTTGAAGAAACTGATCCCGTGGGAAGCGTGATCCCCATTATGTGCGATTCAAGGAGCGTGCATCATCGGAATATGAATCGCTCAGGTTGCAGTTTTGAAGCCTTATTACAACGAAAATGAATGAGCTAAGCCGCTCATGAATAGATTACCAATATGGAAATACAAGAAGGAAAAACAGTGAAAAAGAAAACGATTATGAGTGCTATTGCGCTTGCGACTACATTACTTTCTGTGAACGTTCAAGCTGACGAGAACGTTGAAGTTAAGCCGCTGACATTGATGCTTGATTGGTTTGTGAACCCAAACCACGGCCCGATTGTGATTGCGAAAGAGCGAGGATATTTTGCACAGCAAGGCTTAAAAGTCGAGATACAGGAGCCTGCTGATCCAAGCACACCACCTAAGCTCGTTGCAGCTAATAAAGTGGATTTAGCGATTTCATATCAGCCTAATTTAACCATTGATGTCGCAGCGGGCTTGCCACTTATTCGCGCCTCAACGTTGATCGCTACGCCATTGAATACGCTGATGGTGCTCGACAATAACAAGATTGGTGACATGTCAGATCTAAAAGGGAAGAAAATAGGCATCGCGATAGCGGGCAATGAAGAGGCGACGATTGGCACCATGCTGCAAACCAGTGGTGTGAACTATAAAGATGTTGAGATCATCAACGTTGGGTGGGCATTGTCTTCGTCATTAGCCGCAGGAAAAGTGGATGCGATTTGGGGCGGTTTACGCAACTTTGAAACCAATCAGTTGGCATTAGAAGGTTATCAATCGAAAGCGTTTTTCCCAGAAGAACATGGCGTGCCGACTTATGATGAATTGGTATTTGTTGCGAATGCAAACACTTACGATAAAGAAGCAATAAAAGCATTCAATAAAGCCTTAGAGCAAGCCACGGTTTATATCGTCAATCATCCTCAAGAGTCTTGGACGCAGTTCGTCGCTTATGCGCCAGATACGCTCAATAATGAACTGAATAAGCGCGCGTGGAACGATACGTTGAATCGCTTTGCACTGCGACCATCGGCTGTTGATTTGAAGCGTTACGACGATTATGCGCAGTTTATGTATTCGCAAAATATCATCCAATCTCAGCCTAAAGCGAAAGATTACGTACCCACTTTTGAGTAATCCTATTTTTTTTCGCAATCAATCATCATTAAAAAGAGTGAGAAATCTCGATGAATCATCAAGATCTAATCAAGGCATGCCAAGAGGATTGGGACGCTTATACCAAGCATTCGTTTGTTCAACAGTTAGGACGTGGTTCCTTACATGCAGACTGTTACCTGCATTATCTAAAGCAAGATTTTCTATTTTTGAAGCAGTACGCTCGTGCATACGCATTGGCGATTTATAAGGCTCGAACTTTAGCGGATATGCGCAAAGCTCTGCCTAGTGTTCATGCGCTGCTTGATTCAGAAATTGCTCACCATGTCAGTTATTGCGCCAATTGGGGATTGACGGAAACGGATTTAGAAGCGGAACCGGAAGATGTTGCAACTGTGGCTTATACCCGCTACGTACTCGATGCAGGAATGTCGGGTGATATTGTCGATCTTTATGCGGCTTTGGCACCGTGCTCACTCGGTTATGCACTCATTGGTCGACAATTGATGGCTAGTGAGAAAACGGTATTAGAAGGTAACCCTTATGCCAGTTGGATAGAGCTTTATAGCGGAGATGAATTTCAACAAGGTGTCGCTAAAGGTGCATTGCATATTGATGAGTTACTGGCTGATATTGATATTAACAGCGAGCGTGGACGTCGTTTAATCGATGTATTTAAAACCGCCACCCGAATGGAAATTGCTTTTTGGCAACAAGGCTTAGACGCAAAAACATGTGAGCAGATACAAGACAAAACCGCTGAGGTGAACCTATGAATGCAGAACAAATTGTAAAGGCGCTTGATGCACTGCGTGAGCATAAACCGCTAGTGCTGAACATTACCAATTACGTGGTGATGAATAATACGGCTAATGCACTTTTGGCTATTGGAGCTTCGCCTATTATGGCTCATTCACGCCAAGAAATGACAGAGATGATGTCGTTCTCAGGGGCGTTAGTCATTAATATCGGTACGTTAGACAGCGTTTGGATTGAACGAATGTTATTTGCTGTTGAGCAAGCTAATACATACCAAAAAGTGGTGGTTCTTGATCCGGTTGGCTGTGGCGCGAGTGGGTTACGCACAGAGGTTTCTCGTCAAATAGCAAAAAAGGCTAAGAAGTTGATCATTCGTGGTAATGCTTCTGAAATCATCGCGTTGGCGGGTGAAGAGGGACAAAGTAAAGGTGTCGATGCGCTAGACAGCAGTGATGCGGCATTAGGGGCGGCGCATTATCTCGTTGAAACCTACCAGTGCAGTGTTGTGGTTTCTGGTGCGACAGATTATATCATCACTCCAAAAGGTCAAACGCAACTAAATAATGGCGACGCAATGATGCCGTATGTGACGGGAATGGGATGCACGCTAACCGCGCTGACTGGCGCTTTTGCTGCTGTTGGTGATGAGTCTGGCGTTGCCGCTGCTGCGATATTAGGTGTAGCAGGTGAAATAGCCGCAGAGCAGTCGAAAGGCCCAGGAAGTTTACAGGTTAATTTGCTCGATAATTTGTATCAGATGGATAGCGCAACGCTGATCGAACGCTTGAAAATGTCTTAATCAGAATGTTCAGTGATAATAAAAGTCAGTATCAAGCGATTCTGGCTTTTTGATTGAGTTTAAAATAAGTGGAAGCTGATCTTAAAAACAAGGCGAAATAACAATGAATCCCTACCGTTTATATTTAGTCACCGATGATCAACAAGATATCGACACATTGAAGCATGTCGTTGAACAGGCGGTTGCTGGTGGCGTAACCATGATCCAAGTGCGTGAAAAACATGGAGATATACAGTCATTTATTCAACGGGTTCAAGCAGTAAAAACTGTGCTCGAAGGAACAAATGTCCCTCTTATTATTAATGACCGGGTTGATGTGGCACTTGCTGTGGATGCTGATGGGGTTCACCTCGGGCAATCTGATATGCCCGTTAAGATCGCAAGGCAACTAATAGGAAAGGATAAGATACTAGGGTTGTCGGTTGAAAATGAGCAGCAGTTACAAGAGTCACAATCATTGCCTATTGATTACATTGGTTTAAGTGCCATTTTTGCCACACCGACCAAAACCAATATCAATAAAGAGTGGGGAATTAGTGGATTAGCTCAGGCCGTGAGCAAAAGTGCATTACCGATTGTTGCGATTGGTGGGCTTAATTCAGACAACCTTGATGCGGTCGTGGCGACCAAGGTTGCCGGTATCGCGCTAGTTTCTGCTATTTGTCATGCTGACTCTCCCAAACAATCTGCTCAAGAGTTATTAGCACAAATTGGAATCTAGCCTAAGCGAGCAAGATTGTGTTTTTCAGGTCAATATTACTGCAATTGTGAGCTCATAACTTGCAACTCATCGGATCAGGCATTATTACTTGAATACAGGAAAACATAATAAGGTGAATTTGGAATGAACGCGCAAGCACAGATTGATAATGTACAGGTGAGTGATGGTTCGCTAGAGGTGTCTTCGCTTGAGCGTCACTTTTCTGATCTTACCCAAGCTTATCAAGGCAATTGCTACCCAGATAAGCAGGTGAGAATCGAAACACTACAGCAACTAAAGGCGAATGTGCTAAAAAGCCGTCCCGCGTTGATAGAGGCTTTATCTGAGGATTATGGGTTCCGTAGCTCCTTTGATTCTATGGTGTGCGATCTTATGCCTGCCATTCAACATATCAATTACACCATTAAGAAATTACCAAAGTGGATGAAACCTTCTCGTCGTCATGCTGGATTACTACTTACTCCATCAACAGTAAGTGTTCACTATCAGCCATTGGGTGTAGTTGGCGTTATTGTTCCGTGGAATTTCCCAATTGTGCTAAGTATTGCGCCTATAGTTACGGCGTTAGCGGCGGGCAACCGAGTGATGGTGAAATTAAGTGAATTCACACCTTCAACCAATCAAGTGTTGCGTTCAATCTTTAAATCTTTTCCTGATCAAGTGGTTTTGATTGAAGGGGATGGCGCTATTGCCGCTGAATTCAGTCGTTTGCCGTTCAACCATTTGCTGTTTACGGGTTCGACAGCGGTTGGGAGATTAGTGGCAAAAGCCGCGGCAGAAAACTTAACGCCGATTACTTTAGAGTTAGGTGGGAAATCGCCAACTATTATCGGTGAAGATGCTGATTTAAAAAGTGCCGTTGATGCGATTATGTTTGGTAAATCGAGTAATGCAGGTCAGATTTGTGTCGCCCCTGATTATGTCTTTGTGCCTGATGGAAAGCAGAATGAGTTTATTGAGATCTACAAACAACGTTTCTTAAAGGCGTTTAAAGAGAAAAAAGGGCGCAGAGAGATAACGAATATTATCAATCAGGCACAATTTGCACGATTGAACTCCTACCTTGACGATGCAAAAGACAGAGGCGCGACGATCACGACGATAGAAGGTGAATTGAGTGAAGCTCGCCAAATGTGGCCGCACTTTGTTACGGATGTCGATGATTCAATGCAACTGATGCAAGACGAAATTTTTGGGCCAATATTGCCAATTATGACCTATAAAAATGTGGATGAGTGCATTACATACATTAACAGCCATCAACGACCCCTTGCTCTGTATCTAATGAGCAGCGATAAGGAACTTCAAAGCCGAGTGCTGAATAGTACGCACAGTGGTGGCGTAGCGATTAACGATACTATTTTACAAGTTGCGGCAGACGACGCTCCATTCGGTGGTATTGGTGAGTCGGGTATTGGGAGTTATCACGGAATTGAAGGTTTCCATGCTTTCTCAAATGCAAAAACAGTACTGAAAACGCCAGCTTGGTTACCGAGAAGCCACTGGATGCTGACTCAGAAAAAGTTATTGTCTAAATTAATTAAGACCCTGTTTTTGCGATAAGTAAGGTTCGGTTTTGATGGCAGGTGATTAAGAGCTTGTCAGTGATAGGCGGTAGTCAAAGCAATCTAATACTTGGTCTTGAACTAAAGTAAATTCTTCTTTGATTCCCGCTTTCACAAAGCCGTTTTTTTCCAGCACGCGTTGTGAGGCAAGGTTTTCAACGGATGCAAAAGCAGCCAACTGTTTAAGTTGAAGGTGATTTGTTGCATGTTCAATGAGTAAACGAGTCGCTTGACTGGCAATACCTTGATGACAAAAATTCTGCCCGATGCGATAGCCTATTGCGCCACGCTTAGTGACGTGTTCGATAAAGTGAATGTTGGCTCGTCCACAAATCTTTCCATGTTGGTCAATGATCAATGTTGGATACATCAAGTTCTGCTCATATTGGGATAAGCAGTGCCTTATATGCTCTTCGAGTCCCCTTCGTGTATAAAACTCGTCCCCTCTGGAATCGATAAATTGTTCAAACCAATCTCTATTATCTAACTCAAATGCCAGTAAGTTTTTAACATCGTGTTTGTCCAGAAGGCGGAGGGCAATTTGTGAGTGATTTTGGCTCATAATGGTTCTAACTCTGACTGATAATTGGTGCGCCCTGAGTTTTTTAATCATTCAGGGCGTCTATTTATTCTAGCTTATTAGTGAGTTATGTCTTGTTCTAATCCAAAAGGCAAGCGTTTAAAGACTTGGGGTTGCTTGAGGAAGGTTGGCGCTTCATTGGTTTTTTGCCAGTCGAGCAGCATAATGGCGAGAACATTACGGTGCTCACCATAGCTCAGATCAAAGTCACCCGTGACCGATGGAATCATACCTTTCTCTTTATCGATTGAAGCTTGAATGGCTTTGCGGGTTTTGTATACCACTGGATCATCTTCTAATCCCGCAAGTAAGAATGTGATCCCCACTTCGGCTATGACATCTTCTTTTGCTCGCAACAAAATAGTGTCAATGTGCGCTCGGAAATAGTCGTATATCCATTGGTGGTCTTGTTCATTTACTTGGTGCTGGTAATACTCTGAGTCACCGAAAATAATATGAGTCATGCCGTACAGTTTATTGCCATATTGCTGTTTTGATAATTTTTTATCATTGGCATCAGGGTAGGCTTTCTTAAAGGAATCCGTGAATGCTTCAACGACATCTTGTTCGCCAAGTTGACGTAGCCAATAGACTTGGTTCGCCAGTTGAGCAGCCCACGCTTTAATCATCTCTTCATTGGTCGCATAGTGGCTGAAATCATATCGACGAATCACTTGGCGCAGTTTTTTATCGTCGCGGTGCTGTAAACCATATTCATTTGCCCGAGCCATTGAACCTAATAGGTCGACCCCTAAATACAGATATTCAGGCATATGCTTGGTTGCGGTATAACGGCGCATGCTGCGCTCATCATCATCCCCTACGTAACCAGAAAGACGTTTTTCTGAATATAGGATGATCTGTTCAGGCGTATGTACTTCCGTTGAAAAATGGTTGAGTCGGCTTGCAACACGCGCGAGGTCACTCCAAATCGCCGCAGAATATTTGTCATCTAAGGTTTGACGAAACATACGTAAACCGTAGTGTCCTTCTTTGAAGGCCGGCAGAGTAAAAAGCTCAGGTTCGTAAGTGTCACGAATAATTTGGGCGGATTGTTCAAACTCAATATCGGTAATACGTGATGATTCAGCTGCGCTGCTATAGGCACTAAAAAAAGTAGAAGTACTGAGTAAAATACAGAGTGTGATTTTGGAAAGTGTCATTTGATGAGTCCTGCCATTACGGGAGGCTAACTATATCAGTTCATTGATGAATATATGTAAAAACTAGGTCAAGGATAGGTGAGGTTTATAGCTAAAATTGAGATATTTAAATGACAAATGCAAAGGAGAAGGAGTTATCCCTTTGTTGCGATCCGCTAGTTAATATTCAATATTGTACTTACAAAGCGAGACAATTGAATACACTTTAGCGACAGTTATTCTATCTGCTAATCTATATAGTTAGCTGCATCAATCATTCATTAATCTTATGGTGCAGTATGTTTTCTCGTTGTTTAAAAGTGGCTATTTTGCCTCTTCTTTTTGGTCTTTATGGCTGTAATAGTAGCTCGAGCAGTAATAACACTGGTACTGCCGCGTTACCCAAGGCGGATTACGTATTTAGCACAGCAGATAAACAGAAACTTTTGGTCGAGCGAAATGAAATATTAGAGTCGGTCGTACTGAGTGTGGATGATCGTGAATATAATAAGCTCAATTATGCCGATGAAGCCTCAGGTGGCAAGTTACTTCAGTTGGAAAGTAATGATGGCGAGAAGGTGACTCTTTTTATCGCAGATTCTGATAATCCCAATGCCATTTGTGTGATTTATAAGAGTGGTAGCGATATTGATGCATTTAAGTGCGATAACTCCTTAAAGACAGAGTCTGGCGATATGACGCTATTTCCTATGGCTGAATCGGGCGCGAAAAAGAAAGTGCAATTAGAGTATGCAACAGAATCGATAGAGTATTGGGAAAGCATCGGGTCGACAGTATTGACTCCCTTGGTAACCGCTGCTGGAATGGAAATTCGAACGTCATTTGCCTTTGAAGATTACACTCGTCAAATTGTGTGTGGTGGCGTTTGCGCAGAAAAACGGTTTTCAACTTTAGGTGCTACCACTTATTTTAATCTACAAGGGATTGTAAATAGCGGTCTTCCGGATTCTGTGACCCTTGTGTTTAACAACAATATCGGTGGTTCTGGTGATGATGAAATTAATATGTACACAGGTTTATTGATTCGCGATAGCAAAATGAAAACCAAAGTTAGTTCAATTGGCTCTGTATTTTCGGGTGGAACAGATCTATTTAGTGCGGGTGTTGAGCGAACTCTTGAGATCCGTGACTCATCAAATCAGCTAGAAAAAAATCAACAGATTGGTGTACACAGTTGGGGAGAAGGATCGAAGACAGCAAAGGATTTTCCTTATACGAATGTGAGTCATCGTAAACAAGCGACATATTTTACTAAAATGCTTGGCGATAAGGGCGTGAGTTTCTATATTTACACTCTTGATTCTGCGCCAGCGAGTGGTGCGCATTATATGACTCGAAAAGAGATGGATACCTATCAATTTGTGACAGAGTTTTTATGATTTAACGATGTCAAAATATTGAACGAAGGCTAACACAGGATATGTGTTAGCCTTTTTTATATTCATAGGACATAAAAAATTATCGCGGTAACGCTTGTGAGGGTTTACTGCCGAGTGCGCTGAGTACCACCATGATAAGGAGAGGCAGGGCGTTTGAAATACCAATTATCATCTCTTTAGCCGCTTCATCTTGGTATGCTGCCGTTATCTTTCCAACATCCAAATTCTGCGCCGCTAATGTGGTCATTGTTGGCATCATAGGAAAGAGGAAAAAGATAGCATTGATGGTTAAAAATGCCATGCAACCGTATTGAACTTTTAACCACAGAGGTTTGGGATCATAGTTTTTTGATTCCAGTACGGTGGCTGCAATCTTCAGCAATAGCCCCGGAAGGATAAGAATATAGGCACTTTTCTCTTTATAAAGCGCCGTATAATAGATGGCATGTAAGTTGTTGTGGTCTAAAACATTTGCTATGACGATATGAGACAATATGCCTCCAACATACATAATGATCCCAACAAGAAATATGAGTTCAATCGCTTTGTGTTTGGTTATCTGCATGATCCACTCCTTACCAGCGTGAACGGTAGCTACGATGACAGCTATTACATGTGTCTTGTGCTTGTTCTAACCCGTTTTGTGCTGAGTTGAGATCTTGATTCTTGCTGGCTTGATATAAGTCTTTGAATCCTTGGTCCATTTCCATCATCAGCTTATTAAATTTTTCAGGTTTTTCCCAAATTGTCCCTTTTGCTTTGCTGCCTTCACTGCTTCCTTCAGGAAAGAGAGCCCGTAGTTGAGTGCTATGGTGGGTTAATTCTTCACTTATGGTTACCACTTCAGTCCAATCAGGCTTGTCTTTGTCTAATACTTCTTCAAGTTGTTCTGTTTTATTTTCAATT
This sequence comes from Vibrio genomosp. F6, assembly GCF_005146325.1. Classification (NCBI taxonomy): domain Bacteria; kingdom Pseudomonadati; phylum Pseudomonadota; class Gammaproteobacteria; order Vibrionales; family Vibrionaceae; genus Vibrio; species Vibrio genomosp. F6. Next base: position 169 of record NZ_SYUT01000022.1, on the reverse strand, counting down.
GAAGAAAAAGAGTGCTGTCTCGTATCAATAATATTTTGGCTACTTTGAGCGTTTGCAAAAGCAGGTAGAGTGACAAGTAATGCAATAGTGAGTTTTTTCATATGTATTCCCATTATGTTTTTTTCGTTGATGACCTCTGTCGACGAAAGTAATTTACACAACAATAGTT
>NZ_SYUT01000021.1:0-37918 GCF_005146325.1 Vibrio genomosp. F6 | reverse complement strand
ACTACCTTGAAAAACACCGTATATTTACAGCTATATCCAGCATGTGTTGCAAGTAGCTTTCTTGCTTTTTCTGCTGAAGAAAAATTTAAGCAAGGCATGCTAGGAAAAGGCTTGTTAAAAGCGATGATTTCGTTACCAGGTTGATTAATTAAATGAGTATCTCTTTTAGTACTAATGGTTTAGATAAAGGCAATTATGGTAACTCAACGTTTGTGATTGAAGTGAGTGGTAAGCACATTATCCCTGAAGGCAAAGTTAGAGAGATAAAATCGCGATCGAATGCTAGCTAAATCCTAGAGATCTATCATGATACAAGATAACTGATAAGCGGGCTAAACGTTACATGATTGCTATCGTAGAATTCATCAGATATCAAATGCTAAAATCTGAATCTGAAAGAAACGAATTTAATGAAGTGGTGCTGTTTAGCTTAAATGAAATTGGCCAAATAAAAGGTCGGTTCAAATTTTCTCAATGGCCGAAGCTGCTGACTAATTCAGCTTGTGGTTAATCTCCATATAAATGTAAAAGTAGTTTTGTCTACACATCGTTAGTTACGACACTTTAGCTGCCCATACTTAACAGGGATTTTGGTAACGAGTATTCTGACTTGCGTGCTAGCACATGCATTCAGAACAGAAGGGCTTTAAATGATGAGGTTTTTTATTTCCTTATAGTTTTGGGGGTTAATAATTTGTTTTTTTACTCTTACACCGCTTGAGTTCGTTTAAGTTTAAAAGCCTTATAAAAATAGCTAATTATAAATTCATTAGTGTGTATCCTTTACATGTATCACTGCTATTGTTTATGTAAGAGTGGCGATTGATATGCATGAATAAGAAATGCATAAAGCAACAAAAGTAGTGTGTGAAAATTATCACGTTTCGATCATCATGCAACGTCTTTAGAAGAATATATATCTTATCGTTATATATTCTTTATATATCTATATAGGCTTTATACGCTGGGGGATAGCACTGATTTATCATGTCGAATTGACGATTAAAACTCACTTTAAACTTGCAAAAACACACTGTTTTATTAGGTGTCTAACCACTAGCTATGGTTGTTTTTTGTACACTTGCGCTACTAGCGCAAGTCAAAAGTGAGAATCTTGCGCTAGTAGCGCAAGTTAAAGTCAAATTTTGTGGGAATTCTTGCGCTAGTAGCGCAATTTTGTTCGTTAAGTAAAACTTGCGCTAATAGCGCAAGTCGAAAATGAAAATCTTGCGTCAGTAGCGCAAGTGGTAAGTTCAATTTAGTGGAAATTCTTGCGCTAGTAGCGCAACTTTCGCAATTCTTGCGCTAGTAGCGCAATAATACGAATTCTTGCGCTACTAGCGCAAGAGAAAAAGGGGAGAGTGTTATTGTGATTTTTGATAAGGGTGAATTAAAATCCTTATTTTATGTATTTTAATTCACCCTTAATGGTTGGATGTTTATGATGATCAAAATATTTCATCGTAATTTGTGAGTGTAGTTCGAAGTTTTGAGAACTTAATATGTATTGCTTTCAGCAAACAATGTGACAAATTTAGTATCTTATTTATTTGGTAGTACTAACTTTACGAGGCGCTACCTGTGGTGCTATCTTGCTTCATTGTTAGAATACTACTTTTACACAAAAATTTGCTGTTGTTGTGTACATAAAATTTGTAGTGAATTGACGTTTGAATTCAGGGCTAATTCTATGATTAATACCTTCCCATGTTTTAGTAAACCGACATAACTCTGCATGATTAATATTACTTTCTAGACACTATTTACTGTCTTCTTTTGATGATTACGACGACGTGGTTCTGAAACTTTTACCCACATGATAGAGGTATAGTTAAGGGGTGGTTTGTCTTAAGGTTTGAGTCTGTTTATTCTGATTTTTGCTGGCTAGATTGTCGAAGAAATAGTTTGAAAATTTACGCCTAAAGAGTACTAGTGTTTCGTAAAAAATCTCCACAAAAAAAATGATTTGACGACCAAGTTGTATTTTAATATATGTTTGTTTATTCATTAAATGCACACGTAAATAATGATTGTGGTTTTGGCTTTTATTGAGAATTACTGTCATTTTTCGATGCAAAAAAGAGGTTTAACTAGCCTCAATGTATTGTAATGTTCGTTATTTACTTCGGAAAGAAAAAACGAATATATGAAAAAATTGAGGTAATATTTATTGAGTTAAGTTCTACGTTGCGGCCCATAAAAACGCTAAGTAATTTTTGCTAGTTGCTAGTTGCTAGTTGCTAGATTTAATTCTTAGACCGTTGTAGTACTTATCTTTCATCTTCAATGCTACGTTCACTAGATAAATTAGAACAGGTATTTCAATCAGTGGACCGATCACACCAGCGAAAGCTTGGTCTGAGTTAATTCCAAATACAGCGATAGATACAGCAATCGCCAATTCAAAATTATTACCTGTTGCTGTGAACGCAATCGAGGCGTTTTTGTCGTAATCGATACCTATCTGCTTACCAATGAAGAAGCTGATGAAGAACATCAACGTGAAGTAGATAATTAGTGGAATGGCGATCAATAGTACATCCATTGGAAGTTCGAAGATCATTTCGCCCTTTAAACTAAACATCAAAATAATTGTTGCTAGGAGCGCAACCAAAGTGAGCGGTGAAATGCGCGGAATGAATACGTCTGTGTACCATTGTTCGCCTTTCATCGATACCAAGATCTTACGACTCAAGAAGCCTGCTAAAAATGGTATGCCTAAATAAATTAATAGGCTATATGCAATATCAATCATCGAGATATCAACCATCATTCCTTCGTAACCAAATACTGGAGGTAGGATACTGATGAATAACCAAGCCATGAAGCTGTACCCCACAACTTGGAATGCGCTGTTCAATGCAACTAGAGCTGCTCCGTATTCTTTGTTACCACCGCCAATGTCATTCCAAACTAGAACCATAGCAACACAACGAGCAAGACCGATCATAATAACGCCTACCATATAGCCAGGATGATCGCCTAAAAAGGTGATAGCTAAAATGAACATTAATACAGGGCCAACTAGCCAATTCATGACTAAAGATAGCTTGATCGCTTTTTTATCCTTCACCACAGCGCCTAATAGGCTGTAGTTAACTTTAGCTAAAGGTGGGTACATCATCAGAATCAGCCCAATTGCTAAAGGAACATTGGTGTTTCCCACCGACATTACTTCATTCCACTGCTCGATTTGTGGAAATATGATACCAAGCAATATCCCTATGCCCATGGCGATAAAAATCCACAATGTTAAGTAGCGATCTAGAAAGCCTAATTTTGATGTCATAATATTTTCTCTTTAATAATTATCGTTAATCGTCGAAATGCGATTAAAGGTAAAGTAATTTTATATGAGGGTCAATATTAACTTTCACATTATCGTTTTGTTCTATGAGGGGGGAAGCGGATGATTAGTGTCTCACTAAACCTTGAGTTTTAACGAAAAGCCACAGTGAATACTGTGGCTTTTGAATAAAGTTGAGGAGTATTTGTTGCTAAATACTAGCTAGAATGATGCAAGCCGTTCCAAACAACGTCACGGTAGCGAGGTTGGTTGGTATCACCTTCAGTGCTAAATAGCATGATGGTTGCATCTTCATTTAGGCCTAGCTCGTCACGAGTTGCTTGGTCTGCACCTTCACGACATAACGTGTAAAGTAAGCCAAGAGTGATCGCGCCAGATTCGCCACTGATCACTTGCGCATCACCGCTAAGTGGGTTGCCAAGGATACGCATACCCGTTGCTGAGATATTGTCGTCAACCGAAACAAAGTGATTGCTGCAATCTCGTAATACTGGCCACGTTACTGGGTTTGGTTCACCACATGCAAGACCAGCCATAATCGAGTTCAACTCACCAGTTACGTTTACCATTTCACCTTTTTCACCTGAGCGGAAAATACAATCGGCAGCAGATGGCTCAGCAATGATGGTTTCAAAAGTATTCGGTCCTAACTTGTCTGCAAGATAGCCTAAGACTCCTCCAGCCATAGCGCCAACCCCTGCTTGTAAAAGAACATGAGTTGGAGCGTTGAATTCTAATGCTTGAGCTTGTTCAATAGCTTCATCTGCCATAGTCATGTAGCCCTGAGAAATCCATGTAGGGATTTCTTCATAGCCCTCCCATGCAGTATCTTGCACTAGCATCCAGCCCTTGTCTTGCGCAGTTTGGTTCGCCATACGCACCGTGTCGTCGTAATTAACCTCTGTTACTATGCATTCAGCGCCTAAGCCTTTAATGCGATTCACACTTGCTTGAGATGAACCTTTAGGCATGTAAACCACGGCTTTCTGTCCCATTTCGCGCGCTGCCCAAGCAACACCTGTACCATGATTTCCTGCGGTTGCCGTAGTGAAAACAAGTGGTTCGTCTAGTTTTGAAGCCACTGTCTTAAGATTGATTTCAGAGATATCAATGCCAAGGTGTTTTGCCAATTGACGACCGAGAGCGTAAGAACCACCGAGTACTTTGAATGCATTCAAACCAAAGCGTTTTGATTCGTCTTTAACTAGAATAGCTTTAACACCAAGCAGCTTAGCAAGATGTGGAAGAGACACGAGTGGAGTGGGTTGATAGCCTTCGATCTGGCTGTGAAACTCACGTGCTTGTTGCGCTTGATAAGCGGTAAATAGTTCGCAGACTTGACCAGTGTAGAATGAATTTTTTGATAGTTTTAACATAGGGCACACTTAGATTCAGGCAAAGGAATGGAAGGTCATTAATGGGTACTCAATGACCTATTTAGTCGTTTGTAGTACAAACAGTATTACTTTTAATACAGCGTTATTATTTGATGTAAGCGATCGCTTCAACTTCAACTAATGCGTCTTTTGGTAAACGAGCTGCTTCAACACATGAGCGTGCTGGCGCGTTATCTGTTCCGAATACTTCTGTGTAAACTTCATTAAATGCAACGAAATTTTCCATATCAGATAGGAAACATGTGGTTTTAATTACAGTGTCGAGTGAACCTCCACTCTGTTCCAATACTGCCTTTAGGTTTTCTAGTGACATGCGAGCTTGCTCTTTAATGCCACCTTCAACAAACGCCATTGTTTTTGCATCTAGCGGTAGTTGACCTGAAGTAAAGATGAGATCTTTGAATGACATACCTTGAGAGTATGGGCCGATTGCTGCGGGTGCTAGATCTGTATGGATTTTAGTTTTCATTACGCTTCTCTTTATATGATTTTATGCTCTGAACTCGCGGATGTATTTGTACACAGCATGGCGAGTAATTCCAAGACGCTCAGATACGAATGCTGTCGCCTCTTTTAACTCGAAAATACCATTCTCAAGCAATCGCTTGGTGATGGCTTTGTTTCGACCTTTTAAGTTGACTGATTCATTGTTATCGACTTCAAAAATAGCGTGCTCAAGCGCTTGCTCAATCACTTCTGTAGTTGAAGCTCCAAAGTTTTCATGCACACCTACTGGAGCATGAGTCATGTCCGGCATTAAAGTCTTTATGATCTCTGGAAACGGGTGAGATAAGTTCATGTTGATACAGAACAACCCGATCGGTTTACCATTTTCTCCAGCCAGCACACAGGTCGTTGATTTTAGTAATGAGCCATCTTTACTGGTCGTGAAGTAACTTTTTGGCGTGACCTCTCCTGTACTCTCAAATACGCTCAACATCTTCAAACCCAGATCGGTAATCGGAGACCCCACTTCTCGTCCTGTATGATGACCGTTCACTATCTTCACCACCGACTTTTCAAAACTCTCGAATGAATGGATCACTACTTCACAATGCGGACCAATAAAGTCAGCAATAGTTTCGGCTAAGCGAAAGTTCAGTTCGAGATGTTCTCTGTCGCTGTCGGTGAATTCTACGTTAAACGATTTATATGCTGATGCATTCATTTTAGACCACTGTAGTTAACTTTAAGTGCCTTTCATTATCATTGGTTATTCGATAAATTTCAAGATTTCAATTAACTTTATGTAACTATAAAACTATATATTATTTTTTCATGCAAGATTAAAGTTACAAATAAGTACCCAAAAGTGATCGAAATCAATGTGAGCATTAGTTTAATACAACTTGTGGTCACTATAGTTAACCGTAAGACCTTGGTCACATTATTTGACTGAAATGTCAGTAATATGTTCAACGTAACGTAAACAAAGTTGAACTATAGGGTTGGTTAGCATTTACTGACCCACAATAATAATTAGAGGTCCCAATGACTAACTATCTGAACCGCGGCTTTGAACAAGCTGAGTTTGAAAACAGAACATCACGTGCCCAAAAAGTTATGCATGAGCAGAAATTAGATGCAATGATTTTTACGACAGAGCCAAACGTTCGCTACTTTACTGGTTTCCATACTCAGTTTTGGCATAGCCCAACTCGACCATGGTTTGTGGTTATTCCAGCTGAAGGTAAACCTATCGCTATAGTTCCTGAAATCGGTGCTAGCGGTATGGCCGGAACATGGGTCGATAACATTATTACTTGGCCTTCTCCTCGTCCTGAAGATGATGGTATTAGCTTAGTTGCTAGCGCATTGAACTCCCTGCCTTGTCGTCATGGCCGAGTAGGCGCAACGTTGGGTATTGAGTCTCACCTACGTATGCCTGTGAACAACTACCTCAAGTTAACCACTATGGTTAAGAAAGACTTTGTTGATGTGTCTTTAGCAATGCATGAGCTACGTCAGATCAAATCACAAGCTGAAATCGAAAAAACGCGTGAAATCTGCCGCATTACCAATGTTGGCTTTAGCAAAATCCCTCAATACGCCAAAGCCGGTATGACAGAACGTGAAATCTGTAAACAATTCCGTATCGATATGTTGTTAGAAGGGGCTGATGAGTGCCCTTACATCATCGCGGGTTCAGGGCCTGACGGTTACGACAGCATCATCATGGGCCCAACCGACCGCATCATCGAGCCGGGAGATGTCTTGATCATCGATACCGGTGCCGTGCGTGATGGTTACTTCTCTGATTTCGATCGCAACTGGGCATTTGGTCATGCAAGTGATGAAACGAAAGCGGCATACCGCGCGACTTACGAAGCTACGACAAAAGGTTTCGAAGCGGCTAAACCAGGAGCGACAACAACTGATATTTATAATGCAATGTGGGGCGTATTAGAAGCAAACGGAGCTTTAGGTAACGATGTCGGTCGTCTTGGGCATGGCTTGGGTATGGAACTGACAGAGCGTCCATCTAACACCGCTACTGATAATACAATACTTAAGCCTGGCATGGTGATGACGTTAGAACCGGGCATGGTTTACGCGCCGGGTAAATCAATGGTCCATGAAGAGAACATTGTGATCACGGAAGATGGTGCTGAATGGTTAAGTGAACGTGCAGAACCAGAACTCATTGTAATTAAATAATTTTCAGGAGAACTGATAATGTCAGCGAATCAACCACAATTAAAACAAGGCAAAATGCTATTTACTAGTACTATCTGCTTTATCTTAACTATCGTAGCTGCTGGGATATTATTTCCAGAGCAGTTGTACAACGTAGGTATTGGAACCATGACTTATCTGACTGATACATTTGGTTGGATATACATGGCAGGCTCATTTTCCTACGTCATGATTATGTTTTTCTTTGCATTTAGTAAGTACGGTAATATCAAGTTTGGGCCAGATGATGCTAAACCAGAGTTTAGTACTTTCTCTTGGATTGGGATGTTGTTCTCAGCGGGTATGGGGACAGTAATGCTCTATTGGGGTGTTGCAGAGCCTGTTTATCACTATATGAACCCACTTTCTACTACAGGTATTGATCCACAAACTGCAGCCGCCGCGGAATTTGCAATGAAGCAAAGCTTTATTCACCAAGGGATTCAAGCTTGGGCTGCATTCTCTGTTGTTGGCCTTGTTCTTGGCTACTTGATGTTCCGTAAGAATGAGAGTGGCCTAATCAGTAATATCCTTATTCCTTGGGGGCGAGGGAAGGCAAACGGCAGCCTAGGGAAAATTGTAAACCTGATCTGTGTGTTTGGTGCTATTGCTGGTATTTCCACTTCTCTTGGGCAAACCGGTTTGTCGTTAGGCATTAGTTTCTCATACCTGTTCGGTACACCTGATGCTCCATGGGTTACTTTCTTGCTAGTGGGTGTGGTGGCATTTATTACAATCATATGCACAACAACTGGCTTGGAAAAAGGAATTAAGCTTTTATCTGACTATAATGCTTATTTATTAGTCGGCCTGATTGTTCTTGTCGCTATTGTTGGTCCTACGACCACTATGATTAATGTGTACTTTGATGCAATCGGTAATTATATGAATGATTTCTTCAAAGATGCGCTGATGTTACCAACATTTGCAGCAGAAGAAGAAGCTGGTTGGATTCGTGGCTGGCCTATCTACTACTATGCTTGGGCTATTGCTTGGGCACCATTTGTAGGTCCGTTTATTGCTCGTGTATCAAAGGGGCGAACTGTACGTGAGTTTGTACTTGGTTCAATGTTAATCCCTTGTGTCGGTATCTTCATCTGGGTTGCATTTTTCGGGACTATCGGTATTCAATCTGAGCCTGAGGTACTAAAAGCAGCTGCAGCATCATCAAAAGCAGCGACCTTTATCGTACTTCAAGATTATCCAATGGGTACGGTAATCTCAATTGGTGTAGTCATTGCTCTATTTACGTGCTTTATCACTTCGCTAAACAGCTCAACTTTTACACTAGCAAGTATGTGTGAAGACGGCTCTGACAACCCAAGCAACAAAATGAAAATCATCTGGGTTATTGCTCAGTGTGCAATGGCTTTAACACTAATGATGACGACTAAAACAGGCATCGATATGCTACAAAGCATAAGCCTGATATTCGCTCTACCATTAATGTTTGTACTCTTCCTATGTATCTGGAGTACTTTCAAAATGTTCCGTGCAGAGTTCTCTGATGAGCCGACTACATCAGTAGATGCAGAAATAGAAGAAGCAGAAGTAAAGCTAGAAAAAGCTGAACAAGCGAGCTAATAAATACGCTTTGACTATCAGCCAGCCCCTAACTTTTATCCAAAGTTAGGGGCTTATTACTAAAAAATTATTGAGAGGTTACGATGACAATCGAACAAAAAGTTATTGAATGGCGCCGCCATTTACATCAGTACCCTGAATTTGGCACTGAAGAGTTCAAAACCTCTGACTTCGTTGCGAATAAACTCGAAGAGTTCGGCATTGAAGTCCACCGTGGTATTGGCGGTACAGGAGTTGTTGGAATTTTAAAAAATGGCACAAGCGATCGTTCTATTGGTTTACGTGCTGATATGGATGCCTTGCGTATTCATGAAGAGAATACTTTTTGTCATGCTTCAAAGCATGATGGTGCAATGCATGCTTGTGGGCATGATGGTCATACCGCAATGCTTCTTGGTGCAGCCCATGAATTAGCTAAAACTCAAAGCTTTGATGGGACGGTATATTTTATTTTTCAACCCGATGAAGAGCGAGGTACTGGCGCTAAAGCTATGATCTCTGACGGGTTGTTTACTCGGTGGCATATGGATGCTATTTATGCAATGCATAACTTACCGGGTATCCCAGAAGGTAAATTTGTGACTCGTCCAAGCTCGCTTATGGCAAGTGAAAGTAGTTTTGAGATTGTGATCAAAGCGACGGGCGGCCACGCGGCGATGCCACACATGGGAACCGATCCGATTGTTGTTGGAGCTCAGGTGGTCACAGCACTGCAAACCATCGTTTCACGTAATTTGAGCGCGATTGATGAGACGGCGGTTATCTCGGTGACTAACTTTGTTACCAATGGCACCGTGAATGTGATTCCTTCGCAAGTGACTATTTCAGGTGACACTCGCAGCTTTACCGATCAAGCATTGCATAAAATTGAGAAAGCGATTGAGCGTGTTGTCGCTGGCCAGTGCATGTCGGCAGGTGTTGATTACCAATACAATTTCAACAATAGTTTCTTGTCTACGATTAACACGCCCGAAGAGACGGCTCATGCAGTGAAAGCAGCACAAGCGGTTGTTGGTGAAGAGAATGTGAATGGAGCATGTGAACGCTTCACCATCAGTGAGGATTTCTCGTTCATGCTGCGCGAAGTAAAAGGGTGCTATGTGCTAGTTGGGAATGGTGTTGGTGAGTGTGGCGGCACTGCGCTTCATAACCCACACTACGATTTCAACGATAATATTCTGGAGCAGGGTGTTGGGTTCTGGAAGACGCTTGTAGAGCAACAGTTATTATAAGTAGATATCCTTGAGTATGCATGAGTCACTATTGATCGTAATGCAACTTAGGTTACTGTAACGAAATGTACCTCTGGCGTATTCAAGTTAACGGCTTTCTGCGAAATTTTGCAATACATGTTATTTATGGTTTGCTAAATTAGGGAAGTCGTTAGCTCGTTTATGTCCAAAAGCGTATTGCATTCAGCATGATGAACAACATCAAGCGTGACCGGGAACAACCGGTTAGGCAGAGTCTGCTAACTCCACATGGCCACCGCCCGGTGGCCTTTTTGTTTTCTAGCCGCAAAACCAAACGGCCCCCAAAAAGAGAAGAAATTGCAGATCGGTAATTCATCGGCCCCGCAGCCCGACTCATCAAACCCGGTCAGAATTTCCTGATACCCCAGTGAAATTTCCTGAACGTAGCCAAAAATCCACTCATTCCGGCAAAAATTGACGGAAATCGTCACCCTTGCTGTTGCGGTGTGCTTTTGCTGTGTGGGGCGTGAGCGATGGCGGGTGACTAACCTGGGAGAAAGACAGCCAAATTAGCCACCATTAACGCTGGTATCAAAATATCTTGACACCTGACCGGGTTGGCGTAGACTCTAAGTAACGATGCAGCAGACATGCTTTTTAGCATGACATCGCATAACCTCTTTGAGGTCGAGGCAGTGCCCGGTAATGATGTTCTGAATCCAAGAGTTATCTTGGCGAAGGCTCCCATGATGGAGCCTTTGTTATTTCTGGCGTAAGGAAACTGCTTTTTCTATGGCAACGAACCGACTCTTTAACCTCCCCGACAATGCTGTTCAGCACTGGAAATCGTTTCAGTACGATAATAAAGAGTTTGATTTTGGTCACCTGGATGCGCTCAAGGTGACGTTTCAACACCCTAATCGCAACGAGCGTTATACGCTGTTCTTCACTTTTTCGCATCATACTTTCACCCGCTCGATACGAGATGATGAAACGCCGGAGCGTGTGCTGCTTTACCCGTATCCGGTAGATCTACGGGTATTTGATTTGACCCGATATGAGCTATCCAGGCAATTGCCGAGGATCATCGAGACACTACCGGAGCAGTTTACTTATCATGGTGGTTACAGTCGGTACTGTAGCTGTAAGCTCACCCAAGAGGACGGCAGCGAAGTTTATTATCAGGTAGTATACCGGGTTTGGAAAGAGCGTGGTAAGCTCCGCTTTCATGTTGAAAGTGCTTATCCGTTACCTGCTAAACCGGGCAAAGTAAAAAAAGTCAGCTTCTGGGTGATCTGTCATAACCTGTTAACCGGCAAAAGACTTCCTCAACCGGGCCGCTAAACGAACGGCTCCCCCATATGACCATCAATCTGGTGGTTTCTTTGCTTTCTGCGCGCAAAACCAAACCGCTCCTGTCGCTAGCTAGGATCTGCCCCAAACCTTCTCAGAACCTGCAAACGGAACACCTGAGCAGTACACCAATAGAACAAGTTAATCTAATCCGTACTTTTATCTCTTATACGGAATTTTTCCGTAATTCAACCCCACAACTATATGCCGATTCATATAACAGGTTGATACCTGTTGAGTTTCATAATAAATGGCAGCAACATAGACGGAATGCAACGACGGAAAAAGTCCGTCTATAAAGTAAAGGTAATTATGAAGATTCCAACAATAGTAAGCTCTTCTAAAGGGTTGTTAGATGCGGTTGAATATCTACTAGATCACATCCATGATGATAAGTTTTGGAACAACCCAAATAAATATGCATTCATTTTATCAGCTTCTGCGACACTTGAATCCTTGTTAAACCATGGGATTGTTAAGTGGACTTTTCTTACTTTCCCTCAAGAACACTATAAAAGACATGCCATGGCTTTCCTTTCAATGAATTTGGCAAAAAAGCTGGATGCTTTAGGGTATTTATTGTCAGGCGGTAAGTTTATAACTGACAACTCTTCTCAGCATTATCAGTCGTTAATTACTCTAATAAAGCTAAGAAATGAAGTCGCTCATAGTAAAGACTTTTACTCAGATGCAAGCTTTGTTCACTGTGGCGAGGAAGATGGCGTAGATGTTTATGAGCTACCTAAAAGCATTACTGATAGATTTTCAAAGTCGCCAATTTCCATCGATTTTGCAAAATGTGAGAGTTTTGCTGAGGCTTTAAAACATTTATCCTCTGTACTTGAAGATGAAGTTAAGTTAAGTAATTCACCGTTATTCAAAGCTTTATAACAAGGCCGTCAGGTGTGACGCGTTACACTCGGCGGTTTTGGTTTGAAGTTCAGTTGGCTTGGTGAGTTCGGTGGGGCGCACCTTATGGCTGGCGTTATGTCTTTTAGAGGAAAATAATGAGTATTCTACTAACACCTCATAATTGGGGAAATGCTCGAACAGTAGATTTACAAGCTGTTCTCGATTCGGTCGTGTGCGTTATGAATAAATACTTCGAGTCTGACGCAAATTCAGATGTTCTTGTCATTCATAATGCCACACATGGTCCCCGGGTCCTTTTCGACAGAGGACAGAATAATGAATACCAAGTCCTACTAAGTTCGAAAGATCGAACTTGGGATCAACACGCTTATCAGTTTGCTCATGAGTATTGCCATATAAGAACTAACTATTCAAATGGTAGCCGCAAGGTTAAGTGGTTTGAAGAAACTATTTGCGAACTTGCTTCACTATTCGTGCTAAGACGAATGTCTGAAATGTGGCAGGAAAATCCCCCCTACGAAAATTGGCGTGATTACAGTCAAAATCTATATAAATATGCCGAGAATAGAATCGTTGATGAGAGCCACAGATTGCCTGAGGGTATTGATTTTCAAAGTTGGTTTGTAGCTAGATTGGATGATCTAGAAAGTAATCAATACATGCGAAATATCAATACCACTATAGCAATTATGCTATTACCTTTGTTTGAAGAAAACCCGCAGTTGTGGCGAGCGATAAGTTATCTCAATACCTGGGTTTGTGCGGATACCGATGATATCTACAAATTTTTTGACAAATGGTTGGCTGCGCTGCCTGATGATTTAAAACCACATGCTTTGAATATTGTAGAACTATTTGGCAAAAAGACATAACAAACGTTTAGGTTTCAAGATACTTTTTCTAATCTGATTGAAACCGTTTAGAGCAAAGTACCTAAACGGTTTCTGTCCAGAACCTTGCTGATGGAGGCTCTGGCACGTTTTTGTCGGGTGGACGACACTTGTTACCAAGTGCCGTCTCCCTAAGATGTATGGACTCCCTCTCCTCGGAGAGCTACGTTTAAGTTGACCAAAAACCAACATGAGTCCATACAATGAATAAATATAATATTATCGCCATTGATCTGGCAAAAAATGTTTTCCAAGTATGCAAAGTTAGCCCACACGGAAAAGTTTTATATAATCGGGAGGTCAGTCGGGCGAAGCTAAAACAGCTTCTAATCAAAGAAAAGCTTTCTTTAGTATCCATGGAGGCGTGTTCCAGTGCCCACTATTGGGCGAGATATGCAAAAGAAGCAGGTCACCAGGTTAAAGTCATTAATGCTAGGTCGGTGAAAGGGTTCCAAACAAAACAAAAAACCGACAGAAATGATGCTCTTGCGATCGCTACTGCTTCATCTCTCGACCATATCCATAGCATACGAATTCAATCAGTAGATGAACAAGCTATGCAATCCATGGAACGAGCCAGAAATCTAGCGTTAACTAATCAGATTTCCCAAAGTAATCAGATCCGTGGATTGTTACTTGAATTTGGAATTATTCTCCCGCAAGGGCTAGCGGTACTCAGAAAAGAAATTCCGTATGTTCTTGAGGACGCTGAAAATGGTTTGCCTGCTAAATTTCGAGAGTCGCTTTTGCGTTTATGGGAGCATTTACTCCTTCAAATTGACCATGTTGATGCCCTTACAAAACAATTGGAAAAAGCGATTAAAGATAATCCGCTGTGTCAGAAACTAATGAAGCTTGAAGGTGTTGGGCCTATAGGATCATTGGGATTAGCCTTACGACTAGGTAAAGGTGAGAACTTTTCAAACGGAAGAAATGCTTCGGCAAGTATTGGGCTAACACCAAAGCAACACTCCTCTGGTGGCAAAGAGCGAATCGGGCATATCTCAAAACGTAGTGCAGACAAGCGACTCCGCTCAACTCTATTTCAAGGAGCGCTTTCAGTTATTGCCCAAGTAGTAAATCGTCCACCTAGAACAAACAAAGATCAGTGGTTACTGGCATTGATAGAGAGACGTGGGAAGAAAGTAGCTGCGATAGCATTAGCAAATAAAACGGTACGAACAGCTTATGCCATTTTAAAAAATGACTTGGTGTATCAGCCAGAAAAACTTGCTTGATACACTCAGCATAATCAACAGAGAGCGACAATGATAAACAGGTAAGACCGACCAATAGAAGCTAGTTGGGTTCTTGGGCACAAAATGATGATGCCGTTCCTAAGACTTGGCCTATTGGTGCGACTACATTTTAGGGCGAGGTAGCACCTCAAAAAAGCCCGTATATAAGCGCGCATCTCGACTGCTTTATCTAAAACTTTTTGTTGATTACAACTGGGAGTCCATATAAGAACCCAGCGTGCAACTTTCACTGCACTAGGCTCAAGCCTCCACAAAGGCATCAAATGATACCCAGCAACTTATAAAGCAGTCGAAGCAGGTTCGTTCCAAGAGTTACGAGCTAGCCTTTTGGATTTTCTCTTTACCAAGTATTCTTGGTAAAGAGGGTCAAAGGGTGTCGCTGCACTTCGGATTTTCACATGTCTTTCTATAGGCACTTTAGCTATTTGGAAGAGATTGAACTGGCAATCCATATCCATGATCTTCTGCCAACCGTGAAACTGCCATTGACCTTTTCGGTTGATGAAGTATTTTAGGGCGATCCAAGTTTTAGACTTTGTTGGATGACGCCTTTTAGCCCAGTGCCATAACGTGTGGAACAGCTTGTGGCCTATATATCCGAATACCTGTTTTGCAACGCAATGTCGATAATAGTTCGACCATCCCCTAAGCTTCGGATTTATCAATTTGATAAGATCATTCACTGGCAGGGTTACGTGCTTTTTGATGAGTTCACGCAGATTACTTAAGAACATCAACGTATTGGATTTACTCGGCTTAATGAGCAGTTTCCCTTTGTACTTCCTATGGTTGAACCCAAGGAAGTCAAAGCCATCGTTGATATGAGTAATGTGCGTTTTCTCTTCGGATAATGTTAAGCCTCTTTCCGCTAGGAAATCAGTAATCAACGGTTTGATATCGTTCTCGAGTACTTCCTTTGAAGCGCAAGTGACGACGAAATCGTCAGCGTATCCAATGAAGTTAGCTCTTGCACCCTTTTTGAGTGCAGTAGACTTAATGTGCTGTTCGAGACCAGAGAGTGTCATTAACATCAAGGTTGGGGATATAATCCCGCCTTGAGGCGTGCCTTCATCGGTGTCGTAAAATAGCCCTTTGTCTACAAAGCCAGACTTTAGCCATTGCTTCAACATACGCTTATCAACGGCAACATTGTCCATCAGCCATTGATGCCCGATTTTGTCGAAACAGGCTTTGATGTCCCCTTCAAGAACCCACTGCGCTGACCGTTTCTGACTCAAGCAGATAAAACACTGGCCGATTGCGTCCGCAGTGCTTCGCCTTGGTCTAAAACCGTAGCTGTTAGGGTCGGCAAGACTTTCTGATACAGGCTCTAATGCTAATAGGTGAAGCGCTTGTTGCGCTCTGTCTATCATGCATGGAATGCCCAATGGCCTAAGTTTGCCATTCTTTTTGGGGATATAGATACGCTTGAGCGGTTGGGCTTTGTATGCCTTTCGACTCAATTGATTCACTGCTTTCATACGGCGTGTATCTGTATTCCAGATGACACCGTCTATTCCTGGCGTTTTACTGCCTTTGTTTTGAGATACTCGTTTAACAGCAAGAAGCTTTGCTGAGCGAGAATGAGTCAGTAGCCACTGCAAGGCTTTCGCTTTGCCGTGTTTACCTTCTCGAGTTGCCTTTGCGATACGCATCTGAAGCTTTAATACATTCGATTCAACGGATTTCCAGTCGATTGACTGCCATTGAGCGCTGTCAGGAGAGGCACTAATCTCTTTTGAAATCATCATTTGCATTTCTCCTTGAATAAAGTTCTTTAAATTCTCTCGCAACGGGAGACCAGTCGGAAGTGGGCTCACTTTCGTGACCAGACACAGGTCTGTATCTGCATCGTTACAATGCAGCCTTCGCTTTTTCCAACCTCCTATACCCGCATCACTATCGGCCACATAGGCTTTCCCAGAGGGAGTGATACAGGCTTACCGTGTTCCGTATGTCACGCAATGTCAGTGTAGATGCCCGCTATAGTGCGGAGAGTTCAACGATCACGAAAGAGCATGGGGCAATCTCTTTCCGACTCTCATGCCTTTTGGCCACAGCGTATTAACCACTTCCGCTGTTTCATCACATAACGCACCTTACGCGGATTTACTTATGTTCATCATACTGACTACCTAGCACTCACCCGATTGTGGTTATCAGGAGGATCGTCCTCTCACGATTTAGATCCCGATTGGCAAATGCCAACCTTCGTTACATTGTCAGAGCCGCTACTTTATTCAGGCTCCTAGGTTCATCTGGTGATACAAATGGTTCACTCGTTAAGCGGTGAACAGCGCTTCATACGACTTCACGTCGCACGCCCCATTGTGTGTTTCAACCTTTCCATTGTTAAGTTCATCAACCTGCACTTTGTCTTACATTTTCTTATGACAGCAATGAATAACACATACGTGTTTATTAAGTCGACTTCTATTCACTTATTGAGCTTAAGGTTTTGCAAAAATGATAATGAAAGTGCGCACTATTTCAATATAGGCAGTGGTCTGTAAGTGATTTATTCAGCATAATAGAAAGCTATCAATAGTAAATAAAGCAATGACAGAGTAGATTGTTATTAATTTAAATTTAATGGTTCTAGATATTTATGTCAGCAGTAGAAAAATCGTCCCGAAAACTGAGTATCTATATTGTATCGGTAGTATTGGCTATTTGGTTATACAGCTTATGGTCTGATAGGGTTACTCCTATTACGACAGATTCTAAAGTGCATACCTACTTAGTGCGTATTGCCCCTGAAGTGTCGGGTAATATTGTCGATGTGGGTGTTAAAGACAATCAAATTGTTGAACAAGGAGAAGAGCTGTTTAAGATTGATCCTCGCAACTATGATATTGCTCTGGTATCGGCTCAAGCAAACCTTGCTTTGGCTGGGCAAAATATCGGTGCCAGCACGGCCGCCGTTGAAATAGCACAGGCTAAAGTGGTTGATGCGCTGGCTGCGCGTGATAATGCGCGTGAACAGGCTAGCCGCACGCAACAACTTGCTGAGCGCGGAGTGTTAAGCCAATCGGATCTCGATAACGCTATTGAAGCCAAGGAGCGGGCACAGGCTGGGCTTGAAGTGGCTCAAGCCTCGTTGATTCAAGCAAAGCAAAGTCTAGGGCCGACTGGAGAAAACAATCCTCAGATCTTGGCTGCAATGGCAAGCCTCGAAAAAGCAGAACTCGATTTAAGAAAGACCCAAGTATTAGCACCATCGCGAGGAATCGTGACCAACATGCAGCTTACAACTGGGCAAAATGTCGTGGCTGGCTCGCCAGTTCTAACCTTCATTGACCCTAGGAATGTTTGGATCTCTTCCCTAGTTCGGGAAAACTCAATGGAATACATTAGGCCAGGTCAGACGGTAAAAATTGTTCTCGATGCCCTTCCGGGGCGAGTTTTAACGGGCAAGGTTGAAAGCATTGGCTGGGGGGCAGGGGGAAGTAATAACATTGACCCTGCGACTGGTTTTCTTAACTCAAGCCAAGGCAACACCGCTCCACAGCGATACCCCGTCAATATTGCGTTTGATGATATCGAGCAGTTGAGTAACATTCGCTATGGCTCACAAGCGACCGTTGCGTTTTATACTGAGCAAAGTAGCTTCGGCGAGTTTCTTGCTGGTATCTGGATGAGAATAGTGAGTATCTGGACTTATGTTTCGTAGTGCTGCTAATCCGGTGTTAAGGTTGGTGCTTGCGCCCACTTTGTTACTGTTTTATCTGATTTCTCAAGGCGAGTTTTTACCCGTTCTTGCGCCGATGTTTGTGGTGATTTTTCTTACCATCATGCCTTCTAAGCCTCCGCTAGATATGCTGTTAAAGTTATTAGCTGTCATTGTGGTCATCAGCCTGGGAGTGATCTTGGTGGGTGAGGTATTGATTGATTCCCCAACCGGTTTTGGTTTGTTTTGTTGGTTAGGGCTATATTTGAGTTTTTATCGCAGCCACAATGATCCCAAAGATATGCTGGCGACGTTCTTGCTTCTGTTTGTGATTATTACATTTATCGTCAACTTGCAGTTTAACGTCTCGGTGTCAAATTTGCCTTGGCTCATGCTGAAGACCTTTCTCACCGCTTTAATCGTGACCTATGTGAGTTTTTTACTCTTCCCTGGTGATGAGAAAGACATTCTTCCCGATGAACAAGATATGGATGGCGCGCAAACTCATCTTGGCCTAATTGCATTTAAAGCGACTACGGTGATGCTGGCCATGTACGTATTAGTGGGTACTGGTAGTTCGCAAACACTGTTGATCGCCATTACTTTAGGCAGCATGATTAAAATCCCAGTTTCAAGGGATCAGCGAATTTTTCGCAACAATCGTTTGATTGCCACCATGGTGGGTATTCTAGCCACACTGCCGATTATGGCCGCACAAAATTTTTTAGCTATGCCGAACTGGGCTTTAGTCGGTGTGAGTTGTTTTATGGGCCTTCAGCTTGGCTGTTTTGCAATTCGTAGGCGATGCCGAATGAGTGTTTATCAGCTTATGTTCACTAATTTTATTGTGTTACTCAACCAAATTCTCACTTACCAAGGTAGTCAACCAGTGAGTGCTGAACTCATGCGCTTAATATCGATTTCTGTCGCAATTTTACTCGCAACCGTGATTTTAAATCTCACCCGAATCGAACCTAAACCTATCTCAGCTCCTCAAATGAGTATAGAGTAAAAAACAAGTTCATCCACAAGTGAGTGATAGGCCATACACAGCGGGCATTTAAGGATAAATAAAATCAGTACTGTTGGTTCTCACTCAACCTCACACCATTTCGCGCTGTAATTCCGTTAAGGCTTTCCAGGGCGCGAGGTGGCTGTTGGGGTTCATGAACGCGAACGGACTTCTTCAATCGCTCTACCGCCGTTACTTCTTTGGGCACTAACCAATGCAGGGCGCGGAAAATTTGCAATCATCACCTAGCCAATAATTATTCAAGGTTTTGCTCTTATGCCGCCTTGCGGCATAAGAGCAAAACTACATTTACAACGAGATTATGTCCAGATCTACCTTTCTCGGTACGCATAACGGAACTATATTGAATGAGCTTAATTAAGTGTAACTGTATTACTTTTCATAAAGTTCAGTGGTGTCTGCCCAGTTTGTTTCTTAAAAAAGGCAATAAAGGCACTATCTGAAGAAAAACCCAACCAATGGGATACATCGCTAACTTGCATTTCTCTAGACAGTAATTCAATCGACTTTAACAAACGCCATTGCTGCCTCCAGTCTTGATAGGACATTCCTGTTTCTGCTTTAAATAGTCGAGTGACGGTTTTAGGACTTGCACCAATGGAATAGGCGACCTCGGTAAGAGCTGGCGCCAAAAAAGATTTTTGCATCACTTGTTGACGAAATTTTATAAACCGACGATTTGACGGCAAAGGTAGTTGGAAAGAGTGGCGTTTAGCTGCGTAAAATTCCTCCCAAAAAAGAGTCGTCGTATTTTTCATATCATTTTCAGGTTTATCCCATGGCCACAGCGCCATTTTATCAATTAGCGCTTTTAGCAGAGCATTGACTTCAATCATCGTGATGTCGTTTTGGCCGTCAAAAATTGCACTATCGAAGTACAAAGAACGATAAGCCACTACATTCGTCATCACTGCTCGATGTTGAGTATGTGGTGGAATCCAAACTGCTTTTGTCGGTGGTAAAATGCAGATAGAGTTGTCTAAAGCAAAGCTTATACATCCTTGAGACGCGAAAAGTAATTGACCTTTCTTATGCTGATGCATTCCTGAGTCGTGTTTACCTACATCAGCTGCTATCCCAACAACGCAAGCGGTTAAACTATCAGGATCAAATTGGGTTTGTTCATCAATAATTGCCATTTGTCCGAATTTTGATGTTTTTGGTTTTTATGTTGTTAATGGGTAAAGAATAGCCCCATTTATACTGTACGCCAAGTAAATTCATGATGAGAATACAAGGTGAATACAAAACCTTTTCTATGGCTGATGATTGTCATGCTGATGTTTCCGCAAATCGTTGAAACCATCTACAGCCCTGCTTTGGGCTCTATTGCTCAATCATTCGCAGTGACCTATGCGCAAGCAGCTCAAACACTGTCGGCCTACTTTTCTTCCTTTGCTATTGGTGTCGTTGTTTGGGGGGTATTAGCGGATAAATGGGGTAGGCGGCCAACTATGCTCATTGGTTTGTTTATTTACGGCTGTGCTGCTTTAGTAGCAATGCAAACAGAAAGCTTCACCACCATCATGGTCGCACGAGCAATAAGCGCATTCGGGATCGCTGTTGGCTCTGTTGTGACACAGACTATGCTTCGTGATGCGTTTAGTGGCGACGAGCTTGGTAAAGTCTTCAGCCGAATGGGAATGGGGATCTCGATCAGTCCTGTACTAGGGATGTTGTTGGGTGGTCAACTGACTTTAGTAGGCGGCTATCACTATGTATTCTTAGCATTATTTGCAATGGCGTTAGTGTTATTTGTATATAACCTGTTTAAACTTCCTGAAACGCAAAATGAAAAGCAGCCGTTACAACTATGCAGTTTAAGCGATCGTATGCTAAAAGATTCTCAAATTTGGCTATCAGCGTTATTGGTTGCGTTATACAACGTCGCGCTATTTTCTTATTACCAGCTTGGTGCATTTATTTTTGCAGAATTGGGCTTTGGTTCTGATCAATTTGGTTACAGCGGTATTGTATTGGGTCTTGGCTCGTTATTAGGCAGTTACTTAAACAAAGCTCTACTTTCTAAAAAAGTGTCGCAACGCTCTCTACTATGGGTATCAGCTATGCTGTTAACGGTGGGTGCTGTCGGAGTCTATACCATGCTGAATTCCACCTGGTTTGTGGCACCAATGATGTTAGTGGTTATTTCTTTTGGTATTGCGATCCCAAATGTGCTGAGTGTAGCTTTGGTCGACTATAAACAGCAAGCGGGTAGTGCTGGTGCGCTATTTGGACTGATGTATTACCTATTGATTGGTGGGGGCTTAGCTCTAGCTGGCGCGGTTCAAAATTTAGGTACGGTACTTATAGCATGTAGTGCAGTGACGGTGTTGGCGACATTATCACGTAAATAATGATACAGGTATTGATGAGCAAAATCTCCCCATTCGCAGGGAGATTTTTTTGTGAGCTGAGTATGACGTCATTCTTTTAGGTGTGTGTCATTAGTATATTCAGGACAATGGATTATTAGCATCTAATCAGTTTCGGAGTACTTTGTATTTCTTTATAAAAGGATGTAAGTAAGATTTCCCATACTGTTACTAATTTGAACATAATAGGTTCGAGTAGAAAAACTAACAGATAAGAATAGCTGTCGCGCAGCCGACAGCTTTATTCAGAGTTGAACAAGCCCGAGCTTCTTCTTTATATGTAAATTTCAGTTAGTTGGTTTGGCGTTTAGACAAGGTGTGACTTTTCTTAAAGCGAACGAAGTCATGGTGCGATGCCAGCAGCTTCACACCTCTAACAGAGCAACTTATTAAGCTCTATCCATAGGCGATCCCCTCTGTCATTACTGTCTTCATTCTCCTTATTATTTTTGCCTTTCGGCTAGCTCGGTCGGCTGACTCCAACACAGGTCATATCATGATGACAACAAGGACAACTTCGTACCACTTTCGGGTTTCCAGCCCTTGATACAGAAGCGTAGAGGGCGCTCGCTGATAAAAATAATAACTGGGTCTGAATGCTGAGCTGCCGAGCGTTTCCGCGAAGAAAACCGTAGTCCCTGACCCGCTGGAGGCCTTTTGGTAAGACATGTTGGAGTATCAACCATAGGAACCGCGTAATAGGAAGTGTCCGTGTTTTTCTCTGCTTCGTCTTACTGTCTAAATACTGGAAGGTGACCTCATTATCCGTGAAATGCTTGATATCTTTGTCTGGTAACACTCCACGGTAGAGATACCGAGACAGATATTGCAGAGCATGTAATCCATACCCGACGCACCGACAGTCTACGACCCATTTAGAGGGAACGTTTTGGGGTAAAGTACTTGGTATATCTTGATAGAGGGCTTCTAGCATTCGAGCACGCCAGACTTTGGCGAGAGCAAACTCATTAAACAGGTAATGCTTTTTTCCTTTATACCATTGATTTTTCTTTACATCATATTGTCCTCCCGTAACGATAACGTGAAGATGAGGATGTAACTCTCGCCTTCGGCTGTGCGTGTGAAGAACGATTGTAAAACCCAACTCACCTTTGGTTTGCCTGTGAGCAAAGTCCTTTAAGGTGGATGAGGCAACACGAAACATGGCTTGATAAAGTGCTCGGGGAGCAGAACGAACGAGGCTTCTCAGTTCATAAGGTAATGTGAAGGTCACCATGTAGTAGTGAACAGGTAACAGCTTTCTTTTCTGTCTTTCAAGCCAGTCTGATGTGGTGCGATGTTGACATTGGGGACAGTGACGATTCCCACACGAGAGAGTTAACCTGTCATCATGATGGCAGTGGTAGCAATACCATTGAGAGAGTCCTTGCTTCTCAGTCTTACATCGTAGCATGGCTGTGTAGTGGTCAACTGATATTGGCACGTTTGATATCGCTACTGAAGTAATGACCATAGTCTCGTTCAAGTTCATGACGATGCTGGCGCAACAGTTCGATAAAGGTGCTCATACCGTCAGCTCCCAGTCGAGATGAAGTCGGTCAGCCAGTTGGTTGAGGGCTTGATTGGTATCATGTAGCTTTAGCTGCGTCAGTTGAGTGTAACGAGCTGTTGTATTTAAACTGGCATGACCAAGAAGGATTTGTAGCGAGCGTAGGTCAAGTCCTTGTTCTAAAAGGTGGGTAGCAAAGCAGTGTCGTAGTGAGTGTGGCGTGATACGCTTGTAAATACCACATTCTTTGACGACCTGTTTGAGTGCCTTTTGTGCTCCTTGATCATTAAAAGTTACATCGCAACATTTACCTTTGCTTGGGAATAAAAGCTTTGGATGTCGGTGGGTACACCAGTATCGGCGCAGGGCATGTATAGTTCGGTGAGGGAGCGGCACCAGTCGGTCTTTACCGCCTTTTCCATAGCGAATATGGACTTGCATAGTATGGCTGTCGATATCCGAGATTGTGATATTAAGAGCCTCATTGATCCGAAGTCCCATTGTGTATAACGTTAAGAAGAGCACTCGGTAACGAGTCTCACGGGTTGCATTGATGATCTGAGCAACTTGCTCAGGAGAAATGATATTCGGGAGACGTTTTACTTTCGGTGGCTTAATGATGCCGATCCATTCCCACTGTTTGTCAAGCGTGTGTTTGTAGAAAAACTGAAGACCACAACGGTCAAGCTTGATTGTGCTCCAAGAGACTTGGCCGATCAGTTGGCTGAAATATTGTTTAAGGTCTTCAATCGTCAGAGTATCAGGACAGCGATCAAAGTATTCTGTGATACGCCGGACTGCCAGAGAATAAGCTGAAATGGTTTTTGCTCGCTTCCCTTGGAGCTTGAGTTGGGTGAGATGTTGTTGATATAAGGCGTCAAAACGCTCTCTTTCAGAAGGGGTCATAATGTTCTCTCCAGTAACACACCACTGTCATGGTGGTGTTACTAAAGAGTATGATTATTACTGTTTGTCCCTTTCTGCCGCGGAGCGGCTTCGTTCAACTCGTTTTTGTCCAAAGACGAGTTGTGTCAGAAGATCGGCTAAGAAGGTTCTGTCGGGTGGACGACACTTGTTACCAAGTGCCGTCTCCCTAAGAACCCAGCGTGCAACTTTCACTGCACTAGGCTCAAGCCTCCACAAAGGCATCAAATGATACCCAGCAACTTATAAAGCAGTCGGAGCAGGTTCGTTCCAAGAGTTACGAGCTAGCCTTTTTGACTTCCTTTTAGCCAAGTATTCTTGGTATTGAGGGTCAAATGGTGTCACTGCACTTCGGATTTTCACATGCCTTTCTATTGGCACTTTGGCTATTTGGAAGAGATTGAACTGGCAATCCATATCCATGATCTTCCGCCAACCGTGAAACTGCCACTGGCCTTTTCGGTTGATGAAGTATTTTAGGGCGATCCAAGTTTTAGACTTTGTTGGATGACGCCTTTTAGCCCAGTGCCATAACGTATGGAATAGCTTGTGACCTATATATCCGAATACCTGTTTAGCCACGCAGTGTCGATAATAGTTCGACCATCCCCTGAGTTTCGGATTTATCAGTTTGATAAGATCATTCACTGGAAGGGTTACGTGCTTTTTGATGAGTTCACGCAGGTTGCTTAAGAACATCAACGTATTGGATTTACTCGGCTTAATGAGCAGTTTTCCTTTATACTTCCTATGGTTGAACCCAAGAAAGTCAAAGCCATCGTTGATATGAGTAATGTGCGTTTTCTCTTCGGATAATGTTAAGCCTCTTTCCGCTAAGAAATCAGCAATCAACGGTTTGATATCGTTCTCGAGCACTTCCTTTGAAGCGCAAGTGACGACGAAATCGTCGGCGTAACCAATAAAGTTGGCTCTTGATCCTTTCATAAGAGCGGTAGACTTAACGCGCTGTTCGAGCCCCGATAACGTCATCAACATCAAGGTTGGGGAAATGATCCCGCCTTGCGGTGTGCCTTCATTGGTGTCGTAAAATAGCCCTTTATCTACAAATCCAGACTTTAGCCACTGCTCCAGCATTCGTTTATCCATGGCAATGTTATCCATAAGCCATTGATGCCCGATTTTGTCGAAGCAAGCTTTAATATCTCCTTCAAGAACCCATTTAGCCGATTTCTTTAAAGCTAAACACTTGAAGCACTGGTCGACAGCGTCAGCCGTGCTACGATTTGCTCTAAAGCCATAACTATTAGGGTCGGCAATTGTTTCTGATATGGGCTCTAGCGATAATAGGTGTAGTGCTTGTTGTGCTCTATCTATCATGCATGGAATGCCCAGAGGTCGAAGTTTGCCATTCTTTTTGGGGATATAGATACGCCTGAGTGGTTTCGCTTGATAAGCTTTCCGACTCAGTTGATTTACTGCTTTCATACGACGCGTGTCTGTGTTCCAGACAACGCCGTCTATTCCAGGCGTTTTACTGCCTTTATTTTGAGAGACTCGCTTAACAGCAAGAAGTTTAGCTGAGCGAGAGTGAGTCAGTATCCACTGCAATGCTTTTGCTTTGCCGTGTTTACCGTCTCTAGTTGCCTTTGCGATACGCATTTGAAGCTTTAAGACGTTCGCCTCTACGGCCTTCCAGTTAATGGATTGCCACAGTGCATTGTCAGAAGATGCACTAATCTCATTCGAAATCATCATTTGCTTTTCTTCCTTAATAAAGTTATTCAAACTCTCTCGCAACGAGAGACCAGTTGGAAGTGGGCTCACTTTCATGATCAGGCACAAGCCTGTATCTGCATCGTTACAATGCAGCCTTCGCTTTTTCCAACCTCCTATACCTGCATCACTATCGGCCACAGAGGCTTTCCCAGAGGGAGTGATACAGGCTTACCGTGTTCCGTATGTCACGCAATGTCAGTTTAGATGCCCGCTATGGTGCGGAGAGTTCAATGATCACGAAAGAGCATGGGGCAATCTCTTTCCGACTCTCGTGCCTTTTGGCTACAGCGTATTAACCACTTCCGCTGTTTGCAAACATAACGCGCCTGTCGGGTGGACGACACTTGTTACCAAGTGCCGTCTCCCTAAGAACCGTACGTGCAACTTTCACTGCATACGGCTCAAGCCTCCGCAAAGGCATCGTTTGATACCCAGCAACTTATAAAGCAGTTAAAACAGGATCGTTCCAAGAGTTGCGAGCTTTCCTTTTGAATTTTCTCTTCGCCAAGTATTCTTGGTGCTGAGGGTCAAATGGCGTTGCGGCACTTCGGATTTTCACATGTCTTTCTATTGATACTTTGGCTATTTGAAATAGATTGAACTGACAATCCATATTCATTATCTTCTGCCAACCGTGAAATTGCCATTGGCCTTTTCGGTTGATGAAGTACTTATGGGTGACCCAACTTTTTGATTTAGTTGGGTGACGCCTAATAGCCCAGAGCCATAATGCTTGGAATAGTTGGTGTCCAACGTATCCGAAAACTCGTTTAGCAACACAGTGGCGATAGTAATTCGCCCATCCCCGTATTTTGGGGTTTATCATTTTGATAAGGTTATTTACGGGGATCGTTGCGTGAGTTTTGATGAGTCTACGCAAGTTACTCAAGAATGACAGTACATTGGTTTTACTCGGTTTTATGAGTAGCTTTCCTTTGTATTTTCTGTGGTTAAACCCTAGAAAATCGAATCCATCATCAATATGAGTTGTGCGTGTTTTTTCATCGGAAAGTGTTAGACCTCTTTCTAGTAGAAATTCAGTAATCAATGGCTTTATGTCGTTCTCTAATACATCCTTTGATGTACAAGTGACAACAAAATCATCAGCGTATCCAATAAAGTTGGCTCTTGCTTTCTTCTTAAGAGCCAAGGACTTTATTTGTTGTTCAAGCCCTGCGAGAGTGATTAGCATTAATGTTGGAGAAATTATGCCACCTTGTGGCGTGCCTTCTTCCGTACGATAAAACAACCCTTTATCTACAAAACCAGACTTCAACCATTGTTCCAACATACGCTTGTCTACAGCGATGTTATCAAGAAGCCATTGGTGCCCGAGTTTATCAAAACAGGATTTAATATCTCCTTCAAGAACCCATTTAGCTGCCTTCTTTTGAGCCAAGCATAAGAAAGACTGCGCTATTGCATCAGTAGTGCTTCGGTTTGGTCTGAAGCCGTAACTATTTGGGTCTGAAATTGTTTCCGAGATAGGCTCCAAAGCAAGGAGGTGGAGCGCTTGTTGCGCTCTATCTGCCATACAAGGAATACCAAGTGGTCGAAGCTTACCGTTCTTTTTAGGGATGTAGATACGCTTGAGTGGTTTAGCTTGATAAGCTTTTCGACTCAATTGATTCACTGCATTCATGCGACGTGCATCTGTATTCCAGAGCACGCCATCTATTCCAGGCGTTTTACTACCTTTGTTTTGAGATACTCGCTTAACAGCAAGAAGTTTTGCTGAACGAGAATGGGTTAGTATCCACTGTAAGGCTTTTGCTTTACCGTGATTACCTTCTCTAGTTGCCTTTGCGATACGCATTTGGAGCTTTAAGACATGCGCCTCCACAGCCTTCCAGTTAATGGATTGCCATTGTGCACTGTCAGAAGATGCACTAATCTCGTTCGAAATCATCATTTGCTTTTCTTCCTTAATAAAGTTCTTCAAACTCTCTCGCAACGGGAGACCAGTTGGAAGTGGGCTCACTTTCGTGATCAGGCATGTGCCTGTATCTGCATCATTACAATCCAGCTTTCGCTTTCTCCAACCTCCTTTACCTGCATCACTATCGGCCACATAGGCTTTCCCAGAGGGAGTGATACAGGCTTACCATGTTCCGTATGTCTCGTAATGTCAGGGTAGATGCCCACTATAATGCGGAGAGCATTTCGATCACGAAAGAATACACACAAACTTCTTTCCTACTCTCGTTGCTTATTTAGCTACAGCGTCTAAACCACTTCCGCTGCTTGTGAAATTACGCATCTGACGTGGATTCACTTCTGTTCATCATACTGACTCCCTAGCACTTACCCGATTTATGTGGTTATCAGGAGGAGCTTCCTCTCGCGATTCAGTTCCCGTCCATCAGATAGACTTTGTTACATTGTCAGGCTCGCTTCTTTATTCAGAGCCGTAGGGTCATTTGGTGATACAAATGGTTCGCTCTTTTCGTGGCGAACAACGATTCATACGACTTCATGTCGCACTGAATGGATTCACATATGTTCATCATGCTGACTACCTAGCACTCACCCGATTGTGGTTATCAGGAGGATCGTCCTCTCACGATTCAAATCCCGAACGGCATGACCCCGTTCTTCGTTACATTGTCAGAGCCGCTACTTTATTCAGGCTCCTAGGTTCATCTGGTGATACAGATGGTTCACACATTAAGCGGTGAACAGCGCTTCATACGACTTCACGTCGCACGCCCCAAAGTCACTTAGATCAAATACTCTACACATTTCAGGGGCGTGCGTTTCCCCTACCAAAAGTTAGGCAAAAGACACATAACGAGTGATGTTACTCTGATTCGTAAAACAACGAATCAGAATACGTGCTGAAGGTTTACTGTTCGGTACTTTCTTGGTGTCTGATGAAACAATTTCTTAAATGCCTGTACATAAGCGGAATCAGAAGAATATCCCGACTCGATAGCAATTTCTTGAATACTCATTTTCGAGCTTAACAATTGCAAAGATAAAACTAGCCTTATGTTTTGTCGCCATTGTGCAAAAGATTGAGAAAACTCTTTCGAGCATAATCGGGACAATGTGCGCTCAGATGCACCGACTTTTGTCGCCCATTCTTTTAATGTAAACGGCAAATCAGGCTGTTTTTGAAGCTGTGCGAAAATAGAGAAAAGACGCTTATCGGTAGGAATAAGCAGTGGTATTTCATAACTTTCTGCAACTTCGATTTGATCTCTCAACACCATCAGTAAATGCGTGATATTGGACTCAGATTGAGAGAGTGTGTTGCTTTCAAACAGAAGTAGTATCAACTCCTTGACGAAAGAATTTACCTGACAGGATTTAGGTTCGCTTCCATACCGAAGATTTTTGCCTGGGTTGAGGTAAATCGCCAAAAATTGTGTATCTGTAATCGCAACGGATTTATGAACTGTATTTGCGGGTATATAGAGCATGCCATTATGAGGCACTATTCCGTTTTTATCACCAATGTCTGATTGTAACAATCCCTGGCGTGGGAACACTATTTGATGCCATGGATGTGAGTGGAAATCATCAATATAGCCAGAGGCCATTTGGGTCGTTCTAGTTATGAATTGTTTATCAGGAAAGTTTCTGATTATCTCATTGGCTTGCATGGTTGGCGACTTATCTACATTAGGTGTCTGTTAGTATAAAATATGCCACTTAGATTTGGTATAACATTGTCAGCCTATTATTCAGTAAAGGGCTAAAGATGCGTATCCATTTCATTATTCATGAAGATTTTGAGGCTCCTGGAGCTTATGAAGCTTGGGCGAAGAAACACCGTCATACCATTACATACTCGCGAGTATATCTAGGTGAACCTCTCCCCAAAGATATTGAAGACATTGATTTTCTGATTGTTATGGGGGGGCCACAAGATCCTGCGACCACTATCGAACAATGTTCTCACTTCGATACCAAAGGTGAACAGGCAGTCATTGCAAAAGCGATTAATGCAGGCAAAGTTGTACTTGGTATTTGTTTGGGATCCCAACTTATTGGTGAAGCGTTAGGTGCTAATTATGAACATAGCCCTGAACGTGAAATTGGTAAGTTCCCTATCACGCTGACCAAAGGCGGTATTATCCATCCACTGTTTGACCATTTTGGTACCGTTTTGGAAGTAGGCCATTGGCATAACGATATGCCTGGACTGACACCAGATGCTGAAATCATTGCGTATAGTAAAGGCTGTCCTAGACAAATTGTTGCTTATAGCGATTTGGTGTTTGGTTTTCAGTGTCATATGGAATTGACTAAAGAAGTCGTAGCGCTGCTCATCGAAAATACTGATCTCAGTGAGGTAGAAGACTTTCGTTTTGTTGAGAACCCCGAAGTATTACTGAGTCATAACTATGATGAGATGAACGGAAAACTACATGGCTTTTTAGATAAGTTGGAACGCTTGTATAAATCACAGAACTAAGTGGTATTTTAGTGGCTTATCAAAATTTGGTTCTCATGAAACACTTTTTACTACCAATACGATATTCTTACTTCTACGGTGAACGCTAAATCTGTTATCGATATCTGAAGTAATCAGCTTTCAGCTCATTTAGGAAATCATCTAAAAAGCTTTTTTCCACCAACGTTTCAGGTCTTTCTGAGCCCTACTAAATGTGACTGCCAAACTTTATGTTGACCAAAAACACTGAGAGGAGGTCATCATGATAAAGTCATCTTCTGGAAAATTCAGTGGCATAAAAAGGCCATTTAAGCTTGAAGAGATCTGGCGGATAAGAACTAGGCTGGAGATCGAAAACGATTTGATGCAGCTCGCGCTACTGAACCTAGCCATAGATAGCAAGTTAAGATCGAGTGATTTGCTGAAGCTACACGTTTACGATGTTTCTTCGCAAGGAATTATCTATGACAGGGTTCAGTGCATTCAGCAAAAAACAGGCACCGATGTCCACTATGAGATTACACCAAGAACACAGCAAAGCATTAGCCGATGGATTTTTGCAGCATCCCTAGAGGCAAGCAGTTTTCTATTTCCGAGTAACAGACGCTCTGGACAACCTATCAGCTACTCATTCTATCGTTCAATTATCAGGAGCTGGGCTGTAAAGCTTGGATTGAATGCTGACTATTACGGTACTCACTCCATGCGTCGCACCAAAGCCACTTTAATCTATGCCAGAACGAAAAACATCAGGGCCGTACAGATCTTGCTTGGGCACTCGAAGCTTGATAACACAATTCGATACCTCGGCGTTGAGCTAGAAGACGCTCTGAGGTTGTCTGAGAAAACAGACTGTTGAGAGATAGGGTCTGTTGCAGGCTTTTCTCCTGAAAAGCCTGTGCCCCATCCCGTGTCACATCTGGAAGTTCGAACGCAGATATTCAGGTAGCTTTGATATACAAAAACTAATGAATGGTAAAAAACAAGATCTGTCCCTGTCATGCGTTTTGTAGATGATGATCCTTTCTGGTTGCAATTTAACACTCACCCTCAGAAACGGTGATGTATGGAGTTAAACAGTTGCTAGGGACGAATAAGCTTAAGAAATTATAATGCACAGGTGGGCGAAACTAACGCGATGCTCAAAACGCAAAATAGGCTGATGGGACTGGTCTACCTGAATCGTTTCGTATTAATTAAAAAACACACCTACCGGGGTAGAGTTGTCTCTAAACTGAATAACGCAACAAAGCCCCTATGAGATGAAACAAATACATCTGTTGTCCTAGTGTCGATGCATCAAGGATTAGCGGGGAATCTATTTTTCATCCTCCGGTGTTGGGTTTGGTATAGAAGTCGTGAGTTCTAAACAACTGGATATTGATAGTTGGCGTAAAGTGACCTACCGCTCGGTGTTCCTGTCGTTTATATTACACCCACTCAAACACAGGAGATAACACTATGAAACTTACTTCCATTGCACTTGCACTTTCTACCGCCGTCTTGGCAAGCACTGCTATTGCAGATGACACGCAAAATCCAGTCGAAGCGGCTCTTAGCGCAGAAGGTGCGCAGGTCACTTTACCTGTAGAAGCGGCAAAGCAGCCATTTTCCAATGAATTTGTGGACGCAGCGCGCGCTGGTTTCAACAATTTTCATTGGCAAATGGGGGGCGATCACTCCTTTTATTACAACATGCACATGAGCGAATTCATGCCTACTGCGGTGGCTTCACCAAGTGAAAACTACAAGCGGTTAGTTAAAGATATTCACCCAGAGCTTGCTAAGTTAAAAGTTCAAACAGAAAGCAAGGGTGAAATGACAATGGAAGATTACCTTGTCGACCCGCAGTTTCGTACTCAAGGTTTTATGCTGATTCATGAAGGTAAAATCGTATATGAGGCTTACCCTGGAATGAAACCAACGGATCGCCATATCTGGGCATCAGCGGCGAAAACGACGGTAGGCACGGTGGTGGCCATGCTGGCAGAAGAAGGTAAAATCGACCATAACAAAATGATCACCGAATATGTTCCAGAATTGAAAGGTTCGGTATGGGACAACGTATCGGTACTGAATGCATTAAACCACGCAACAGGTCTTGATAATGAAGAAACAGCCGCCTCGATCATGAATCCAGATTCAGCGGTAGTGCGCTTCTTTGCTTCGGCATTTGGTTCTCCACGCTATGCAACAGGAGAGCAAGAAAGCTGGGTCGATGTTGCCCTTGATACTAAGAAAATTGAAGGTGAAGAACCGGGCAAACAGTTCCGCTATGCTTCAATGAACACTATCGTATTGACTCAAATGATTGAGAACATCGAAGGTACAACTTGGGCTAAAGTGTTTGAAGACAGAGTTTGGTCAAAAGTGAACGCTCGCCAGTCTATGTTGATCAACCAAACACCAGACGGAATGGCTATCGCGGTTGGGCTAGTGTCTACCACATTAGAAGATATGGCACGCTGGGGAACCTTGTTCACGCCGAGCTGGGGTGCCGTTGCTGATGAGCCAGTTATCTCACAGGCGATCATCGACCGTATCCATAATAATGGTGATCCAAAAGCGTTTGCAGGTACGACAAAAGAAGACAGCACTGTGCACGCTTTCAACGAAAAAGCATCTTATAACTCATACCAATTCGATTACATCTTTGACGATGGTGCGATGGCGAAAAGTGGAAATCTAGGCCAGTTCATTTACATCGACCCAGACCGAGATTTTGTGGGTATTGTTTTCTCTAACAACCCATACCACTCAGGCTATGGTGAAAATAAAGCACCTGCACTGATGCGTTCGGCTGCAAAAGCCTTAGCGGGTAACTGATCGAGTTAGTTGTCCGTCCTACCGAAGCATTGAGACACCAATGCCTTCGGTAGTCTTCAATTTAAGTGCCTGCTCTTTATGTCAATACTCCTGTGTTTAAGAGTGGGCACTTTTTCATTTGAAATACTCCCCGCGCAATTTGTAATTTCGATTGCTTGAGTGATCAATATTACTTTCTAAACCTTATGAAAATGAAATACACAGCAATAGCTATTAGTGCAGCACTAATGAACACAGCCAGTTTTGCGTCTGAAACCACGTATAATTTTGGCGGATCAATTAAAGCGATAATGATTCATGATAATGACGTCGCTGGAGCAGGGGTTAATATACCCAGCAATAGCCTATTTGGTAAGAGCAACCATAGCGATACAAAAGTGGATGCTTCATTATCTCAATTTAGATTTGGAGCGCTAAAGGATTTCGATAATGGCATCTCCATCGACTCTAAATTGGTCATGGATTTTAACGCCAATAATGACGGTGGCATGTCGCCACGATTAAGAGAAGCCTACTTGACCTACCATACCGAGGCTGGCGATCTGTTGGCTGGACAAACTTGGTCGACCTTTATGGATATGCGCAACTATCCTCTGTCACTAGCGGAACCAACATTGAGCGGTGTGGTATTTAAACGTCAACCCATGCTCCGTTGGTCACAAGATATTGGATTATTTCGCTATGATGTCGCATTAGAAAGCGGCACCAATTCGGATATTCAAAATCCATCGGGTGATACCATTGACACCAATGGGGCGTTGCCTGATTTAGTGGCAGGCCTAGAGTTAGACAACCAGCACGGCTGGGTAAGAGCGACGGCTGCGCTCAGTCAGATACGCCTGTCTTCCAGTGAGCATGAATATACAGAATTGGGCTACGGTGTTCAGTTATCCGGAGGATGGAACATCACGCCTAACAATACAGTGACTTTATTGCTGTATACAGGGCAGGGAACCGATAGATACCTATTAGGCTTATCTGGAACAGGAGCCACATGGAATGAAGGTGAACAGTCGCTCGAAGTTCGAGAAACAAATAGCTTGATGGCGTCATACACAAGACATTGGAAGCAAGACCTTAAATCTGTATTTGCTTACGGCTCGGTTGAGAGCGATGCTTTAGATTGGCAAGATGCACAGGAGCAGGACACATTAACCTCTAGCCAATATGTTATGGCTAATTTACTGTGGAATGTTCAACCTGACTTAATGGTGGGTGTTGAATATAATTATTCAACATATGAGCGAAGCG
The DNA here is from genome assembly GCF_005146325.1 of Vibrio genomosp. F6. Taxonomy (NCBI): domain Bacteria; kingdom Pseudomonadati; phylum Pseudomonadota; class Gammaproteobacteria; order Vibrionales; family Vibrionaceae; genus Vibrio; species Vibrio genomosp. F6. The sequence continues at coordinate 3,658 of NZ_SYUT01000021.1, read as the reverse complement.
TGTCGGACTCGAGAGACAATCATAGAATCATGCTCGGTATGGAATGGAAGTACTAAAAAATAACCTGCTTACCACCATCAATATAGAGCGCTCTGCTGGGCGCTTTAAGAGTCTTCTTTAGCTATCCCTTCTCTTTTCGAAATTTCCTCTACTTAAACCTTTAATAGTCTGCTTTCTCCCAAGAAAACATGTATTTATCAACCATGGAGGCTATAGTAAAACTGAACCTAAGTTATATATTATTAGTAGGTTACGGTAGTTAGAACTGGCTTTGATATTGAGCCGGGGTCTGCTTCATCCAGCCTTTGAAAGCGCGGTTAAAGTTGGATAAATCGGTATAGCCACAGCGCCAGGCTGTTTCGAAAGGCGATATTTTCTCTCTGAGTAGCTTGGTTGCTGTTTCACAACGCGCGTTATCTCTGGATTGTCTAAAAGTAAGCCCTTTGTCGGCAAGGCGTCGTTGTAACGTTCGTGGGGAGCTGCCGATGAGTTGTGCTAGCCATTCAACGTTAAACCAGGGCAAAACAGCGTAAGTGTTAATGAGGGCATCTAGTGTGGCGTGCCAATCATGCTCTTTTTTTTGAGGCTCCACACCAATAAAGTGTTCCGATAGAGGGATTTCTATCGCGCCAAACGCATGCCCGAAAGTAAACGATACTGAACGGAATGCAGCGGGTAAATCTTTTGCTAAATGGCCAGGTAAACTCATTAATACCGATGAGGGCTCCCATGTATTTCCTAAAAATAATCGACATAAAGAAAGCAACCCGAAAGATCGAAACCATTCCGCTTGGTCGTAGCCAGATACCGATGGGTGATACGCCCCACGGTGACAAAGATACCACTTACCTTCAATCCTTTCCGGCCAGACTACCACATGGTTATTTAAAGTCGGCATGACTTCAATGAGGGTATGGATCGCTTGCTCTAGATTGTCGCAATGGATAAACGCAGAACGAAATTCAGGTGAAATTTGCTCTAGGGTAATCAGCCTACCGACCTCCAGCCCTATCCGACGATTGGAGCTTTTCATGATGGTACTGAGAAATGCCATCGTTTGATGAGAAGGTAGCCAATATTCACCCTCCTTTAAATCCTCTGGAAATTGATATTTTTCAGCGACACTTTTCCACTCAATGCCTTGTTGATCAAAATAGTTGAGGAAGGGGAGTAAGTTATTTGAATTACTAATGTTGATGGTATTTGGCATTAATGCGCACAGCTCCATGTGACTACCGTTAGTGTGTATCATATAGGATATGGGGTGTATGTGCTAAAAATTGAAGAGGATAGTTAAAAGGATAGTTAAGAGGATATAGCAGAATGAGGGTATAACCCATTGGGCGGTTATAAGTGCTGTATTTCTGACCCGTAAAAAGAAAGTGAAGAAAATAGATGATTTATTTTGTTGTAAAATTGTCGAATGGATTGACTATTCAGAGCCAGGAAGTAAAAAGCATCCCTGCTTTTAACGGACTATTATAAGGTGAATTAGGCCTTAGAAGTAGACTTTGTAAAATGCCCACGCAACGGTGTCATCAATATCGACGGTTTGGTGAGTAGATTGCATGCTACCAACTGTATTTTCAATTTTGAACTGTCCCCAGCGTTTTCCATCAGCGGATAACGGTGTACCGACAGTGATTGATGATTTCAGCGTTGACGTTTCAATACTACCGTCCATATAGGTGTATTCTGGCGATAGCATCAGGTAAGTACCATCAGCACCCGGTTTCCATGAAAAATAAGCCGCCGCCATACCACCAACGATATCTGTATCTGTTTCACCCATCGCAGAGGCAAAACCTTCATCGTATTCACCCGCCAACGCGCCAACACGACCAAAGATAGTTAGGTTTTCTACACCAGGCTTGAACATCGCAACAGCACCGACAGCAGCCGTTGTAAAGTTGGTGTTATCAATAATATCAATTGATGCAGCCGCTGTTGGTACCACTGGGTTACCGACGTTAAATACGTGGAAATACTGAAGTCGGCTATCTTTATATTTTCCCTCATTATCCATACTTCCTTCGATGGTCCCCATTGCCATTTGACCATTTTTTAAGCCGAAACCAAGAGAGGCAGATAGTTTTACATCGCCTTGATTATTCATACCCACATACCCTGAAGTATTAACAGCAGTTAGGTTTGAAGGGTCAACTTTTTCAGTAGACTCGTCTGCAAGCGCAAGGTTCATACCAGAGCAAAGTAACGTCGTAGCAAGAATGGTTTTAGTAAAAGTGTTCATGGTTGTTCTCCTATGTTTGTGTGGGATGAATTATAACCAAGGCCCGAAATACTATATAGGTCACTTCACGCCAAAATCATTGGTGCATTGTAATGATATTCCCTAACTAATAATTTGAGGTGATATTTAATGGTTGCCATTGATGGTGAGCTTCAAATACAAGGCAATTAACGTGAAAAAGCCAGTAAGGAGACCTTACTGGCTTTATTTACAAACGATGTGTCCCGTCTTGAAATGTGTTTACACATTGAGGACTAATTATGACCATCACAAATAAACACTACGTTAAGCGCACTCAGCGTGATTACACACTAGGCTTTAAATTACAGGTTGTGGATGCTATTGAAAAAGGCGATATGACCTATAAACAAGCCCAATCAATTTATGGCATACAAGGTCGTTCGACCGTTCTTACCTGGCTAAGAAAGCATGGCAAAATGGATTGGACAACAAGTTCTAGGACAAGCACTATGCCGAAATCACCGAAATCACCGAAATCACCGAAATCACCGAAATCACCGAAATCACCGAGAGCAAATGAAACACCTTCCCAAAAAATAAAACGCCTTGAAAAAGAACTCGAAGATGAACGTCTTAGATGCCTTCTTCTCAACAGGGTCGTCGATATTCTTGATGCTGAACATGGGATGTCGCTAAGAAAAAAGTATATAACGAAGGAGCAAGAAGCCTTCAAAAAGAGAGGAAAGTAAGCTTGCTCATTGCTCGGTATATCTCGTCAATGTGTCTATCAAAGAGAAAAGCGCGAGACAACTCGTCAGGCTGAGCTTTATCCAGTGAAAGAAATGGTGCTTGAACTAAGACGCTTCATGCCTCGTCTGGGAACTCGTAAGCTCTATTTTTTACTGAAACCGAAACTGATAGCCAAGGGAATAAAACTTGGGCGTGATGCTTTATTTGATTACCTCAGGGAAGAGCGCTTACTCGTCAAGCCAAAGCGGAGTTACACCAAAACAACGAACAGTAGGCACTGGAGGAAAAAACATCCGAACTTACTAAAAGAAGTCGTTCCTTCAAAACCAGAAGAGGCTCTGGTGAGCGACATCACTTATGTTCAGTCGGACGAAGGTGTTCACTACTTGTCATTGGTTACCGATGCCTTCAGTCGTAAAATCATGAGGTATGAAGTGAGCAATGAAATAAAAGCGAGCGATGTAGTAAAGGCTTTAGATATGACGGTAAAAACTCAATGTTATCGTCATGCGACAATCCATCACTCGGATAGGTTCCTTAGCGCTAACAGTGTGATTGCGGCGCTCACGTATTAACAATATCGTCCCGTGGGTTCATGGGGCGGATACCACCAATTTAAGCGATTTTCCATATTTTTAGTTATCTATTGTTCGCTAAATTAGTATAAGTACTGACAAGCTAATAAGATGGTACGCC
>NZ_SYUT01000003.1:0-3012 GCF_005146325.1 Vibrio genomosp. F6 | reverse complement strand
AGTTCGAAACTCAATCATAAACAACAAAACGCACTTGGCTAAGAAACGAAATGAGCTGAAATTAGAGTCATTCGAAGAGCCAGAATAGCAATGAATTCGAGCGAGTAACCTGACGGCAAAGTGCGCTGAAGTCACAACTTTCAATGAAGTTCCCACATAAAAGAAGCCGCGCAAAATGAACTTGAGCCAGCAAACTTACTAACGAGGAGACTTGCGTGACGTTGCAGCTAATTAGCAGACAAACTTTCTACGTGCGATGGTCATTTTGATGGCATTTTTCACGAAACGAACAGGTGTATAGCTCGAACGCAGACAAAGATAAACAGATAATTTAACCCTTTGAATCTTATGCAATATAACGCCCAATTAACTTGCGCAGCAACGCAATACAAGAGTTCTGCATTGCACCGTAACCACTAAATCTGATTAGAAGTAAAAATGCCACGCGTTGCAAGTCAGGTTGAATTGTTTGTTATGTGTCTTTTCCGACTTCATGAATAACTATCTGAAATTTATCATCGTCCCCGATGTAATCAAAACTGTAGGATTGTTTTAAAAAGAAATGGTACTGTAACTTAGTTCCTAAGAGCTCTCGATATTCACCCGCTTTAGCAAGTTCTAAATTCAACCTTGATGAAACTTTGGGGGCAATAAGCTGAATTGCGTAGCCGGATTTGAAATCGCAATGCTCAATAATTTGCTCAAGTTTTGCGATATCACCAACTAAATCTAATTCTCGCTCCCTTCCTGCGTTCTTTATGTACTTCAACTCGATTGCGATGGCTTCATCTTCCGACTCTATAGCGAGATCAATTCTAGAATGGGACGATCTGTTCTTATCCGTAAAATAATATGCCTGATGATTACCGTTGACCTTAACTTCCCATTTGACTCTTTTATTAGGAAGTAATTTATAGAGTTCTCCAAATATAAACTCTTGAAAATCCTTCTCAATTCTTACTATAGCGCCAGATAATACCTTTCTGTGTGTATTCAAAACGGCTTCGTGAATAGCTTTACGTATTTCGTTCATAGGTACATTCTTAATATTGATACGACTAATCGTCCTGACTTGATAAGCAGTCTGACACATAACGCCGCGTTAAGTGGTGAGCAACGCTACCACCCTACCTAAACCATTGTGACATAATCACTTAACTCAAAGTAAGCCGAAACCGCCAAGCGTTGGGAATCCGTCTTAAACGCTTTGTTATGTAACATTTTCAATAGCTTGCGCTGCACTATTTTTAATTTTAGCTAAATCCGATTCTGTTTGTATAGCAAGATACTCGCAGCCTTTGAACTCTAGTTGCATATATTTAGCAGTCAACTTAATGGTTGTACAAAACACTCAGGTAAATCCACATTAAAACCAGTAGATAAGACTGAAGTAGATTTACCTTTTAGTTTACGACCTAAATCCTTTTCTATGGTTAAAAGGTCTGATAGTCGGTCGAAAAACACTTTTAGTTGTGCTGACATCGAGTACCAATAAACAGGTGAAGCAAACACAACATGATCAAAACCAGTAATTTCATGGATTATAGGCAAGAAATCGTCGTTTCTATTTTCATGCTCATAATCGTAAAAGCTGATATTAAACTCGGAAAGATCGAACAGCTTCGCTCCCGACTGTTCCACGAATGACTCGACCAAATATCTCGTATTCCCGTCAGATTTAGAAGTACCTAATATTACTGCGATTTTCATTGAACCTCCATGTTACATAACGCCGCGTTAAGTAGTGAGCAACGCCACCACCCTACCTAAAACCTTGCCACCTTAAACACCAAAGCTGACTTGAACTAAAAATGCCGAGCGTTGGGAATCTGTCTTAAACGCTTTGTTATGTACGTTTCACCGCGACCACGGAATATGTATGCCAATGCTTCATTCTACCCAATGAAGTCTTCGATTTTTCATCACGTTCAAAGAACCTGACTATTTCAAAACCTGAGAACAGAGCCTTTACCTCTGATTCCGATAAAGGTGTGGTTGGAGTACGATAGTTGTTAGCCCAACTGTCTTCAAAGCCCATGAAGTCACCAGCAAACACTCCACCGATTTCAATTGAAGATTTAATATTGCTCCAAGTCGATTCAAATTGGTTTGGGTCAGCGAAAAACAAACCGGAATTAGCAATAACTACGCCAGACTTTGGATAGTCGAATGATTCAAACGACGACTCTGTAATTTCCACTAATGACTTTGCCCCAAACCGGTCTCTACAAATAGAGACTGAATCAGGATTAATATCGAAGCCATGAACCTGATAACCCTGTTGTTCTAGGTACTCGATATCACTACCTGTTCCACAACCACAGTCAGTGGCTATTTTAAGGTTTGATTCATTGAGTCTGGATGCAAACTCAGTACGTTTTGAATGTGGGCGAGACAATGCCTTTTCGTAGTACTGGCGCCAAATTTCAGTATTTTCATCCATAAGTTTCTGATTTTCCCTAAAAGTACATAACGCCGCGTTAAGTGGTGAGCAACGCATACCACTGCACCTAACGCATTGTGCTGTAAACACTTAAGCCAAAGCAAACTGAAAATGCCGAGCGTTGGGAATCCGTCTTAAACGCTTTGTTATGCTCGTCTTTCCAACAACGACGTAATGTCTTTTTTTATTTCATCCGAAAGGCGTTCGAACTGCTCTGGTGCAACCAAATTTTCTTCGCACATTAGCATGAGCTGAATAAATGCCTTATTCCGAGAGTGACCATCAAAGATAAGCTTCATCTGCTTTTCTGATGTTTTGGAATACTGACACATGAAATGAAACCTTTCCCCTGCAAGTTCTGACTCGTCAGTAATAGTTTCAATGACTTCGTTCAGTTGTCTTGTGCAATACAACTGAATAGCTTCATTTTTAATTTCGCAGAAGACTTTCCAATCAGACTCTTTGATACTCATGCCAACCTCCATAAAGTTCCACTTTTCAGCATAGAGCATAACGCCCAATTAAGGTGCGACAACGCTATAACACCCAGACTAAACCATTGCACCGTA
>NZ_SYUT01000020.1:0-190742 GCF_005146325.1 Vibrio genomosp. F6 | reverse complement strand
TTAAGTGCGTATTATGTATATTATGTTAAATTGTGGTTGTTGATGTGCCACCTAACTTAAACACTTCCACTATCCTTGCATCTCTGCGCTTCTTACCTTGAAATGCTATTTAACAATAACGCTATTTACCATAAAATACCTAATAACTATATATCTTAATCTTCGATTCTGAATATAGTTATTAGGAGTAACTTGTTTGCTCTTTAAAGACTTACGTCTAATTATGTTCTTGAGGTAGCTTTGCTGTTAATTGGTGAAGAACTTCTTCTATATCTGATAATCTTACGGGCTTCGTTATAAAGTCATTCATCCCAACTCTGAAACATTCATGCTTATCGTTTTCCATCGCGTGAGCTGTCAGCGCAATGATCGGAATGGTAATCCCTTGCGAGCGAATTACTTTCGTTGCCGCTAAGCCGTCCATCACTGGCATTGAAATGTCCATAAATACCAGATCTAAGTGTTGATGGTGCTTTTGAATATACTCGTAGGCTTCTAGCCCATTACTTGCGATTGTTACAGTGTGACCTAATCTGCTTAACAGAAGCTTTATCACCATTTGGTTTGTGTGAGTATCTTCGACTACGAGAATATTAAGACTTGGGCTCTCTATTGGTGTGTTGTTATCTTCTTGAGACTCGTCATTACACTTAGAAAGAACCGGAATTGAAATCGTGAATTTACTTCCTTTGCCCAACTTGCTTTCAACGGAGATTTTTCCATCCATCAGCTGAACCAAATGCTTAGTAATCGCTAAACCTAACCCTGTTCCACCAAATCTACGGGTAATCGAGCTGTCTGCTTGATGGAATGGATTGAATAGGAATGGTAGTTTTTTCTGTTGAATACCAATACCTGTATCGATGACTTTTATGATGAGTTGATTATTCTCGTTGATGTTTAATGATATATCGACAAAGCCGTCAGGAGTAAACTTGATGGCATTACCTACGATGTTGAATAGGATTTGAGATAATCTAGTTGAATCAATCCAGTGTAGTTTTTTCGTATCAATAAGATTAGATGTACTAAGCTTCAACCCTTTTTTGTCTGCTATGTTCTGTAATTGACTAATTACAAAAGTGACAGTGTCGTTAATATTAATCCATTGTTTATTAAGAGAGAAGTTGCCGGATTCAATCTTGGAGACATCAAGAATGTCACTGATAATAGCGAGAAGAAGCTCTGCTGACGATTCCACTTGAGTTAGAATTTCTAGCTGTTGAGCATTAATTTGAGTCTGCTTCATGATATCAAGCATGCCGAGAACTGAGTTTAGTGGTGTTCTAATTTCGTGGCTCATCATTGCCAAAAACTCAGACTTGGCATTGTTCGCTTTGATCGCGTCTTGTTGAGCTTTCGTTAGAGCTCGAGTTCTTGCTTCTACTAGATTGTTTAGCTTTTCTTTATTCTCAATATCGATAATAGCTCGTTCTATCAATGGGCTAAATCGAATGAGTGTTTGTTTGTCTTCTAAACTGAACTGCCCTTTTCTTCTTCCGATCAAAAGCAGAACGGACTGCGTAACTTCAGCATTAATACCGGTCATTAAAACAGATTTGACCTCTTCTCGAATGACACAGTTAAGAGATATAAATTCATCTAGAGTTGCGGGCTCAAATAAGATAATACACTCGCCATTAAGTACGCGATTGAATTTTTTATCTTTGTTCCAAGCAATATTTCTGAAAGCGGCATTTGTGGTCAGTAATGTTTCAAAGGCATGAGTGTCGTTTGAACGCGATATGACAATAAAATCTTCGACATCGATGTATTTGCTTAATGCCGTTTGTAAACCTAAAAAGATTTGCTGGCGGTTGTCTGCACCACTCATGGCTGAAATAGCGTCTAGAATCGCTCTATTTTCGTCGGAAAGTCTTTTTTCCCTTTCATGACTGTGCTTGAGTTCTAAAAGCACTTCTTGCAGTTGTTCTTTATCGCAAGCGTCCATAATTACCCTGTAACTTTGTGAAATACAGCTGATGAGATCATTAGGTTACCATGCCCATTTTCGCCACCTATGAAGCGCCCTTGTTCACCAAATGTAAAAGGACAGATGAACGGCTTTCCATCTAAGGCGGTATTTATTTGGTCGCAAACAGCAGCGATATCTTGTCTTAAGTGAAGCATAGGGCCTGCGCAAAAAATATTGATGCCACCAAGCCTTTCCATATCTTCAAGTTTTTGATTGTAAGCTGAATTCACAACTCGTGCGGCTCGGCCAATAAGGTGTGTTTTATTGCCAACCATCAGATAAATCTTTTCGCCCTCTTGAATCGAAGTAAAAAGCTCTATCCCTTGGGATGGCGTCTCTCTGATGGGGTGTGATAGCTTGTAATAAGGCTGTTCGTAAATATATCCTGCAATTCTACCTAATGGGTAGATAGTGGCTTTATCGAATAAGTAGCCATCAGATGTTAAATTGCCTAAATGGTGGTCCGTCCAATAATGGTAGACCTCTAAGGCAGGTTTGTGATCGATTTCTAATAGCTCTCGCCCACGTGCTTTTGTTATTGTGCCTTGGTACTCGGTGGCTGAATGCCCAGCACTGAATGAAGTGAAAATCGATTGGGATGAATAGATGAGAGTGACACTGACACCTGAGTGACAATGTGATTTTTCGTTGAAAATAGACCATTTTCCATCAATTTTGTCATCGGCTGCACTTCCTCCAATAATCGCAACAAGTGTTCCGAATTTTTTATCAATACAAGCGATCATTCTCTCTTCATCGCCAGGCGTAGCATGAAGAATGATTAAGCTCGGTACTTCACCAAATCGGTCGGCACTTAACATTGCTTCATCTAATGCTTGGTCAATGGCGGAATCAATATTATTTCTATCATCTGAGTAATGAGATAAACCAGTGCCATAGGCGTTTATACCTGAATCAGAGATGGCTAATATGCCGACCACTGGCCCTGAATGATAGCCCTTTTCCGTCATAATACCTTGGCAAGAACTGCAGCCTTGGATTGGTATATTCGGAAATGCTTCGACTAAATATCTCGATAATAATTCCGAACAATACTCTTCAGTGTAGTAACAAATCAAGCTGCTGATACTCGTTGTGTTGAGTTGCTGCTTAAATTCTAAAGCAACATTACGTTCATCTGTATTATTGGATGTCAGAGAGATAAATTGCATGATTATTTTCACATAGTAATGAGTAAGCGTTATACCTGTTTATCGGTATCTGAGGAGCAATATCGGTGTTATATCCAATCGTAGAGGTAATATTAATTTAACAGCGTTAAGTAAACAATCTCATTTTCTGACGATATCTTTAGTTTAATGTTATTGCTTTGCTTAGTAATGATGAGCTTTTTATCGTGTTGGTCGATATTCCCGGTGCCATCGATTATTTCTGCCTTAATTGTTAAATTTTCGGGTGTATTTAGAGTGATACCTGTAGAGGAATTTGTAACCAATAAATTCGTTTTATTGATCTGAAATGCACACGTTTCTCTAAGTTTGCATGTAATGTTTTTCTCATCTTTATAGTTAATTGTACGCCATGTGAATGCGACGATTAGAAGACTTAACATGATGATTATTTGAACTAATCTACCTTTCGTTAGCTTTTGAGCTGCCATTTTTACTCTCTCTCCTTGCAACAAACTTCAAAGTTTTTAAATAAAAGCATAAATCCAGACCACAGGTAAGGTTACTACTCTGTCATTGAATTGTTAATTCACGTATAGTGTTGCGTTGAAAATGCCTCTTTTTTTAAAATTAGTAAGTAAACATAAAGTTCTGAATAAGTACTGTTTTCTTGCCGATTGGGGGGCATTACGACATTTGTCGTGTTGGAAGTAAAGTGTAGTTAATTAGAAATTGGAAGCATGCAAATGAGCCAAGAAAAGCAGCTTGAACAAAACTACAACTATACAGTCGTTCGTCAGTTTACCTTAGTTACTATTCTCTGGGGTATTGTCGGTATGGCTGTTGGTGTTTTGATTGCCGCTCAATTAGTTTGGCCACAGCTGAACTTTGATACGCCGTGGTTGACGTATAGTCGCTTACGTCCCCTGCATACTAATGCGGTTATTTTTGCGTTCGGTACAAGTGCCCTGTTTGCAACATCATATTATGTTGTTCAGCGTACCTGTCAGACGCGTCTATTTGGGGGCCCTCTGGTTCCATTCACTTTTTGGGGATGGCAAGCCATAATTTTAGCCGCTGCAATATCTTTACCTTTGGGTTACACCTCTGGCAAAGAGTACGCAGAACTAGAATGGCCTATTGATATTGCTATAACACTTGTATGGGTTGCTTATGCCATCGTGTTCTTTGGAACATTGATAAAGCGTACAACATCACACATATACGTAGCTAACTGGTTCTTTGGAGCCTTTATCCTCACTGTTGCAGTACTTCATATTGTGAACAGCATGGCAATCCCTGTCTCTTTGGGTAAATCTTATTCGATTTATTCTGGTGCAGTAGATGCGATGATACAGTGGTGGTATGGACACAACGCCGTAGGTTTCTTACTTACAGCTGGCTTCTTAGGAATGATGTATTACTTTGTCCCTAAGCAAGCAGAACGCCCTGTTTACTCTTACCGTTTATCAATTGTTCACTTTTGGGCTTTAGTATCTCTGTATATTTGGGCTGGTCCTCACCACCTTCATTACACAGCCCTACCTGATTGGACTCAGTCTATCGGTATGGTAATGTCGCTTGTTCTGTTCGCTCCATCTTGGGGTGGTATGATCAACGGTATTATGACCCTATCTGGTGCATGGCATAAACTTCGTTACGATCCTATTCTACGTTTCTTAATCGTTTCACTCTCTTTCTACGGCATGTCGACTTTTGAAGGTCCGATGATGTCTATTAAGACAGTAAACGCATTATCACATTACACTGACTGGACAATCGGCCACGTGCATTCTGGTGCATTAGGTTGGGTTGCTATGGTTTCAATTGGTTCTGTATACCACTTGATCCCTCGCCTGTTTGGTCAAGAACGTATGTACTCTGTAAGCCTAATCAACGCTCACTTCTGGTTAGCAACAATTGGTACTGTTCTTTACATCGTAGCAATGTGGATTTCTGGTGTTATGCAAGGTTTGATGTGGCGTGCAGTTAACTCTGATGGCACATTGACTTATAGCTTTGTTGAATCAGTACAAGCGTCTTACCCATTCTACTTCGTACGTTTTTTAGGTGGATTTATCTTCCTAGCTGGTATGTTCTTACTTGCATACAACGCGTACAAAACCATCACTGCACCGAAAGATAGCCTTAAAGCTATCGTTCACCCGGCATAAGGAGATTTAAGAATGAGCTCAAATTCGAATAATCGCCACGAAATAGTTGAACGTAATGTCGGTTTATTGGCTATTTTGATTGTTTTTGCAATCAGCCTAGGTGCATTGGTAGAGATCACTCCGTTGATTTTCCAGAAGCAAACGACAGAGCCTGTTGAGAACTTACGCGTATACTCTGCGCTAGAAATGGAAGGTCGTGATGTTTATATCCGTGAAGGATGTAATGTTTGTCACAGCCAAATGATTCGTCCATTCCGTTCTGAAACAGAGCGTTACGGTCATTACTCTGTTGCTGGTGAAAGTGTTTGGGAACACCCATTCTTATGGGGTTCTAAACGTACTGGTCCTGATCTTGCTCGTGTTGGTGGTCGTTACTCTGATGAGTGGCACCGTGTTCACCTGATTGATCCTCGCGAATTAGTTCCTGAATCAAATATGCCTGGTTTCCCATGGCTTGCAGAGAACGAACTAGATGGCAAACTTACGCAGCAGAAGCTTGAAATATTCCGTAATCAATTTGGTGTTCCATACACTGACGAACAGATTGCGAATGCTTCAACAGATGTTGTTGGTAAGACTGAGATGGATGCTGTTGTTGCATACTTGCAATCTCTCGGTCATGCAATGAAATAAGGTGTAATTATGGATATTATTACTTTTCAAAGCATTTGGACCGTTACCGTTTTTGTTTGTTTCATTGGTGTAGTTTGGTGGGCTTACGGTAAAAGCCGTAAATCTCGTTTCGACGAAGCCGCTAATCTTGTATTTGCTGATGAACCAAAAAAAGAACAACATCCTAACCAACAAGGAGTGACTAAGTAATGACTACATTCTGGAGTCTCTGGATCATCGTAATTACTGTCGGTACGCTTGTGGGTTGTGCTGTTATCTTGACTTGGTGCCTAAAAGATAAAATGGGTGTTGAGGATGGTGAAGACATGGGACACGAATACGATGGTATTCGTGAACTCAATAACCCACTGCCTAAATGGTGGACTTATCTGTTCATCAGTACCTTTATCTTTGCTGCTGTTTATTTAGCGCTATATCCAGGTTTAGGTAACTTCAAAGGCTTACTAGGCTGGCAGAGTTCGGATCAACTTGTTCGCACTGTTGAAGAGTCTAAGGCGTCGATTCTTGCTTCTCAAGAGAACAAACGCCCTGTTCAATACGCTAAAGAACTTGATGATGCGGAAACCTATTTTGGTGAAGCATTTAAACGCTTAGCTTATGATGAATCAGGCAACAACCTGCGCTCTATCCCTGATATTGCAGCGGATCCTGATGCAATCAAAGTTGGCCAACGTCTGTTCCTACAAAACTGTTCACAGTGTCATGGTTCAGATGCTCGTGGTCAGAAAGGTTTTCCTAACCTAACTGATGACGCTTGGCTATACGGCGGTGAGCCTCAAGCTATTGTAACGACGGTTATGAAAGGCCGTATTGGTGCAATGCCTTCTTGGAAGGATGCTTTAGGCGAGCAAGGCGTTAAAGAAGTCGTGAGCTACACGCTAAGCCTATCGGGACGTAAAGTTAACGCTCGTGAAGCTGAGGCTGGTAAATCTCGCTTCGTCGTGTGTGCTGCTTGTCACGGTACAGATGGCAAAGGTAACCCTGCGGTTGGCGCACCTGATTTAACCGATCACGATTGGTTATTTGGTGACTCACGTGCAGACGTAACAGAAACTGTAATGAATGGACGTTCTGGCGTAATGCCAGCTTGGGACGGTATCCTAGGTAAAGACAAAGTTCAGTTAGTTTCAGCGTACGTTTGGAGCCTAAGTAATTCCGATAATAAGTAACATTTCAATAACAGCCCCTATCTAAGGGGCTGTCTTTCCTATAGTTTATAAACTTTCTTATTTTAGTCGTTGAGATCTTTTTTATGGTAAAGCCTTGGTATAAACAATTCTGGCCGTGGTTCTTGATTTCGATGCCACTTGTCGTTGTGGTATGGACCGTTATTACTGTCATCGTGTTTTCGCAAAACTCTGTTTCTTTAGTTACTGAGGATTACTATAAAAAGGGAAAAGGCATCAATATTGATTTATCAAAAATCAATGTCGCGAAAGAACTAGAGCTGAGTGCTTCTGTTTTTTCAGACGAAAATGATGTTGTTATCTCATTTAACAAGGGACAGTTAGATCACTACCCTGCACTTACAGCAATGTTTGTTCACCGAACTTTACCTGACCGAGATTTCACTCAGCTGCTTACATCGGATGCAAATGGTGATTACCGTCTAACGCTTGATAAAGCGATGCAAGGACCTTGGTTTATCGAGCTTACTCCGCATAATGCAGAGTGGCTTGTTCAAGGTCGTGTTACTTTTCCTAGTGAGTCCCCTACAGAACTAATGAACTAAAACTATGTGCAAATCGTGTTACCACTGTGGTGAAGAAGTACCAGCCAACACGGACTTTCAAGTTGAAATTTTAGGTGAAAATAGGGAGATGTGTTGCCCTGGTTGTGAAACCGTCGCCCAAACCATTGTCGAAAGTGGACTTGAATCGTACTATCAATATCGTACTGCTCCAGCTGAAAAGGCTGATCTTGTACCGGAACAATTACGCGCCCTAATTCATTATGACAATGAAGACGTGCAGTCTGAGTTTGTTCGTAATTCAGAAAATAGTGCAGAAGTCACTCTCTCTTTAGAAGGCGTGTCTTGTGCCGCTTGTGCTTGGCTGATTGAAAAGCAGGTCTCTTCTCAAGCGGGCGTATTTTCAATTCGTGTGAATACTACAACCAACCGTGCAATTCTCGGTTGGGATAAAAGTCAGACTCGATTGAGTGAACTTTTAGGTGTCATCCATCGCTTAGGATATAAAGCTGCACCTTTTGAAGCGGATAAACAAGAAGCCGCGTACCACGAGGCGATGAAGCAATACCTCTATCGTTTAGGGATTGCTGGCCTTGCAACAATGCAAGTGATGATGCTTGCCGTTGCGCTCTACTTAGAAGTCTTTGGTGATCTTGAGCCGGAGTTCAAGCATTACTTCCGTTGGGTCAGCTTAATATTCGCGACACCTGTACTCCTCTACTCTGCGCTTCCTTTCTATACCAACGCATGGCGTAGCATTCGTGCTCGAACGCTTGGTATGGATGTTCCCGTATCTATCGCGCTTATTTTTGCTTATGTCGCTAGCCTTATCGCAACGGTGACTGAGCAAGGTGAAGTATTCTTTGAATCAATTTCAATGTTCACTTTCTTCTTATTAGTGGGCAGATATTTGGAAATGCGTGCGAGACGCAAAGCTGCTGCGGCAAGTGGAAATTTACTTAAATTAATCCCTGCCATTGCAACGACGTTAGATGGAGATCAAGTACCAGTCAGAACGCTGAAACTAGGGGACCAAATACGTGTACGGCCTGGCGAACATATTCCTGCTGATGGGGTCATTTTATCTGGCCGCGTTCACATTAATGAATCCATGCTGACCGGTGAGTCACTCCCTGTTGTTAAAAAGGTTGGTTCAACCGTATTTGCTGGAACATTAAATGGTGATGAATCATTCGAACTAGAAGTGACTTCATCGAAAGCAGATTCAATGATTTCGAATATTGTTCGTCTTCAAGATGAAGCGCAGATGTCAAAACCACAAATTGCTCAAATTGCAGATGTAGTCGCGCGTTATTTTGTCGCTATTTTATTAGTTATTGCTGGCTGTACTTGGCTGTATTGGCACCAGTCTAAACCTGAAGATGCATTTTGGATCATGCTAGCAGTATTAGTGGCAACCTGCCCTTGCGCACTATCTCTTGCTACGCCAACCGCTATTACTTGTGCGACTTCTCGCATGGGTAATTTTGGTATTCTTCTACGTAAAGGTCATGTGTTTGAAACTTTGTGTAAAGTGAATCATTTAGTGATTGATAAAACAGGTACTTTGACTAAAGGTGACGTTGTCATAAGTAAAGTCGACGTTCTTGCTGAGATTGATGAAGCATCCTGCTTGTCTCTTGCTGCTGCTCTTGAAAGCCATGCTAACCACCCGATAGCCAAAGCATTTAGAGAATATAGCGACAATGAGGTTTCGCTCTCTGATGTAAATAATATTATCGGCTCTGGGATTATTGGTCATTATAACGGTTCAGAATTGAAAATTGGTAGTGCCCTATTTGTATTGAACAAACAGCAAACCGTGCAAAGTAACTGTGTTTACCTTTCAATGAATGGAAAGCATATAGCAACTTTTCATTACAGTGACCCTATTCGTAAAGAGAGTGCAAACTTCATTAAGAAATTTGCACAAGCAGGAATCAAGACCACGTTGTTGACTGGCGATTCGTATGCCAATGCTAAGTTAGTCGCCGATGAAATTGGTATTAATGAAGTGATTAGTGATGCGAAACCAGAAGATAAGCTTAGTTTTTTAAATCACCTCAATGATGGGCAAATCACCATGATGGTTGGTGATGGTATCAACGATGCACCAACACTTGCTGGTGCTCACCTGTCTGTCGCGATGGGTGGCGGTACAGATGTAGCTAAAGCTTCTGCTGATATGGTTCTTCTTGGAGATCGTCTTGACCGATTACTTGAGGCTCGAACTCTGGCACTTAAAACACGTAAGATAATTCGCGAAAACTTAGCTTGGTCTTTAGGTTACAACTTGCTAATTTTGCCTCTCGCGGTTTCAGGACTTGTTGCGCCATATATTGCCGTTGTTGGTATGTCGGCAAGTTCTATTATCGTAGTCTCCAACTCACTTCGATTACTTAAAGACCAAGGTAAATAAGATGGAAAGCCTTTATATTCTTATCCCCATAGCCATCGTTTTGGTTTGTATCGCCGTTGCTATTTTTCTTTGGGCGGTGAAAAGCGAACAATTCGAAGACTTAGAGCGTCAGGGGCACAGTATTTTATTTGACGAAGATTTACCAAAAAAGAAAGAGGAATCAAAAAAACTAGACGAAGTAGCGTCAAACCATCCAGAATCAGGAGATAAAAATGGCGCCTGATTGGCTTGCTGCTTTTGCTATCGGTTTGATTGGTGCTGGTCATTGTATGGGGATGTGCGGTGGTATAGCTTCCATGCTGTCGATATCCAGTAATAATTCTTCACATCGATTCACAATTCCCATTTTTTATAATATTGGCCGTTTGCTCAGTTACACCCTTATCGGAGCTCTAATTGGCGGGACGGTATCTAGCCTAACCAATTTAACGGATATCAATCATGGGCTAGTTTGGTTAAGATTTTTAGCCGCGATTTTCATGATTTTGTTGGCCTTTTATATCGGTCGTTGGTGGCATGGGCTATTGGTGATTGAGAAGTTGGGCCAAAAATTATGGAAATTCATCTCCCCTGCAGGTAAGTCATTGTTGCCATTGAAGTCTTCGGTGCATGCATTGCCGTTTGGCTTTATATGGGGTTGGCTACCTTGTGGGTTGGTTTATTCAACTCTTACTTGGTCTGCGGTGTCTGGGAGTGCCTTTGATGGCGCTATCATCATGCTCTCTTTTGGTCTGGGTACTTTACCTGCGATGTTGCTCATCGGCATTGGGGCGTCTTACCTTAAAACGATTCAGCAATCCCCTATTTTCCGTAATGTTGGTGCCTTAATGATCCTAGCTTACGGGCTATATACTGCTATTAATACTATCAATATCCTCGCGTTTACCGTATGACAGAACGCTGAAAAGTGCCTTTTTTGCTACCCTTTGGTAGTAATGGATGCTAAAATATTGACGTATATCAAATAGTGAAAGGTTATTATGATTTCTGAAAAACCTGCGACGAAACGTATTCAGTCTGGTGGATGTGCAATTCACTGTCAGGATTGCAGTATTAGTCAGCTGTGTATTCCGTTTACACTGAATGAATCAGAACTTGATCAACTTGATCAAATTATTGAACGCAAGAAACCAATTCAGAAAAGCCAAGAGCTTTTTAAAGCTGGGGATGAGCTTAAATCGTTGTACGCAATACGCTCGGGTACAATCAAAAGCTATACGATAACTGAGCAAGGTGATGAACAAATCACTGCTTTTCATTTAGCTGGCGATTTGGTCGGTTTCGACGCAATCACTGATGATGCGCACCCAAGTTTTGCTCAAGCTCTAGAAACATCGATGGTTTGTGAAATTCCATACGAAATTCTAGATGATCTATCAGGTAAAATGCCTAAGTTACGCCAACAGATCATGCGACTCATGAGTAACGAGATTAAAGGTGATCAAGAAATGATTTTGCTTCTTTCTAAAAAGAATGCAGAAGAACGTCTTGCCGCTTTCCTTTACAATCTTTCTACTCGTTTCTCTCAACGTGGCTTTAGCCCACGAGAGTTTCGCTTAACAATGACTCGAGGTGATATTGGTAACTACCTTGGCTTGACCGTTGAAACAATTAGCCGCCTGCTTGGACGCTTCCAAAAGTCGGATATTTTAAGTGTTAAAGGTAAGTACATTACGATCATCGATCATGATGCTTTGATGGAACTTGCTGGTGTTTCAAAAGAGTAACAGCCAATTCTATGATGTAGCTCGAAGATGAGCTACATCAATTTTCTCACCAAATTCCCTCTGTTTTCCTAATAATCTCGCAAGAACTACGCTACAGTAACCATATGGTTCTACTCCAATTAGTGGGAGATTCTATGAGTATTTACAATAAAATCTTAGTTGTTGCTGACATTAATCATGATGTGCAGCCTGCCCTTGCCAGAGCGATGCAGCTTGCTCGGAAAAGTAAATCCAAAAGTCATGTTCAGTTCTTTCTGTCTATTTATGATTTTTCATATGAGATGACATCGATGCTTTCGGTTGATGAGCGTGATGCAATGCGCCGTGGCGTGATCCATCAGCGTGAACAGTGGATGACAAAAGTTGCTGCGCAATATATTGATGACTCAATAGAGTTTTCCGTCAAAGTGGTTTGGCACAATAGGCCTTATGAAGCCATTATTGCGGAAGTGTTTGGTGGTGGTCATGACATTTTGATTAAAGGGACTCGAAAACACGATATTCTAGAATCTGTTATTTTCACTCCTACTGATTGGCACTTATTGCGCAAAGCGCCTTGCCCTGTCTTGCTGATTAAAAACTCTGATTGGCCTGACAACCCCAACATTCTTGCATCGGTTCACGTAGGTTCAGAAAATGATACTCACCTTGATCTCAATGATTGCATGGTTGAGCAGGTCAAGAATTTGAGTGAGCGATTGGGTGCTACGCCCTACTTGGTGAATGCTTACCCAGTCACGCCAGCAAATATCACTATCGAGCTGCCTGAATTCGACCCTGCAACCTACACCGATGCTGTGCGTGGGCATCACTTAACATCGATGAAAGCCTTAAGACAGAAGCATGGCATTGACGAAGAGTTCACCGTTGTAGAGCAAGGGTTACCTGAAGACATCATTCCTGAAACGGCGAGCAAATTGAATGCCGCAATGGTTATTTTAGGAACAACGGGAAGAACGGGACTCTCTGCTGTATTTATCGGTAACACCGCAGAGCATGTGATCGATAAGATAAATTGTGATGTTCTTGCGTTAAAACCAAAAGGTTATGTTAGCCCTTTAGATCCTAGCCAAACCGCGTAATTAGGATTGGATTTCTCGCAAGACTGACTGTTTTTCAGTATAAATAAAAAGCCCCAACTTGATTTTAAGTTGGGGCTTTTTTGTAGCGCTTTATTCAGCTTGTTCGTCTAAGGGCTAAAGTTTATAGCGCCTACTAGAGAACGCTAGATATTAGCAACATTGATATACATAGATTCGTCAATATTCGTTGAAGAAATAGTCTCTTCGTTAAATAGGTACTCTGGTTTTTCAGTGCTACGATCAAGAGGTAAATTCACAAAATCGAACAGCTCTTTATCCGCTAGCTGGCTTGGGCTAATGTTTTGTAGAGATTTGAAAATCTGATTAACTCGGCCAGGTGTCTTCTTATCCCAATCAATTAGCATCGCTTTAATGCTTTGACGTTGCAGGTTTTCTTGTGAACCGCAAAGGTTGCAAGGAATAATCGGAAACTGTTGGTGCTCTGCGTACTGAATTAAGTCTTTTTCTCGGCAGTAGGTCAAAGGGCGAATAACAACGTTACGACCATCATCTGAACGAAGCTTAGGTGGCATCGCTTTTAAACGAGCACCATGGAACATGTTTAAGAACATAGTTTCAACGATGTCATCTAGATGGTGACCTAATGCAATTTTAGTCGCGCCAATTTTCTCTGCAAATGAATAAAGAGTACCACGACGTAAACGAGAACAAAGTCCACATGTCGTTTTGCCTTCTTCGATTTTCTCTTTTACAACGGAGTAAGTATCTTTGTCGACAATATAGTAATCAATACCAAGACTCTCGAAATATTCAGGCAAAACATGCTCAGGGAAGCCTGGCTGTTTTTGGTCTAAATTCACCGCAACAACGTTAAACTTCACTGGAGCTGCTTTTTGAAGTCTTAGCAAAATATCCAACATCGCAAATGAATCTTTACCACCACTAATGCATGCCATTACAACGTCATTTTCTTCAATCATGTTGTAGTCGATGATCGCATTACCTACATTACGGCGTAAACGCTTCTCAAGTTTGTTAAATTCTACGTTATCTTTTTGGCTATCTGTTTGATTCATTGCGAGTTCTCATACCATCGATAAGATCGACGTTGATGTTATGTTGGATTCAATTTAGGGCGGCGATTATACGGAGTTTTAATGAATCATGGAATACTCAGATCAACAAAACTGAAGTTAACAACTTGAGTGGCGGAAGTAAGATGAAATTATCAGGACGTTTAAATATGCGAGGAGATAGGTTATTACTTTATTTAACCGGGCCTTTAACCTGACCCGGCTAGTGCTGCTTTATCTTTGTACTGCTATCTTAGTACTGTCTTATTCTTGTGTCGCTGAGGGTAAATAAGGAAGCACACGCAAGGTCTCTTGAGGCAAAGTCAAATAGCCATCTTGTGGAATATCATTCAACGTAATAGCCGCTTTTCCGTTTTCAATAGGAATCACTTTTCCATTTGATACGTTGATATGACCATTAATGTTGTTTGAGAATTCAAGTGTTAACCCTTGAACTTCCGGCGTAAACCAACTGGCAAACATGCCGCCTAAGTCTTCAAGCATCACTTGCATTTGAGGTAATAATTGTTCAACTTGCGCGTAATTAACTCGGCCTTCTAGCGGTTTCTTAGTCATCACAACCAATGAATAATCGCACTGAACACTTTCCTCTGTCTGTACGAAAACTAATGGATTAGCTGATTTCAAGTTCATATCAAAAGGGATCGGTAATTCATTCGAACTTGGAATGACGAACTCTTCATAATGCTCTTCTTTCTCCATCCAAGCTTTGTCAATCGTACAGATTTTCTTTGTATCAGCATCAACAAAGAACACTCCGACTTTAACATCGTCATGCCCCTCTTTATTATTATTCTTTATTTGGCTATAAAGCTTTGAATAAGTAAACATGTACTCTTGAGCGTGAGCGGTACTGACAGATATTCCAAGAAACAATCCAATTAGTGCGAGCGGTAATTTTTTCATTATTATTCAATTCTTATAAAATTAAAGGCTGTAAGTCAAAGCAACAAGTAAGTCTATCATTGAAGAGTTACTTCTATTGTGACCAAAACGATTTGTTGTGACGGATCATCGCTTGTAAATCATCAACATAACTTTGGCCTCTTTCCGAGTATTTAAGTAAACCATTAGTCAGTGCGGTTGCTGTTTGCTCCGAAAGTAAGTTCTCTCCTTTTTCCAAACGATCTGCGCGTATTATACGTAACTCTTTATAAGCTGCATTTCGATTCACATTCATAAAGTATCGATGAATAGACTCTTGTACCGAGCTAAACTTTGCCACTTCGTGTGTCGCCTCTCCTGAGCGCTTTAGAGGCACCACACCGCACCCTTTGGTATAACACCACTGTCCAAAAAAGTTATTTGCCGTCGTGGCGAAGCGAGAGGTGCCCCATGCCGACTCATTAGCTGCTTGCGTTAATACTAATGCTTCAGGAAGAACGTTGACTCTATGTAGCATCTCATCTAACCATTTTTGATTGACGCTGGATTCAGTGACAGGGTAACTATATAGTTTCCCTAAACGTTGAGCGTAATCAAGTTGTTCAGAATCTACCTCACCTTCTGCAACGCTTTTTTCTAAGGTTGTCAAAAAAGTACGTTCTTTTTCAATGCGACTATTTTCGATCATGACACCAGGTCGCATAAAATCAAAAAACGCCTCTTTCTTCTCTTTAGCATTGCTCAATGCTGCGAAATCCGGGAGCCCTGACGGAAGATACGATAATGAAATATCACTTTTTGAGTTTTTGTTTGCTCTCTCTGCTTGAGCTTTTTGTTCCTCGACTTCAACTCTATTTTGTTGGGCGATAAACAGGCTACAACCTGCAATAAGGCTAACGGCAGCCAAGCCAATTTTTTTACGCATTAAACACCTGAGGGTCGTTGTCGTTATCATCGTCGTTTTTGTTCGGTCGATCTGAAGCGACTATTTTTAGCTTAATACCAAACATTTCACGATAAATAATGCCTTTAACGTGGAAAAAGAAAGGAAGAACGAAGATCAATCCAATGCCATAAAACATTGCTGCAATGACAAACATCATCATCACTACCGTGTAAAGTGCGGTAACTTGTAGGATTTTTTTATTCACTGCACGTAGAGAAAGCAACAAAGACTGCATCGGAGAAACACGTTTCTCACAAATCAACAGGATAGAGTTACTAAATGCAATGGATAAGTACATTGAAAGAAATGGGATAATCATTCCTGCGACACCTTGCAACATCAGGCTAAACAGTGTTGCTAGAATCACTGGAATTGTAAATTGTAAGCCTTTGGATATATGGCGAGGCTTAGTTTGTAAGCCAGCAATATGACTCATTGCCATTAGACTGACCCCTGCATAAATCGGGGCGCTGACCACTTCGTAGCTAAAGTTAGCCACAAAAATAGACTCGAGAATCGCCGCATTAAATAATTCCGGGTTCTGAATGGCATCCAATATCATGCCTGGTTCGCCTAGTTGCAGTTTTAACGCGATATAAAAAATACCGATCTGTACTAACAGTAGGATAATTATCGCTGGTGAAAATGAGAGAAAGTGTCTGATTGTGTATTTCCATGCCTCTTGAAGCACTGCTCCCACATTCAAATCGTACTTACCTGAAAGCGCACGTTCTACACTACCGCCTAAATTGAAATCTTCTTCGATATCGTTGTTCATATCTTTTCCTAGGTTAGTCTTCTTGTGAAGCTACCTAACTTGTTGATAAAAAATTAGTACCATTATACGTAAATGTTACTAACACTAAAATCAGAACGCTATGATGCGCTTGATTTATTGTCTATTTGTTCGATAATTAGCCACTAATATGGTTTGAAACCTTAATCGAATCAGTATGGTAAGTAATATTTACTTTTACCTGCAAAATTTTTTGTGTTTCAAGATAAGAAAATGCTTTGAATTCACACTTTTGGTGATTATGATGCGCGCCTCAAAGTGTATAGCAATCGGTCATAGATTTTGACCAAGGTGGAGATAGAGATACGTTGAACGCCAAACAAACAGTAGATAAACCGGTTATTCAATTAACAGGTATTAGCAAAAGTTTTGATGATAAAGAGATCATCGGAAATCTTAGTTTAAACGTCAATCATGGTGAGTTTCTTACCATATTGGGTCCTTCTGGTTGTGGAAAAACAACCGTGTTAAGGATGATTGCAGGGTTCGAAACTGCTGATACAGGAACTATTTTGTTAGAAGATCAGGATGTTACTGATGTTCCTGCTGAGCAAAGGCACGTTAATACTGTATTCCAAAGCTATGCCCTTTTCCCTCATATGACGGTATTTGAAAACGTGGCTTTTGGGTTACGTATGCAAAAAGTCGCTAAAGATGAAATCGAACCGCGCGTGATGGAGTCATTACGAATGGTTCGTTTAGACAGCATGGCTCAACGTAAACCTCATCAACTTTCTGGTGGACAGCAACAGCGTGTCGCGATTGCGCGTGCTGTGGTGAATAAGCCAAAAGTGCTTTTATTAGATGAGTCTCTTTCTGCATTAGATTACAAATTGCGTAAACAGATGCAAATTGAGTTAAAGCAGTTGCAACGTAAACTTGGTATCACATTTATTTTTGTCACTCACGATCAAGAAGAAGCGCTATCTATGTCTGATCGTATCATTGTTATGCGTGATGGCGTGATAGAGCAAGATGGCACACCTCGTGAAATTTACGAAGAGCCTAAGAACCTATTTGTTGCCCGCTTCATTGGTGAGATTAATGTCTTCAATGCCACCACAGTTAAGCGTGTTGATGAAAAGAGAATATTAGCGAATATCGAAGGCACTGAAGCCGTTGTTTATCATGACTTAGCGGTTAATGAGGGTGATAAACTGCAAGTATTACTTCGCCCTGAAGATTTGCGTCTCGAAGAGATAAAAGAGAACGAGCAGCGCGGCATTGTCGGTCATGTTCGAGATCGAACATATAAAGGTATGACTTTAGATTCGGTTGTTGAATTAGAATCAGGTATGCGTGTCATGGTTAGCGAATTCTTCAATGAAGATGATCCAGATGTGGATCACTCATTAGGTCAAAAAGTTGCCGTTACTTGGGTTGAAAGCTGGGAAGTGGTATTAAGCGATGATGAGCAAGACATTTAATCTTCAAAAAATAATCATCACTGTAATCGTTAGTTGGTTAGTTCTGTTCGTCATGATCCCTAACATAATGATTATTGGAACGAGTTTTTTAACCCGCGATGAAGCTAATCTTATCGAGATGACATTCACCTTCGATAACTATTTGCGTTTAATGGATCCGCTATATATTAAAGTGCTATGGCATTCCTTTTATATGGCTATCGTTGCGACGTTGTTGTGTCTTTTCATAGGTTATCCATTTGCTTATATTGTGGCAAAAATGCCCGCAAAATGGCGACCAATTATGTTGTTTTTAGTGATTGTTCCCTTTTGGACAAACTCACTGATTCGTACTTACGGTTTGAAAATCGTTCTTGGTACACAAGGCATCTTAAATAAAAGCCTTATTGCCATGGACATCATAGAGAAGCCAATTCGTCTTATGTATACAGAGACAGCGGTCATGATAGGTTTAGTTTATATTCTACTGCCTTTTATGATTTTACCGCTCTACTCTGCGATTGAAAAATTGGACAATACATACATCGAAGCAGCAAAAGATCTTGGTGCTAACAAGCTTCAAACCTTGATTAAAGTCGTTTTGCCATTAACGATGCCGGGAATCATCGGTGGGTGTCTTTTGGTTCTGCTTCCAGCATTAGGCATGTTCTATATTGCCGATTTATTAGGCGGAGCGAAAAACTTACTGATCGGGAACGTAATCAAGAGTCAAGTATTGAATGCAAGAGACTGGCCATTCGGTGCTGCGACAAGTATTGCCCTTACCGCAGCGATGGCGGTGATGTTATATGCTTATTATCGTGCAGGTAAAATGATGAACAGAAATGTGGAGCTTGACTAATGGGACGCTCAATTAGATTCAGTTTCATGGCACTGGTTTATGCTTTCTTGTATTTGCCAATTATTGTGCTCATTGCTAATTCATTTAATGCCAACAAGTTTGGGATGAAATGGGGAGGCTTTACGACAAAGTGGTACGAAGCTTTAGTTAATAACGATAGTTTAATGCAAGCCGCATGGCACTCGCTTAATATTGCGATTTTTTCTGCCACCGCTGCAACCATTATTGGTAGCCTCACAGCCGTTGCACTATTTCGCTATCGGTTCAGAGGAAAAGGTGCCGTGAATACCATGCTATTCATCGTAATGATGTCGCCAGATATTGTGATGGCTATTTCATTACTGGCGCTGTTTTTGGTTATGGGGGTTCAGCTCGGCTTCTTTACTCTGTTGGTTGCTCATATTACGTTCTGCCTGCCCTTCGTTGTGGTAACGGTTTATAGTCGTCTTAATGGGTTTGACGTGAAGATGCTAGAAGCGGCAAAAGACCTTGGTGCGAGCGAGTGGACAATCCTTAAACAGATTATATTGCCATTAGCGAAGCCAGCGGTTGCTGCGGGTTGGCTGCTGAGTTTTACACTCTCATTGGACGATGTGATTATCAGCTCTTTCGTGACGGGACCGACGTACGAAATTCTACCATTGAAAATATATTCGATGGTTAAAGTTGGCATTTCCCCAGAGGTGAATGCTTTGGCGACTGTGATGTTAATTGTCTCACTTACCTTAGTCATGAGCTCACAGTTCCTTGCTCGTGAAAAGATCAAGTGATCGCAAACAAGCAGTAACGGTTCTATATCAGTTTTACACCAAACAGAATGGCAATTGTCATTCTGTTTTTTTATCTATCACCTACTCTATCTGTAGGTATTTTTGGAGTTACACTCAATGAAAAAATGGGCTACTTTATTTGCTAGTAGTGCATGTGCGCTTTCTATGTTCATCGGAACAGCGTCTGCGGACGAAAATCAAGAGCTAGTATTCATGAATTGGGGGCCATACATTAATGGTGCCTTATTGGAACAATTCACTAAAGAGACTGGCATCAAAGTTATCTATTCAACCTATGAATCGAATGAAACTTTATATGCGAAGTTAAAGACGCATAATAAAGGGTATGATCTTGTAGTACCTTCGACCTATTTCGTTGCGAAAATGCGTGATGAAGGCATGCTACAAAAAATAGATAGAACCAAACTGAGTAATTTCAACAAGCTTGATATTAACTATCTCGATAAGCCATTTGACCCAAACAACGATTACTCTATTCCACATGTGGTGGCGATTACGGGTTTAGCGGTGAATACCGATATGTATAACCCTGATGATTTCACTAGCTGGGGGGATTTGTGGAACCCTGACTTAGAAGGTCAACTGATGATGATGGATGATACCCGAGAGGTTTTCCATATTGCTCTTCGTAAATTGGGTTATTCAGGTAACAGCACAAACGAACAGCAGATCGACGAAGCGTATGAGGAGTTGAAAAAATTGATGCCGAACGTGCTCGTTTTCAATTCTGATAACCCTGGAGCGCCGTATATGTTAGGTGACGTAGGTGTTGGCATGTTATGGAATGGCTCGGCTGCAGCGGCACAAGCTGAAGGTTTACCACTAAAGCTGATCTTCCCTGAAGAAGGTGGGATTGGTTGGGTTGACAACTTTGCCATAAGTTCTGGGGCTAAGAATGTAGAAGCGGCACATAAGATGATTGATTTCCTGCTTAGAGCTGACATAGCAGAACAAATCTCTCGTGATACCGGTTACTTAACTGCGGTTGCAGAATCGAATGAGAAATTCAAAGGCATTTCCGCTCTATTCCCTTCGCAAGACGATCTCGATAGAGTTGAGTGGCAAGATTCAGTTGGTGATAAAACCATCAAATATGAAGAATACTTCTTGAAACTGAAAGCTGGCCAATAATTCAAACTGTATTTATTTTAAAATAGGTGGCTTATGCTGCCTATTTTTCGTTTGGGCTGATATACTTTGTCGCGATAAATAATTTCCATTCATTGCCCTTATGGGCTCTCTAACAATACGAACGGATTAGTAATGAAAAGTAAACTGTACGCTGGTGCATTATGCGCTGCAACTCTGCTCTCTACCCCTTCATTCGCGGCTGACCAAGAGCTTTATTTCTATAATTGGTCTGAATACATTCCAGCCGAAGTGCTTGAAGATTTCAGTAAAGAAACGGGCATCAAAGTCATTTACTCGACATACGAATCGAATGAAAGCATGTATGCGAAGTTAAAGACTCAAGGTACAGGTTACGATCTAGTCGTGCCTTCAACTTACTTTGTCTCTAAAATGCGCAAAGAGAACATGCTTCAAGAGATCGATAAGACCAAACTATCTCATTTTTCAGATCTTGATAAAAACTATTTGGATAAGCCTTTCGACCCAGCGAACAATTTCTCTATCCCTTATATTTGGGGCGCGACAGGCATTGGTATCAACTCTGATATGCTAGATGGTGCTTCCGTTAAAAACTGGGGTGATTTTTGGGATGATCAGTGGGAAGGTCAACTCATGATGATGGATGACTCACGTGAAGTCTTCCATATTGCTCTTAGTAAATTAGGTTTCTCACCTAACACAACGAACCCAGATGAGATCAAAGCGGCATACGAAGAGCTACGTAAATTGATGCCAAACGTATTGGTTTTCAACTCTGATTTCCCTGCAAACCCATATTTAGCGGGCGAAGTATCACTTGGTATGTTGTGGAATGGCTCTGCTTACATGGCTCGCCAAGAAGGCGCTTCTATTGATATGATTTGGCCAGAAAAAGGCACAATTTTCTGGATGGATAGCTTAGCGATCCCAGCTGGCGCAAAAAATGTAGAAGCGGCACATAAGATGATTAACTTCTTACTGCGCC
The DNA here is from genome assembly GCF_005146325.1 of Vibrio genomosp. F6. Lineage (NCBI taxonomy): Bacteria > Pseudomonadati > Pseudomonadota > Gammaproteobacteria > Vibrionales > Vibrionaceae > Vibrio > Vibrio genomosp. F6. The sequence goes on along the minus strand of NZ_SYUT01000020.1, from coordinate 169,076 downwards.
CAGAAAATGCAGCGAAAATTGCACTTGAGATTGGCTACCCAACGCCAGTTAAAACTGCTTACCCACTACTACCAAAAGAGTTTGCTGAAGATAAAAACATCTTCCCACCTCAATCAGTTATGGATTCTGGTGTATGGCAAGATGAAGTTGGCGCAGCAAGTGCTATCTATGATGAATACTTCCAAAGATTAAAAGTAGACAACTAAGTCTTCAACTAGTCTCAGGCTTTAACTAATGATAAATATCTTTAGTTAATATAAAAAATAAAGCGGCGTTGGCCGCTTTATTTGTATCTGAGCATTATTATTTGTTAGGCGCTTAATTCCGTGTCATCGCCCATGAGCAGCAACTCTTCGACCAGTTTAGGTACTTCCAGCCCCGCTTTACCATATCGCTTCTCTTCAAACTCACTCTCAACGGCACTCGGCTCTAAGTTGATTTCGATGGTATGTGCACCATGCATTTTTGCATCATGTACAAATCCAGCGGCAGGATAAACCACACCAGACGTGCCAATTGAGATAAACAGGTCCGCTTCTTCTAAGGCTGAGTATATATCGCCCATTCGCAGTGGCATCTCACCAAACCAAACAATATGTGGTCGCATTTGAGCCGGGATTTGACAGCAATGGCATAGCTCACCAGTTAGAATATCTTCCGAATGCTCTAACACCTGATTAGATTCACTGCATCGCGCTTTTAATAGCTCACCGTGCATATGAATGACATTCTTGCTGCCGCCTCGCTCGTGAAGATTGTCAATGTTTTGAGTGATGATGGTGACTTTGCCATCCAGTTCAGATTCAAGCTTGCCAAGAGCATGATGCGCTGGATTTGGTTTTATAATGTCAGATTGGAGTTTAGCCCGTCGTTGATTATAGAATTCCTGAACTAAGTCCGGATTACGTTCAAAACCTTCGGGGGTGGCAACATCTTCAATACGGTGGTTCTCCCATAAGCCATCTTGAGCTCGGAAAGTTTGGATCCCCGACTCAGCTGAGATCCCAGCACCAGTTAGAATGACAATATTTTTATATGGAAAGTTCATGGGATATCCTTATATACATTATTCGATCCTTTTATCAGCTTAGCACTGTTCAAAAATCAACAATAGTTATAAGGATTAGACAATAGTCTTAGAATACAAGCTAATAAGTTAAAATGTGAAACAGGTAGCAAGCTCAATGTTCGAGATGAGATACCCAATGACAAAGAGCGACCGAAAGCCGCTCTTTAGTGGTAACTATTTCTGTTCTAGACAATTAATCTTCATTAATTGATGAAATCTTATGAATCGCAAGATCGGCGCCATTAAATTCATCCTCTTCTGACAATCGCAGTCCTGTCATTTTATCTAAAGCACCGTAGACGATAAAAGCACCTCCAAATGCAACGATAATACCGAATCCTGTCCCAAGCAGTTGAACGGTAAAGCTTACACCACCAAGCCCCCCGAGAGCTTGTTGACCGAAAATACCCGCAGCGATACCACCCCAAGCTCCGCATACACCATGAAGTGGCCATACACCGAGTACATCGTCAATTTTGGTTCTGTTTTGTAAGAAGGTAAACAAGTAGACAAATAGAGTTCCGGCAATTGCACCCGTTATTAACGCGCCGAGAGGATGCATCAAATCCGATCCTGCACATACTGCGACTAAACCAGCCAAGGGACCATTATGGATAAACCCTGGGTCATTTTTCCCAGCAATTAACGCAGCAAGAATGCCACCTACCATTGCCATCAATGAGTTCATTGCGACCAGTCCACTAATACCATTTAAGGTTTGTGCCGACATGACATTGAATCCAAACCAACCCACGCACAATATCCAAGCTCCCAATGCTAAGAATGGGATATTGGATGGCGCAAAGTTGGTGTGTTTTCCTGCTCTTACACGCCCTTTTCGCATCCCTAGAAAAAGGACTGCGACTAAAGCAATCCAGCCCCCTACACCATGTACGACAACTGAGCCTGCAAAATCATGAAAACTTGAACCGAATGTCACTTCAAACCAGTTTTGGATACCAAAGTTACCATTCCAAATGATGCCTTCAAACAATGGATAAACCAGTCCAACAGTAAAGAAAGTGGCAATCAGTATTGGGTAGAATCGAGCCCGCTCCGCGATACCTCCAGAAACAATCGCAGGAATGGCGGCAGCAAAGGTTAATAGGAAAAAGAACTTAACTAATTCATAGCCATTACCTTGGGATAACGTCTCAGCATCGGCAAAAAAGTGTCCACCGTAGGCAACCCAGTAACCAATAAAGAAATACGCGATAGCGGAAACTCCAAAATCAGCTAAAATTTTTACTAAGGCATTCACTTGGTTCTTTTTACGTACCGTACCCACTTCCAAAAATGCAAATCCAGCGTGCATTAAGAACACCATTATTGCCCCCAGAAGCAAAAAAAGTGTGTCTGAGCTTTGAGTCAAGGTTTGAACGGCTCCATGCACTTGACTTACGGTTTGGCTCATTATTATCTCTCCATTTTTTATATTGCACTAATCCTGTGCTTTTTGTTGCTCATTCACCAAAACAGTGAATTTCAATACTGTCTAGCTTTCAGCAATATCTGTTCCAGTTAAATGAAAAACCACTAAAAATATAAAAAGCTATTAATATTTAAAGGCTTACAATGTTATTGGTGACAATCATGTAGATTCATCATTTGGAGTAACATGATGTTTGTGCACCACTTTGGTGATAGAGCCCCAAAACAAGGCAAAGATATTAAATGTCTTTGAGCTGAAATTATTGAGCTATGATTTATAGCAGTCGGACGTAAATTGATGAGGAGTTATCATGAAGTGGATAATTTTGTCACTGGTGATTTTATTTACAATGGGGTGTCAGTCTACAAGTTCTAGTTCACATGGCGGTGATGACCAGCAATACATGACTAAGAAAGGATGCAGTAGCTAAAGAGCGGCGAATACCGCTCTTTAGGTTTATAAGTTTGGCCCTGTCGAAGGCGCATGCGAAATGCCTTGTTGCAGTTGTCTCATCCCTTGTATCAAGCGATAAATCCATACCACAATAGCCATTGCAGCAAACCCAGCTCCAATATAGGGAATGATGTAAGCGATTGAGTCAATCCAAGTCGATTGATACCAGTAGTCATTCATTCCAGCTAACACACCGTTCGATGTCGCAACAGTTACAATTAACACGACAAAAAATGTTAGAAAAAGGAAAAAGCTACGGATCAGCCCATAATAATGGGAATTCACCATGTCACCGTCTTCGTTTTTATCAAGTCGATAGCCTGCGTAAACAATGGCTATAATGCCTGATATAAGAAACGTAAATGGGGTTAAAAGGCTGGCTATATAGGCAAACCAGATGCCATTTTTGTTGGTTGCGTTCATGGAACTATTTACTCTCTGAACTAGTTAACATTATGTAAGCTTGACTCAAGTATCGTGTTATCAACCAAGATGACTAAGCCACCTTGGTTGATGTTACTGATAAAAGAGATCTGCTAATCACTCTTCTCTGAGTGTTGAGCCGACTTCACCTCTTCATACCAAAGATCATGGTGCTCTTTTGCCCACGTTTCATCGACTTCACCAGTAACCATACCTTCTAGTGCGCCTTCCATGCCAAATAAACCGATATAGATATGGAAGATGAAACCACAAATCAAGATCAGTGCAGAGAACATATGAACCAGATTCGATAGCTCCATATCTCGGCGAGTTTGGTCAAAAATTGGGAAGTCGAGCACTAGGCCACTGACCGCTGCAACGGCACCAAATACGATCAGCAACCAATAGATCGCTTTTTCACCACCATTGGAGAACCCTGCTGATGGATGGGTTCCTTTATGTTTCCCTACCATACCGCCCATCTTCATAAACCAAGATATATCTGTTTTGTTAAATAGCGACTTACGCCACCATTTCAATAAGATACAAGTCAGTAGAATGAAGAACAGTGGTCCTACATAGTTATGATACTGCTTAGCGAGATAGATGATATTTCCCCACCAATCGGTTGGGATATAGGGTTTTAGGAAGTGTTTTCCGTAAACCAACATCAAGCCACTAAAAGCCAACGTTAAGAAAGTAAACGCCATACTCCAGTGCAAAGCACGATCTAAACGAGACCAACGCTTAATTTTCTTACCTGTTCTCGGTGCGCTCAGCATTAACGGCCCTACGGCAATGTAAGCCAAGACGACCATCGCGATACTACCAAAAATAGCGATTGCGCCAGCAGGTGACATCCATTTCTCTTTTAATAAGAACCATGTTTGTCCCGGGGTACTGATAAGCATGCCATGCTCAGGAAATTGAGAGGTGGTATACCCGACTTCTCCATCTTTAACTTGACGCCAAAAATCTGCTCCCGCTAACTGAGTCATCTCTTTCTCAGCAGAAGATGCACTCTGCTCTTGTGCCGACGTAGGAAAACTAAACGCGAGTAGGAATGCTGCCAATAAAGGCAGCATCACGAGAGTCGCACGTTTAAGACGTTGAAACATAACTCTCTCCGTCATCATTAGCTCTTAGTCGCATCAAAAGAAAGATCTTCGCCGTTTGTCCAGCCTGCGCCTTTCGCTCCGCGCTCAACTACACGTTGACGGAAAATCTCAGATACTTTCTCAGCATCACCCGCAATCAAAGCTTTCGTTGAACAGAGTGACGCGCACATTGGCAGTTTGCCTTCAGCGATACGGTTTGCACCGTACTTTTTGCGCTCTTCTTCAGAACCCGCTTCCGTTTCAGGACCGCCAGCACAGAAAGTACATTTATCCATTTTTCCACGCTCACCAAAAGCAGACTGCTTAGGAAATTGTGGTGCACCAAACGGGCAAGCAAACAGGCAGTAGCCACAGCCGATACATAAATCTTTATTATGCAGCACGATGCCATCTTCAGTATGCTCAAAGCAGTCTGCTGGACAAACTGCCATACAAGGTGCATCAGTACAGTGCATACAAGCCACTGAGATTGAGTTTTCACCCGGTTCACCGTCATTCAAAGTGACAACACGTCGACGTTGAATACCCCACTCTAGAGCATCATCATTTTCATTCTTACATGCTGTGACACAGCCATTACATTCGATACAACGCTTGGTGTCACAAAGGAATTTCATTCTAGCCATCTTTATGACTCCTACGCTTTACTAATTTTACAGAGAGTAACTTTGGTTTCCTGCATTTGCGTTACAGGGTCATAACCATAAGTCGTTGCGATGTTTGCAGATTCACCAATAACATAAGGATCGGTGCCTTCTGGGTACTTATCACGTAACTCTTCACCTTGGAATTTACCGCCGAAATGGAAAGGTAAAAATGCTAAGCCCGGTTTCACTCTGCGAGTCACCATTGCTTTCACATTAATACGTCCTTTTTCTGCGCCTTCAACCCAAACCATGTCACCATCTTTGAATCCGATGTCATTGGCATCTTTCGGGTTTACTTCAACAAACATCTCTTGTTGTAATTCCGCTAACCAAGGGTTTGAACGTGTCTCTTCACCACCACCTTCGTACTCAACAAGACGACCAGACGTTAGAATGATCGGATACTCTTTCGACTTGTCTTGATCTTGAATTGATTTGTACATCGTAGGTAGACGGTAGATCGATTCACTGTCATCCCAGGTTGGGTAATCAGCAACTAGGTCGCGGCGCGGTGTATACAGTGGCTCACGGTGCAACGGAACGCGATCTGGGAATGTCCAAACCACCGCACGAGCTTTAGCATTACCGTAAGGCATACAACCATGCTTAATCGCGACGCGCTGGATACCACCAGACGTATCTGTTTTCCAGTTTTTGCCTTCAGCAGCGGCTTTCTCAGCTTCAGTAAGATCATCCCACCAACCTAGATGTTTTAGCAGTTTAGAGCTAAATTCTGGGTAGCCATCTTCGAGCTCACAATCTTTTGAGAAGCTGTCTTCTGCAAGTAGGTTTTTACCTTCAAATTCAACACCAAAGCGAGCACGGAAGTTACCACCACCAAGAGCTACTGGTTTCGATGTATCATAAAGAATATGCGAACCCGGGTGCTTCATTTCAGGGGTGCCCCAACATGGCCAAGGAAGACCATAAGTTTCACCGTGCGCAGGGCCGCCTTCCGCTTCTAATGACGTTTTATGGAAAGTGTGCCAGTTCATAGTGTGTGATTTGATTCGCTCAGGGCTTTGGCCTGTGTAACCAATCGTCCACATACCACGGTTGAATTCGCGAGTGATGTCTTCGATGACGGGAATATTTCCGTTCACGGCAACGTTTTTGAAAAGTTGATCAGAAAAGCCAAGTTTCTTCGTCAGTAAGTACATGATTTCATGATCGGCCTTCGATTCAAACAGTGGCTGTATCACTTGCTCACGCCATTGGAATGAACGGTTTGAAGCCGTAACTGAACCCGACGTTTCAAATTGCGTGGTTGCAGGAAGCAGATACACGCCATCCGTACGGTCATTCATGACAGCCGCAACGGTTGGGTATGGATCGACAATGACCATCATGTCGAGCTTCTGCATCGCTTTTTTCATTTCGACGCCGCGAGTTTGTGAGTTAACGGCATGACCCCAATAGAACATCGCGCGGATATTATCGTTCTGTTCGATATTATCTTTATTTTCTAATACACCATCAATCCAACGAGACACAGGGATACCCATGTTGTTCATTGGTTTTTTACCGCGATATTTATTTTGGTCGAATTGGTTTTGAACCCAAGAGTAATCAAGTTCCCATACTTTAGACCAGTGTTTCCACGCGCCTTCAGATAAGCCGTAATAGCCCGGAAGTGTATGAGACAAAACGCCTAAATCTGTTGCGCCTTGAACGTTATCGTGACCACGGAAGATGTTTGCACCGCCACCTGATTTACCCATATTGCCAAGAGCAAGCTCAAGAATACAGTAAGCACGAGTGTTGTTGTTACCCGTTGTATGTTGAGTACCACCCATACACCAAACCACACAACCAGGACGGTTTTCAGAAAGCAGTTTCGCCGTTTGGTACACTTCATCACGTGAAATGCCCGTTACGCGTTCAACCTCTTCTGGCGTCCATTTCGCCACTTCTTCACGGATTTCATCCATACCAAATACACGCTGACGAATGAACTCTTTGTCTTCCCATTTATTTTCAAACACATGCCATAGCACGCCCCAGATAAAGGCGACATCCGAACCAGGACGAAGCGATACGTAATGATCCGCTTTAGCTGCAGTACGAGTGCGGCGAGGATCAGCAACTACGATCTTACAGTTGTTTTTCTCTTTAGCGATTAAGATGTGCTGCATGGCAACGGGATGAGCTTCTGCAGGGTTTGAACCAATGAATAGCATCGACTTACAGTTATGCATATCATTGAAAGAGTTTGTCATTGCCCCGTAACCCCAAGTGTTGGCAACACCAGCAACTGTGGTTGAGTGACAAATTCGCGCTTGGTGATCGACGTTATTCGTACCCCAAAGCGATGCCATCTTACGGAACATGTAGGCCTGTTCATTGCTGTGTTTTGCACTGCCTAGCCAATAAACCGAATCAGGACCAGACTCTTTGCGAATCTGCAACGCTTTCTCACCGATCTCTTCGATCGCTTGATCCCACGATAACTTCTTCCATTTGCCGTTTTCTAACTTCATCGGGTATTTAAGACGGCGTTCACCATGACCATGTTCACGTAACGCAGCACCTTTCGCACAGTGTCCACCAGCGTTAAATGGGTGATCGTAAGCGGGTTCCTGACCCGTCCACACGCCATTTTGTACTTCTGCGTAGATACCGCAGCCAACAGAACAGTGTGAACAGATGGTACGTTTTATCTCAGTTTTAGCATCAGCATCTACTGTTTTTGCTTCCGCTTTTTTCATCATGCCCGGCGCAAACATACAAGCGCCAGCCGCTACACCACCAGCAGCAAGTGAAGAGTTCTTCATAAATGCGCGGCGGCTAATACCAAACTGATTTTCAGCCTTTGATACGCTATCGGAGCGTTTCATTAATTTCATTATTTAGCTCCTAAAGCGTGTCGTAATAATCACGAATATGTTGAGTTTCTTTGTAACCTTCTGTTTTAACTTCAACTTTAGGTTGTTCAGTATCCGATGCCGCAGCGATTTTAGTCGTGCCAGCAATCACAGCACCTGCTACTGTCGCTGTTGTTATGCCTTTAAGTAAATCTCGTCGGCTGGTGTTTACTTCGTTTTTGTCTTTCATACATTGCGTCCTTTGCCAAATTGGCATCAGTGGATGCTTGTGCATCTCTTTTGCTTAATATGTGGAGTTCTGGTTAATTCGTTGCTGAATCAACAACGTTCTTCACGTCAATTTTTGAGTTATTTCTTTTATTCATCGGGTTTTCTGCAAAGTTCACTTGTTCTAAGCTCAAGTAACCTTCAATTAAAGCGGCAACAGCTAGATAGAAATCCGCACTTTTTGATTGTTGAATGTGATTCACTAACGACAGGTACCAAGGCGATATGTGCTGGTTGAAAAATTTCTTCTGAATCGCAAATGCAGCTTTAGGTTCATCATTCGAAGACTCGATCAATAGAGACATCACTTCACAAAGTGCTGCCATATGATCTTCTGGCTCTTTCACATCCTCATTTCGTTCAAAGCCAAGTTCCGCTAAACTTTGGCGGAGATCGGATAGTGGCTTTTCCATTAATGCACCAGCAATATGCCATGAACCAAATGGAACGACTTCTCCGCGCCCAACACCAATGAAGAGATCTTGAAACTCCTCTTCGATTTTGGAAACATCACCTGCTTGAGCCGCCGATTTCAATTTAGCCCACGCGATAGCCATTGGCTGAGTACCTTGATTCAGTTCAATCTCCGTAAGGAAATGAAGTAAATCTTGGCTTGGTGATTCTCTTAATAACTGCGCAATCAGCAGATAGATATCGATTCTTAAGGATTGATCTTGTTCTAGTTCCACGTTCATTCCCTTCTAGTAAGTCAGTTGATCTTCTGGCTTTTCCGCCATCGACTCAAAAACATCAACCACACGGCAATCTTCACACATCGCAATACGGTTAAGAGAGGCAGCATCAGAAAAATGAGAGTGACCACGTAACTTGTCTTGTAACATGGTAATCATAGATTGCGGGGCAAACGGCTTATGACAGCGTAAACACTCTGCTGCGGGTTCGTCATAAAGTGAAATAGCAGACTGGCGAGTCTCTTTATCCCAGTTCATACGAGGTTCTAAACTCAATGCTTTTTCAGGACAGGCTTTTTCACACAAGCCACACTGAACACAATCTTGTTCGATGAATTTAAGGCTTGGAGATTGACCATCATTATGTAGAGCCGCTGTAGGACAAACCGCAACGCACGCCATACACAGTGTGCAATCTTTCTCACTACACGAAACAGAACCATATGGAGCTGTTGAAGGCATCTCTTGAATGGTTTCAACCGGAATTCGATTACTGGCTAAAGCATCAAGTGCGGTGAATAGCCTTTCTCGCTTATTCCCTTCTAACTCTCCTATCCAAAGTTCAAAAGGAAGAGTTTGTAGTGATGGCGTTTGATGTCTTAGGGTTTCCAGATACAAGATATCAACGCACTCTTTGTTGATACCAAGCTGATCAAGAAGATCTTGAGCAATTCCGACTTCATGATTCAGTACGCGTTGAATGGTTTGAGGCATGTGCTTACTCGCCGCAAACAAGACTTGAGTCGCGCCATTGGTCAAGGCTGCAAACCAAGTATCAATACCGATAGAAGCCAAATCTTCAACCACAATTGGAACAACGTTATCTGGTAGTACTCTCAGCGCCATCAAATTATAAGTTTCATGACGAGCACTACAGATCAGCACAATAGGATCTCGCCCGCCCGCCTCTTCGTAATTAAGCAGCGTACGTTCGATGAATTTTTGGGTATCTTGAGGATTTGGAAGTGCGTAATGAATGGCTTCTGTAGGACAAGCTGTCGCACATGTCCCCACGCCTTGACATAAATAAGGGTTGATCTCGATCTTATGACCAATCTTATCGTTTCCTTCACTAGAAAGAGCACCTGCAGGGCAAGCATCAACACATCGCTCACACCCTTTGACTCCACGTGAACTGTGCGCACAAAGATCGGTATCCAAACGGAAGTACTTTGGCTTATCAAAGGTTCCCATTAGCGTTGGGATCTCTTCTAGCGCTTCAGCGAGTGAGGGATAACCTCTTCCTACCGGGTAATAACCAGGGACTGGAACTTCTTCCGTCATACAACCATTAAGAGATAAGTCCAAAACTACATCAAAACAGTCACTGTGAACGGCTATTTTTGCAAGATTAGAGCGAACACCATGATTTTCGATAACAACTTCAAATGTGCCTAAAAATCCACTTAGTTCGATTGAATTAGCGAAATAAAGATTGGAATGCTCAGATCTCTCGCCATCAGTAGACAGAAGGGTCAAAGAGTTCATTTGAGAGAGCTGTTCAGATGCGCTCACAATGATAGCGGTTGGACCAATAATTAGCGTATTACCGCCACTTTCATAACTGACTGTCGGTGGAATAAGGTTGGTTAACTCAACCGTATTCTCAATGGCAAAGGCTCTTGCTTTTCCATTGTCCGATTCTGCTTGTTGTAAAAATTGTTTTAACATTGCTTGGTTCCATCAAAGAACGTATTCATGCGATAGACGTTGTATAGCAAATAGTGTTCCATTTTTACTTTTGTATTAAATAACAGTTAGATACACATAAATTGCATCTTAAAAGTTCAGTTTCATCAAACAAAAAAAAAGAGCGGGACAATTTGTCTCACTCTTTCAATTGATTCATCAGTCAAAATGTACCTATTTGTTGTGTGGTATATTTTGTCCTAGCCCTAATGAGGTATTTAGTGATTGTTTCTATTGGTAATTATTCTCATTAAGTGGCGATTGTTTCATACTATCTTGATTATGCTCAACTTGGTCATCATTGAGATGCTCATCAGCGACTTTGGCATCAGTAACATATTGATGAGTTTCGTTTATATTGGGCTCTGCTGAGCTGGCGATAGTATTCGCCTCATCATTCAACGCACTCTCTTGGTGCTGGTCTATACCCTCAGGATCATCTTCGATAATCTCTTTCGCCCAGCCTCTTAGTGTTTCAGCAACCTCTTTTGAGAGCGTTTTAACGGCTTTGTAATCATGATCGTAATCATTCAACGCATCGACTTCACTAAATTCGCCACTCAGAAATAGCTTCCTCAGCGCAGCTTTCTTAACACTGGCCTCAGCACCTGCAGTTAATAGTTCAGCTACGGGAAGATCTGTAACGGAAGAGTCCACAACATCGGCCGAGCTTTCTGTTTCGAGAGGGTCAGATTCTAGATAACCAGTTTCGCTAACACCGCTCTCTGTGGGTGTATTAGGGCCTGTAGTTATCGTGTTAGGCTCTGTCGCTATAAGGTCAGAATCCGATTCATTCGGACTCGGTGCATCGGTCGCAGGCTCACTACTGACATCAAGGTCGACTTCATTTTCAGACTCTTCTTTGTTACTCAGCTTTCGTTGAGACCAGCGTGAAAGAAAGTTAGTTGCCACTTGCGCGCCCCGCCCCTTTACGTTTCTTACGTCGAACTTCGATTAATTCACCATGGCGCCCTATATACGCTTCCATCCAAGCTTGTACTGCTAATGGCATGTCATCGGAAAGCACCAAGTAATCACCGTCCATATATTGCCCTGCAACGCTCTGAGACGCGGTTAGTGTGACAATGTTAGGTGCGATAACGTTAGCTTCGCTACTCTCTTCAAGACTTTCGTCATCTAAATTTTCGAGTACGACAAAGAGTTTAGGCATCTGAGAGTTCAAGTTGAATCGGTAATCCGTACGCTCATCTCTATGAAGCTCTAATAGACCTACATTTTTCTGCAATATTTGAGGACGGGTATTGAACCCTTTAAGTTGCCATTGGGTGGTCGTCCAAAGCTTCTTAACGATCTGCTCTGAAATTAACTGACACTCAATATGCCAAATAGACTCTGTCTTCTCGACCGTTGGTGTTTGGCTTTTAGAGTCATCGACGTTTACCTGTTTCTCGTGAGTCATAAGCGTTGCATACCTTTTATTCATTCTCTCTTTGTTGTTACTAAAGCAATTTTCACGCCAGCCACATTTAAGTCGTTTTATTGATTAACGTTTTTTGGAACAAGAATTGCTATGTTAATCAATTATAACGTATAAGGTATTACGACAGAGGCAACAGACTTTATCTGACTCACAACTCTGTATGACCATTTCAAACTATGACCATTTCAAACAATGTAAGGATCATTTAGTGACCAAGCCGAATATCATTAAAACTGGGGCAAACCCATTTCAAACGCTAGAAGTTGAAGTATTCGATGAATATGGTGAAAAACTAACGAAACAAATCGCCTGTGAGCGCCCTCTTACAGTGATGTTAAATTGGAAAGAAATTGTCACCTTAATGACTCTTGGTTCAAGACCAGAAGCTTTAGTTCTGGGTTATCTTAAGAATCAGAGTTTTTTGAGCGATCCTGAAGCGATTGATTCCGTGATTATTGACTGGGAAACTCACTCTGCTGCGGTTATTACAAAAGAAGACACCAGCGAACTTGATGAAGCATTAAAGAAGAAAACCGTCACATCTGGCTGTGGGCAAGGCACAATGTATGGCAATGTGATGAAGCAGTTGGATAACTATCAGGTTCCACAAACCAAGATTAAGCAATCTCAAATCTATACTGCGCTTGAAGCCTTAACACACTACAACGATACTTATAAAAAAGCGGGCGCAGTACATGGTTGCGCCGTTTGTAAAGACGATCAGGTTTTGTCGTTTGTAGAAGATGTTGGGCGACATAACGCCGTTGATACTTTGGCTGGTGAGATGTGGCTTAACAAAGAGAGCGGCGAAGATAAGATCTTCTATACCACAGGTCGATTGACCTCAGAAATGGTGATTAAAGTGGCGCAGATGGGCATTCCTGTTCTTCTTTCTCGATCTGGTGTTACTCAAATGGGCCTCGATTTGGCGCAGAAATTTGGGATTACGACCATTGCTCGTGCAAAAGGTTTACGATTCCAAGTCTTTACTGGAGCAGATAAAATTGAGTTTGATGTTAAAGGCAACGCATAGCCTAAACTGTTAATGATTACCCTGTACATCGCAATACGTTACGCCACAATCTATGGTTGAAATGATATTCCCTTAGATCATAAATACTGTATTTTCCAATATTGGTGAATGCAGTATTTTTTTTATCTAGCTCCCCTCCATCACTACTTTCTTAAGTTCTATAAATTCAATTAGTTACTATTCGAACTCTTCATAAGCAGAATCCCATTCATTTTTTTTATTTATACAAACTTGTAATAATATGTTTCACAGCTATTAGTTGTATATCCACTAAAGAAGTTAATTATAAATTGGTTTAAACCAAAACATAGTGGTCAACGTCGACGTTAGCTAACAAGGAGGTGCCTATGAATGGGTCACCAAAAAACGCTGCTCCATCGCGTTCATTATCGATAAAAGTTAAATTATTACTTATCACGATGACGCTATTCTCTGGTATCGCGAGTTATGCCATCTATGAGTTCTATAGTTTGCAAAAGCTTGAGCTCGTTCATCATGCCGCAGAGCTAAACCTTTCCAGTAAAGCTGAGCTTTTAACGCTTAGACGTCATGAGAAAGACTTTTTGATGCGTAAGGATGAAAAGTACTTATCTAAGTTCGACAATACTTATATTGATTTAGAGAGCCATATCGCATCCCTCCAGCCTTTGCTGATGTCGATAGACTCTAAACCCCATCATGAGATTGATGAGCTACTCGGCTCGCTGAAGAGTTATAAAAACCAATTTGAGAATTTAAGCCAGCATGCACTGTTGATAAATTCTGAAAGCGAACACAGTTATCGTGCAAAGCTCGGCCAATCTCGGGAGTTATTGCACCAACAACTAGAGCAAGAGCGCAATGTTTCTCTCACGCTTCAGTTTATTGAACTTATTGAGCAAGAGTACACATTTGTTAGCTCTCCAAGCGCAGAGAGTCGGGAAACATTCATTGAAGCATTGAACGAGTTGAGTGTGCTATTTGCTGAATTTGATATCGCTAGTGATAACCTCACGAATTACCAACATCATTTTGAAACCTTTGCCGATGCGATGGTCGTTTTCGGCCTCTCTCCAAATTCAGGGATGCGGGGCAAGCTACGTGCCAATGTCCATCAAACAGAGCAAGCGCTTTCAGATATGCTCACTCAAATCAATCACAGCGTTGAAGTACTCTCAACGGAAATAAAACGTGATATGGCGTTAATGGGAGGTGCCATTGTCTTGATTGTATCGAGCATGATTATCATTGTGTCGAATATGATCACAAGGCGAATCAATGATATCAATACACTGATGAGCGACATTGCTCATGGTAGTGGTGACTTAACCGTTCGAATGAATGCTAAAGGCAGTGATGAGTTGGCGCAGCTATCGAATTCGTTCGACCTATTCATTTCTAAATTGCAGATGAATATTACCGATATCGCTCAAGTGATGAATGTCCTGACTGAATGTTCAGAGACATCTCAGCAAGCCGCCACTCAAAGTCTTGATAATGTGAGTAAGCAGAAAGCGGAGTCTGAATCCGTTGCAACGGCGGTTAATGAATTGGTTATGACAAGCAACGAGATAACAGCAAACATCGAAAGCGCGGCTCATACAGCACACAATGTTAAACTTGAAGCGGAAGAAAGCATGCGCTTAACCAATATTGCGGGGGCAAGCACTCAAGAGCTCACTCGTAATATCGAACAATCTCAGATATTGATTAAAACATTAGAGTCGCAAAGCCGTGATATTTACTCGGTAATAACCACCATACAAGGCATTGCCGAACAAACTAACCTACTCGCATTGAATGCTGCGATTGAAGCGGCTCGTGCTGGTGAGAATGGACGAGGTTTCGCGGTGGTCGCGGATGAGGTTCGCCAGCTGTCTCATATGACTAATGATTCGACTAAGCAGATCGAATCCACCATTTCAGGCTTAAAAGATGGCGTCGAGCAAACGGTGAGTTTGATGCAAACCAGCTTAGGTCAAGCACATGAAACGAACGAACAAACCAAAAACGCAGCGAGTTCTATCACAAAGATCGTCGATCAAATTAGTGAGATGTTTGATATGAATTCACAGATTGCGACTGCATCAGAAGAACAATCGATGGTGTCAGCAGAAATTGACCGTAACATAACGCAAATTGCGGAACTGGCAGGTGATACATCAAACCTTGTAGTAAAATCCGTGCATTGCAGTGAGCATGTAACAGAAGTCAGTGAGAAACTAGAACGCGTTGTCGGTCAATTTAAATATTGATACCAAGATAATGAATAGTGCGATTAACAAGTAAGGAATAATAGAGAGAAATTCGCTTAATGCCGATATGTAAGTGGCAGATACAAAAACGCTCCGGCTTGCGGAGCGTTTTTTCGTTTTAATCTCGTTTTTAGTTCCAGTTCACCTCGATGCCATCAATAGCAAAAGTAGTAAACCTGTGACTCTACGAGCTTAAACGATATTATGATTCGCGAGATTTTAAGAACTCTGCGTACGTACCACGGAAATCATTGATTTTGCCATCTCTGATTTCAAGGATACGAGTTGCTAGTGAATCAACGAACTGACGGTCGTGAGAAACGAAGAACAGTGTGCCCTTGTAGTTCTCAAGTGCTAGGTTCAATGCTTCGATTGATTCCATATCCATGTGGTTGGTTGGTTCATCCATAAGAAGCATGTTTGGTTTGTGCATCATGATCTTGCCAAGAAGCATACGACCTTGCTCACCACCAGAGATCACCTTAACGGATTTCTTGATATCGTCTTGACCGAAAAGCATACGACCTAGGAAACTACGAACAACTTGCTCGTCTTCGCCTTCTTGACGCCATTGGCTCATCCAATCAAATAGGTTTAGATCTTGCTCAAAATCATGTGCGTGATCCTGCGCGTAGTAACCGATGTTTGCATTCTCAGACCATTTGTAAGAACCGTTACGAGGCTCTAGTACACCAGCAAGTGTGTTCAGCAGCGTTGTTTTACCCACGCCATTCTCACCGATGATAGCAACACGCTCACCCACTTCGAAAATCGCGTCGAACTTCTCGTATAAATCCTCTTCAAAGCCTTGGTTAATGCCTTCAAGAATAAGAGCATTACGGAATAGCTCTTTAGATTGCTCAAAACGGATGAATGGGTTCTGACGGCTTGATGCTTTAACTTCATCAAGTTGGATCTTATCAATTTGCTTAGCACGAGATGTTGCTTGCTTCGCTTTTGATGCGTTTGCAGAGAAACGAGATACGAACGTTTGAAGTTCTGCGATCTGCGCTTTTTTCTTCGCGTTATCAGAGAGTAGGCGTTCACGAGCTTGTGTCGCTGCGAACATGTACTCATCGTAGTTACCAGGGTAAAGACGAAGTTCACCGTAATCTAGATCCGCCATGTGAGTACAAACGCTGTTTAGGAAGTGACGGTCATGCGAGATGATGATCATTGTGCAGTTACGTTGGTTTAGTGTTTCTTCCAACCAACGGATAGTATCCATGTCCAAGTTGTTGGTAGGTTCATCAAGAAGCATGATATGTGGGTCAGCAAAAAGTACTTGAGCCAATAGAACACGAAGTTTCCAACCAGGAGCAACTTCGCTCATTAGGCCGTAATGCTGCTCTAGAGGAATACCTACAGCAAGAAGAAGTTCACCGGCTTTAGATTCAGCCATGTAACCATCCATCTCTGCGAATTCAACTTCTAGATCCGCCACTTTCATGCCGTCTTCTTCACTCATTTCTGCCAAAGAGTAAATACGGTCACGCTCTTGTTTTACTGCCCAAAGTTCTTTATGACCCATGATTACCGTATCTAGAACGGTGAATTCTTCATAAGCAAATTGGTCTTGGTTCAGTTTTGCTACACGCTCATTTGGATCAACACTTACGTTACCGCCAGAAGGCTCTAGCTCACCGCTAAGGATCTTCATAAACGTCGATTTACCACAGCCGTTAGCACCGATGAGACCGTAGCGGTTTCCTTCACCGAATTTAACTGAGATGTTTTCAAAAAGAGGCTTAGCGCCGAATTGTTGGGTAATGTTTGCGGTAGATATCAATGTATTCTTCCAATTGTCGTATAGTTATCAAACGTTAAAAAAGCCATCAAATAGACAGCTCTAGCGTTAAAAGCGGGGCGAGTATAGCAGCTTTCGTGAAGTACATCACTCTTAAGGGAAGGGAATATGGTGAATAATTGATGATTATTTCATCAAAAGGGCTTGCTTGTATGTTGAGCTCGGCTCACTGTCTGTATAAACACCTGCTTCGTTAGGTTTTATCCCTATACTCGGCCGGATATCTACCAGCCGAGTATCGGGATGAGTGAAAAGCATTCCGATGTTTACTTGCTAGTAATGAGCAGGTTGGTATCAGATTTCTTGGGTAAATAAACACTAAAACGGCTTCCTTTGCCGAAGGTCGACGTTGCTCGAATCTCTCCACCAGTCTGGCTAAGAATACTTTGAGATACTGAGAGCCCTAACCCGGTGCCATCACGTTTAGTGGTGAAAAAGGGATCAAAAATACGTTTCAGGTTTTCAGGCTTGATTCCGCACCCCTGATCTTCAACATGAATTATCGCCCCTATACTCTCTTCTCCTTTGATCCAATCCTCACTGATGACGGTCAACTGCCCTTCTCCATTCATTGAGTGGATAGCATTCATCTGTAAATTGACTAGTATTTGCAACAGCTGGTTTCGATTTACTTCGACGGATGTTTTGGCATGTAAATCCGTTTTATAGGTAATGTTTCGTTTCTTAGCTCCCGTTTTTACCAACGTAATACTTTCATCGAGAATAGGGTTCACATGTTGCCAAGTGATCTCATCTTGAACGCCACCATGACGGCTATATTGCAAAAGGCTGCGAGTAATATTTCTGATGCGATCTATTTGATCCATGATGGCGGTAATCTCTTCCTCTACGCGCTCTGCATCTTCATCTAACTCGAACTTCATTAATTCAACATTCCCCAAAATCACTGCGGTTGGGTTGTTGATTTCATGGGCAATACCGGCCGTTAACTCACCAAGCGCGGCCAGTTTTTCATTCACAACCAATTTATCACGTGTCTGATTAAGCAGTTGTATATGGTGCTCAAGCTGTTGTGTCTTTTCGTGCAAACTTGCGGTTCTGACCTGTACCTTACACTCTAGCTCTGCTGCAGCTTGTTCGATTTGAGCATTTCTCTGCCTGAGTAGATCGAGCATAGTGTCGAACTGTTTTGCGAGTTGCGTCAGTTCATGTTGGTCATCTAACCCAATCTTACCAATGCGGGTGTTCTTGCCCATTTGAACTTCTTTCACCACTTTATGGATCTGTTCGATTGGGTTAAAGAGGTCTCTAGAGCCTCGATACACCATGAAACCTGAAATAAGCAGTAGGCTAAGAATGGTAAAGGTTATTTCACCTAAGTTAGTTAGGTAGGTTTTCAATAGTGGCCAGATTAAATACCCGGTATAGAGCATCCCTACGACATTGTTGTGTTGATCTCTAAGTGGTCGGTAAGCAGTGATATACCAAGCGTCATACACATACGCCCGATCAATCCACTCTTTGCCATCATTTAACACTTTCTGATGAACAGAGTGAGACACACGGGTTCCGATTGCGCGTCCTTCTCTAATATCGCTATTAAGTGGAACATTCGTCGAGACACGTAGGTCGTTAAGAAAAATGGTCACGGTTCCAACAGGACGACTAGACGTTCTTTTCTTATTTATGCTTCCACCGAGTGGCTCATTTTTTTCTGCCAGCAGATGGTCTGTATTATTGTTATTACTTGAATCACTCTCAGTCATCAGCTCGTTGCTTGTTACTTCAGTTGCTTGGTGACTTTGCGCCGAATACGCTTTGTGTGCTGGTGGGTAGATAAGATCCCGAATCTGATCGACAAGTTTCGTGCTGTTATTTAACAACAGGCCACCATCAAGAAAGCCTATGATCTCTTTCTCTTGATTCCGGACAGGGATAATTGTCCTACTCACTAGCCCTTGCGTTTCTACCTGAGCTGTACCCAAAATTGGGACTTGAGCTCTATTCGCTAGATCGGGATCTAAATGCTCAAGTTGTTGTTTATCTAGTAAATCGAAAAAAGCAGTTTCGTTTTGAACGCCCGTTAACTGCCACGGATGCACGACAACATCGTTTGGGTGCCAATGAAGAAAATCTAAGTTATAGCGTACTTTTTGTTTAGTCACCCATTGCGAGATCTCGGTATTTGTTGCTTGCTTATTGACTAATACTCTAAAGTCATAAGAATTTGAGAGCGCATTAACATGATTAGCCTGCTTTTGTTGAAGCAGACTAATGCTGTTATCAGCCACATCTAGGCGCTCGGAGATATTTACCAACGCTTGCTGCCACGTGTAATGGATCGACCAATAGATGGTAATTCCAACCAGTGCAAATAGAGTCAGAAATATAGGCGCTGAAGTTAAAAATAGTAACCTATATCGCACCATCGTCTTAAAGCGAAAGCGCCATTTAGAGATAAAACCTGTCTCAGCCAACATATTCAGAGCCATCGGTGTCCCACTCTTTAAATTTACGTTCTAGTGTTTTTCTCGCGACGCCTAGCTCTCTTGCCGCAGCTGATTTATTGCCATCGTGATAGTCGACAAGCTGTTGTATATGAGACTTTTCGACATCTTTTAGCGTCCATGAATTTGGGTAACCGATAATATTGTCGGGTTTTCCTTCTGGAATGGATGGTACTTCCATACTGTGTGACACCGTCACTGAAACGTGAGTTGGCGTAGATGTGCCGTTAAGCTCACGCCAGTAGTGAGCAGGCGGTTTCCCTAACAATATGCAGCGTTCCATCAGGTTCTTTAATTCACGTATATTCCCTGGCCATTCGTACTCATCCATTGCGAGTATATCTTCGTGCGCCCATTTAGGCTCTGGCATCGCCAATTCAGCCGCTAACATGCGCGTGAAATACGGTACTAAGTCCATCAGGTCGATACGACGTTCGCGCAAGGGTGAAACTTCGATTTTGAGCACGTTCAGTCGGTAATAGAGATCTCGACGAAAATTGCCTTTATTAACCTCTTCAAGCAAGTTGCGATTCGTGGCCGCAACAACTCGAACATCAATACTCACCTCTTTTTCTGAGCCAACAGGACGAATGGTTCGCTGCTCTAATACACGTAACAGTGCAGATTGCATTGAAAGTGGCATTTCACCAATTTCGTCTAAAAATAGTGTTCCGCCACTTGCGACTCTAAATAGCCCTTCTCTATTTTTTTTAGCTCCCGTAAATGCTCCGGATGTGTGCCCGAACAATTCACTTTCAAGCAACTCTGGTGCAATCGCACCGCAGTTGATGGGGACAAAAGGCCCAGTGCGTTGGCTCGCTTCATGCACACCACGGGCGACTAGCTCTTTTCCCGTTCCCGATTCTCCCTCAATCAGAACGGAGGCTCTTGACGGTGCGAATTGAGTGATTAATTGGCGGAGCTGTTTCGTTTTATCTGAGCCACCAATAATCTCTGTTGTCACGTAGCGGTTAAAGTCATGCTGTAGCGCGTATTGCATTCTTTCGCTCAAACGCTTATCCATGCATCGCTGCACCGCTTGTAGCATCTGTTCTAAATTAAATGGCTTGAGAATAAAATCCGATGCGCCCAGTTTTAAGGCTGAAATTGCGGTTTCTAAATCGGCGTAACCCGTCATAAAAATCACATCAGCGCGTTTTTCTGAATCATTAAACGCCTCTTCCCACTCAATGCCTGAACGACCAGGAAGGTTGATATCCAAAATAATAAGATCGTAATGACTACTCATTCTCAGAGATTCTGCGTCATCAATGCATCCCGCGGTATCCACTTTGGCAAACCATTTTCCTAAGGCTTTTTTTAAGATGGTTTGCATCCCCACTTCATCATCGACAACTAAAACAGAGAATGCTTGGTACTGAGATGTATTTTTGTAATCGGTCAGTTTGGACATAGAAAGCCTTAAATATGAATCTGTTAATCATTGGGGAGAGAACCGAATAAGTATATTGACGGTTGATTTCGAGATTATTGAATCTTATGGGACAGAGTGTACCAATACTTCTTATATTCAACCTAACTAATGTGAGACATTTTGTCTGTTTTCTTAAATTATCTCTATAAATCGAGTTTAAAAACAGCATCTTGGTATACTTTACGCAATCAAATAACTTGGCATTAGGTTTGCAATAAGCTCGTGGCTTATCAGATTCGAAATTTAATTTCGGTTATCGTCATACATGAGCATATGCAGATAATCACTCTGCGTTAAATTTAATAACTACATAATGGATTACATAATGAAAGCGATTACAGTTACTTTTGCCGCTCTTTCTCTCGTCAGTTACTCCGCAATGAGTGCCGATGATGCAACTCACGTACGTTTGGCGACAACAACCAGCACTTATCACTCTGGTCTGTTGGATTATTTATTGCCTGAATTCGAGAAAGATTCTGGTTTAAAAGTAGATGTGTTAGCGGCAGGTACTGGTAAATCCCTTCGCATGGGCCAAAATGGTGATGTTGATTTGGTGATGACCCACGCACCAAAAGCGGAAGCGAACTTTGTTGAGAAAGGTTACGGTGTTCTGCCACGTAAATTAATGTATAACGACTTTGTTATCGTTGGCCCACAATCAGATCCAGCGAAAATAGCATCTGAAAAAGATGTGACCGAAGTGTTCAAAAAGATCGCCTCAAATGACGTGACTTTTGTGTCTCGTGGCGACGATTCAGGCACTCATAAAAAAGAGATGGGCATTTGGGCGCAAACGAAAATGGAACCGAACTTCGGAGGTTACCGCTCTGTTGGACAAGGTATGGGCCCAACATTGAATATGGCGTCAGAAATGCAAGGTTACACCATGACTGACCGTGGTACGTGGTTGGCTTATAAAAACAAAATTCAGCTTTCTGTTCTTTTCCAAGGCGATAAGAAACTGTTTAACCCGTATCAAGTGATTTTAGTCAACCCTGAACGTTACCCTAGCATCAATTACCAAGGCGCGAAGGCATTCAGTGATTGGTTAGTTAACCCACGAGCTCAGCAGCTAATTAGTGATTTTAAATTAAACGGTAAACAACTGTTCGTAGCAAACGCACAAGCAAAATAGTTCTAAACGATTTGTTCTCAAGAAAATAGGTCTTAACGGAAACCAATATGAGCCTTTGGCAAACTACGTTAGAAGCATTACATCTGCTGGTGAGTTTAGATACCAATTTATGGGAGATCGTTGCGGTCTCTTCCAGTGTCTCACTTTCCGCTATTTCTCTGGTTCTGTTGCCAGCAATTATGTTGTCTTTCATTCTTGCTTACACTGACTTTACTGGGAAATGGCTGCTGCTGTCTGTCATTAATACACTTCAAGCCGTTCCTACGGTTGTGATTGGTTTGTTGCTGTATATGCTCCTCTCACGGGCGGGACCATTAGGTGATTGGCAAATGCTTTTCACCCAAAAAGCGATGATCTTGGGCCAAATGCTCATCTGTTTTCCTATTCTAGTCTCCATGATGCATGGCGCATTACAATCGAGTGATCGCCGTGCAGTAGAAACAGCCATTACCTTGGGTGTTTCTGTCCCGAGAGTGGCGGCGACTTTAATATGGGAAACCCGTTTTCCACTCTTTGCTGCGACAATTGCAGCGTTCTCTCGTATCGTGACCGAAGTTGGTTGTTCAATGATGGTGGGTGGTAATATCATGGGGATGACTCGAAATATTCCAACAGCTATTGCAATGGAAAGCCATAAAGGTGCATTTGCTCAAGGTGTCGCTCTCGGTATTGTTTTACTGACACTGGCTCTTATTCTCAATTTTTTCCTTTCTAGTATGAGAGGAAAAGGTTATTTACGGACTTAGGTGCGCGGAATGACGATAAAAATAACCGCTACACAGCTTTCGATGCGTTTTAAAGATCGTGTTTTATTCCACATTCCTGAGCTATCGATTGGCCCAAATGACGCTATCTACTTGAAAGGCGACAATGGCGTAGGAAAAACGACCTTACTTAAAATTTTGTCAGGTTTAGTTAAACCAACAACGGGGAAAGTCGATTGCCCTAACCGCTCTCTGTTTTCGACGATGTTTAGAAAAACCGGCCGGAAAGATGTCATTTATCTGCATCAATCACCCTATCTATTTGATGGTTCAGTGTATCAAAACGTTGTTTATGCCATTCGTTTTCAAAAAGAAGCGACAAAAGACAAACGAGCACAGGTTATTAATGCCTTAAGAATGGTAGGATTAGAGACCCTCGCAGACGAGCACGTTTCAGTCTTATCTGGGGGCGAAAAACAACGTGTCGCAATGGCAAGAGCTTGGATCATAAAACCATCAATACTTCTGATGGATGAACCAAGTGCCTCCTTAGACCAAGAGTCCATTGAAAGATTAGTTGTCATGGCAAAAGATCTGTTACAGAGAGGATCAAGTCTGGTCATTACCAGTCATCAAACAAATGCGCTAACTGATTTATGCAAAAAACAGTGGTGGATTAAAGAGACAACCATGGTTGAATCACCGTTGTTACACGTTATTTCTAAAGAACAAGCACAAGAGAATTCATATGTTGCAACCAACGGAAACTAGTTGGGTCATTTTAGCCGGCGGGCAAGCAAGTCGCATGGGCGGTAAAGATAAAGGATTAGTGGAGCTCAATGGTAAGCCACTCATCCAATACGTTTTCGATAAACTCTCCACTCAAACCGATAGCATTATTATTAATGCGAACCGTAATGTAGAACAGTACAGCACCCTTGCTCCGGTTGTCTCTGACTCTTTTCCTGATTATCCCGGTCCTCTAGGTGGGATTCATGCTGGTCTTTTGCATGCGAGCACTGATTGGGTTGGTTTCGTTCCTTGTGATAGCCCACAAATTAACAGTGACCTAGTCGCTCGTTTTTGTGCTGATGTTCAAGTGGATTCGGACATTTTAGTCGCACACGATGGTGACTATAAACAACCAGTATTTACCCTTTTTCATAAGCGCGTATTGCCTAAGCTTGAAGCTTTTTTACAGCGCGGAGACCGTAAAATCATCTTGTTGTATAAAGAGTGTCAAACCAGTTATGTCGATTTTAGTGATTCGCCTACCTGCTTTGTTAATTTAAATACTCCTGAAGAACTTAAGCAATTTGGAACTATTCGATAATGACGACTTCAAATATAAAAGTACCTACACTCCCATTGCTTGGTTTTGCTGCCTACAGCGGTACTGGGAAAACGACCCTTTTAGAGATGCTGTTGCCGAAACTGACCGATGCAGGGCTAAAAATTGGCGTACTTAAACATGCTCACCACAACTTTGATGTCGACAAGCCTGGAAAAGATAGCCACCGCTTGAGAAAAGCAGGGGCATCACAGATGTTAATTGCCTCACGCAACCGCCATGCTTTAATGACTGAGACTCCTGAAGCTGAGGCCGATTTCGAATACTTGTTGACCCGATTTGATACTGATAAACTTGATTTGATTTTAGTTGAAGGCTGTAAGAATATCGCATTCCCTAAGATTGAATTACATCGGGAAGAAGTGGGTAAACCGTGGCTATACACTAATGACACTAATATCATCGCGATTGCAGCGGATAGCCGTGTTGAAACTGAACTGCCACAAATGTCGATTAATGACCTTGATGCTATTGCCGATTTCGTCATCCAATATGCTGCTAAGTTCAATGGCCAATCGACTTCTCTAGACTGCAAATCAGCACTTGATTGCAAATCAACATCCAAAAAGAGAGAGATGTCATGCTGTGACACTTTGGCCCCAGCCGCACTTTCGGTTAGTCAAGGACAAGAGAAAATCCTCTCTCTTATTTCTCAGCAAACCCTCACAACATCGTCTCCGTTAATGGCGTCTTATGGTTGTGTATTAAATGAAGATATTGTCTCTCCGATAAATGTTCCGCAATACACAAACTCGGCAATGGACGGTTACGCGATTCGAGGGGATGATCTGGAACGCAATTCTTACAAAATTGTAGCTGAAGTTCTTGCGGGTTACGCTTATGACAAAGAACTCCAACTAGGTGAATCTGTTAAAATCATGACCGGAGCCCCCGTCCCTATGGGCGCAGATACTGTGGTCATGCGTGAGCAAGCGATTGAAGAAAGTGACACTGTAAGTTTTCCTGATGCGCTGATTAAGCAAGGACAAAATGTTCGTCAAGCAGGTGAAGACATTTCTATTGGTCAAACTGTATTTGCTAAAGGTACACGCGTTGAATCTCCGGAAATGGGGATGATGGCATCACTTGGCTTTGGTGAATGCCCTGTACTGCGCAAAGTTAAAGTGGCAGTTTTCTCTACTGGTGATGAAGTTCAAGCCCCAGGGACAGAACAACGCGCGAACTCTATTTACGACTCTAACCGCTTTACTATCATGGGTATGCTGCAAAAATTAGGTTGTGAAGTGCTTGATTTAGGCATCATTGAAGATGATGAAAATCGCATGATGGAAGTACTGAAAAATGCAGCGCAACAAGCGGATGTAGTGATTACGTCTGGTGGTGTATCTGTTGGTGATGCGGATTACATTAAGCTCGCTCTTGAAAAGTTAGGGCAAATTGATTTTTGGCGTATTAACATGCGTCCGGGACGCCCACTTGCCTTCGGACAAATTGATGAGAAGCCTTTCTTTGGTTTGCCGGGGAACCCTGTGGCGGTAATGGTATCGTTCATTAATTTTGTTGAGCCTGCGATTCGTAAAATGCAGGGTGAGTCCAATTGGACGCCATTGAAAGTTGCAGCGATTGCGAGTGAACAACTTCGTTCTCGTCAAGGAAGAACTGAGTTCAGCCGTGGTGTTTATACGATGAATGAACATGGTGAATTAGAAGTAAAAACCACAGGCAAGCAAGGCTCTGGGATCCTTCGTTCAATGAGTGAGGCGAACTGTTTGATTGAGATTAGCCCAGCGATTGATACAGTAAAAGAGGGAGAAAGCGTGACAATCATCCCACTACAAGGCAGAATCTAGCCAATATCATTCAAAGAACTTGTTTAAAGATGCTGTTTAGCATTTTTGTTTAAATATTTAGAGAGAATATTCAATGGCTCGTACCATTATCTACACTTATAAAGATGAAGAAAAAACACTGACATTTTCATACGAACATCACCGCAATATCCATGAAGCGGTAGCAGAAGAAGAAGGCATCGATTTAACTGAGTTTCTAAAAATGGAACAGCAAATCGAAGCTATCTCTGATACTAAATCAGTACGAAACTATCGTGATAATCACTTCAGAAAACTTGGTTTTGGTAAAATCACCATGAAGCCAAAAGTAAACCGTGGTGTTGGCGAGAAAGAAGAATAATTTAACAGGTTATTTTGCAAAAACACAAAGGGCCGATTGCTTTACTCTTTACTAGGAAGAGAAATGCCATCAGCCCTTTTTTATTGTGCAGTTTTGTATTGCCTAACCTAACCTAGCCAGTCCCGTCTTACTTCGGTATCTAACGAATTTGATTACTTAATGTTAAGGAAAGCAGCGCCACGAACACCGCCTGAATCACCGTGTTTTGCTTTGATGATCTTCGGACATTTTGCAACAGATAACAGATGCTTTGGAATACGCTTTGGCATCTCTTCATAGATAAGATCGAAGTTAGATAAACCACCGCCAAGCGCGACAACATGTGGGTCACAAGCCGTGAATAGGTTACCAAAACAGATAGCCAGAAGTTCCATAAAACGCTCTACGTGCTCTACTGCGTTCGCTTCACCTTCCGCATGAGCGGTAATGATATCGATCGCTTTCTTCTTCTCACCGTAGTAGTGCTCATAGATAAGCTCAAACCCACGACCAGATAGGTAGCTATCCATACAGCCTTTCTTTTCACAACCACAGCCAAGTAGAGGTGCATTATCACCTAGATGGAACCATGCATCGATAGGAAGACGCATATGCCCTACTTCACCAGCAACGTGGTTACGGCCAGAAAAAACCTTGCCATCATAAATTAAGCCGCCACCAAAACCGGTGCCAAGAATCAGCCCCATCACTGACGGTTCATCTTTTAAATCTTCATCCCATGCTTCTGAAAGAGCAAAACAGTTAGCATCATTTTCAATTTTTACACTACGGCCAATTTTCGCTTCTAGATCTCCACGTAACTGTTTGCCTTTCGCTGCAGGAACATTAACGGTTAATACCGCGTTAGTATCCGCATCTTCCATGCCCGGTAAACCGAGGCCTATCTTACCTTCAACGCCAAGCTCCGCGTCATACTTAGCCACAAGCCCTGCAATGGTGTCGATCAACTTTTGGTAATCGTCGCCCGGTGTAGGCACTCGTTCTGTCGCTACTCGTTCAAGTTTCTCGTTAAAAGCACCAAATTCAATTTTAGTGCCGCCAACATCGAAGCCGTAATACATGAAATCTCTCCTAAAACCGCTCCAAATCCAGAGCGTAAATAATCAACTATTGGCATTATCCATATCCTCCACCCTACAAACCGTGACCTAGTGCGAATTTATCTCTTCACTAGAATCAGTTGAACAACATGTCTGCACATAGTGGTTAAAGATTAGAGGCATCTCTCGGTTTTTTAAACTCAATAAATTTTCTTAGGGATGGTTTTGTTAAGTCAGGGCGATAACGAGTCTTACTTAACATGTAACTTTCTCTGAATGCTTCAAACCATAGCTCAAGTGTTTGTGCGGCCAGCGGTTCTTGTGCCTGCTTTAAGACTAAACTTGCAACCTCAGCGGTAGACAAGTGCTGTTCATTCTCCGATTTTCGCATCATGTACTGAGAGACAGATTCTGGGTTAATGGAAAGCACGGGTAAATGAGCCAAGTAATCAGATCTGCGGAATATTTTTCTCGCTTCACGCCAACTGCCATCAATGAAAATCAGTAACCACTTCTTCTCACCTTTCAATGGCGTGTCTAAACTTTCTAATACACGTGTTTTGTCATCAGCATAATCACTTGGGAAAACAATCACGGGCTGGTATTCATCACTATTAAGCAGTGAGAGCATCTCATCATCAGGTTCAGTACGATTCCACTGATAGACAAACCCTTCTTTAACGACGTCCAGTATTAAGCGGCCTGTATTACTTGGTTTCATCACTTCGTTGTCTGAAACAATCAACATCACTGCAAGGTTGGTGTCAAGATCGGGTTGATGTTCACACATGCAGTGATCAACCATGATTTGACAGAACTTACAACGTACAACTTTTGAGCCACGAGCGTTGAAAGGTTTGGTTGAAAGGGACATTCGATGTTCAAATAAGCGGTGAAAAGCGTGGATTCGCATTGATATAAGCTACTACTATAGAAAATTGGCTCGATTGTACTTACAGTAGTGACAGATTCATAGAGGAAGTGATGTCATGCAAGACCCATCAATAGTTCGTTTTAGCTTTTTTATCGTCATTTTTTGTTTATGTGCAATTTGGGAATGGCGATCTCCACGTAAACAATTAACGCAAAGTAAAGGCTTTCGTTGGTTAAATAATGCGGGCTTAATTGTTCTAAACAGTGTCACGCTCAGTTTATTCATGCCGGTATTAGCTTTTCAGGTTGCCATTGTCGCTCATGACCACGGTTGGGGCTTTTTCAATCTTCTCGAACAGAATGCCATCGCGATACCCCTATGGCTAGAAATCATATTTAGTATCATCTTGCTGGATATGATCATTTATTTTCAACACATGATATTTCACCGTGTTGGATTCTTATGGCGGTTACACCGAGTTCATCATGCTGATCAGGATATAGATGTCACAACAGGGGCTCGTTTTCACCCTATCGAGATCGTGCTATCTATGTGGATCAAAATGATATGTGTAATGGCCCTTGGAATTTCACCGCTGGCTGTTGTCGCATTTGAGATTATTTTGAATGGAAGTGCGATGTTCAATCACAGTAACGCTAAACTCCCACTCAAGGTTGATGCATTTTTGCGACGCCTAATCGTTACTCCTGATATGCATCGAGTCCATCACTCTGTGGTCGTCAAAGAGACCCATTCTAATTTTGGCTTCTTCCTTTCGATATGGGACAGAAGCTTTGGTACTTATATTTCTCAGCCGCAACTTGGCCATGATAAGGTGATTATTGGGTTACCTATCTTTAATACGCCAGATGAACAAAGGTTGGATAATATGCTTACTCAGCCGTTTAGAAATAATTAAGGCAATATCCATATATCAGTGTGAGTTTGTTTATGCTTGAACTGCACACTGATACTTATGTAACATTGTTTGCTGTTGGGCGGCAATATCAGCCACTTGCTCAGAACTCTCAACCATAGACTCTAGCCTAACCTTAGTCTGTTCCCCTTGCTCACTAATTTGATTGATAGAACGACTGACATCGGCGGTTGCTCGTTCTTGCTCTTCTGTGGCTACGGTGATCTGTTCGACTCTTTGGCTGATGTGGTTCACTGATTGTTGAATATCCCCAAAAGTGGTTTTAACTTCATCGCTGGATATCAACGCCTCTACCATCTCTACTCTAGAGTCTGATATTGCACTGCGCGACACTTGGGCCGCATTCACAAGATCATTCATCATCACTCGAATGTTTGACGTCTGTTTCGAGGTTCCACTAGCCAATGCCCTGACTTCATCCGCAACCACGGCAAAACCACGTCCTTGCTCTCCTGCTCTTGCCGCTTCAATTGCTGCGTTCAGTGCAAGTAGATTGGTGCTTTCGGCAATACCACTAATCAAGTCGACCATTGCTTGAATTTTTGTGACTTTCATATCCAATTCTTGCATCGCGCGATCACTAGAATCTAAAGATTGTTCCAATGACTTTAAACGTTGCCTGTTTTTATCAACAACCTTAACACCAGTCGTTGCTTGACCCGAAGCAGTCTGAGAATCCGAGTATGAATCATTCGTTACGGTTGCAATCTCTTGAATTGAAGCCTCAAGTTCACTCACAGTAGTTACGATACAAGTTAACGCTTCATTTTGTTTATTTAGGCTTCGATTGGAACGCTCTGCGGCATCGTGACTGATTTCAGCTGTTTGGTATAGCATTTCGCAGTTACGCGTCACCATCGAAATAGACTGATTGGTTGAATCTATAACTTGATTCAGTTTTACCGCAAGTTCTCGCATCTCGTACGGCCCAACTTGTTCGAGCTGTTGGGTCAAATTATGAGTGGTGATTTCATTTAAGCCATTTTTGAGGTTATTCAATCCTTTATCGATCCATGCCCTCAAAATGATCCATGACATTGCAACAATGGTAACGATAAATGCACCGAATATAATCAACTCTTTTGAGACGGTCTGCATGGTGTTGTGAACGACTTTTTCGCTTTGGGCTATATTATCTCTTGCCATCGTTGATGTTTGATTAAGTAACCCAATGGTACTTTTGGCGATAACCGAAGCCTTTTGTAGCTCGTTATTTTGTTTCTCTATGAATTCAAGTTTGCTGAGGATCTGCTTTAGGACACCGTTAGGTTCGAACCCCTCATTCACCATCTGAAGTGGTGCAACCAAGCTGGCATATTCGACAATATCAGGGTGCCAATGTGAGAAATCATCAAAAGCAAGCTTAATTCCAGCTTGTCGATTTCGCATCTCCTTATACAACTTTAATGCGCTTTCTGTTGTTGTTTCCATCATCATTAGAAGAAACGAACTTTCCATAGACGTTGCACTTGAAATAAAACGGTTCGCTGAATCCGAAGCTTCAGGGTTTTCGCTTACGAGGAACATACTAATGCGGTTCATTTCTGGCCCAATGGAATTCAAACCGTAACGAAAAGCGGTGGCGTTCGAGGATATGAGAGCCTGCTGCGCAACAATATTTCTTTGACCTTGCATCACGGACTCGGTGATTTGATGTAGTTGCTGCAAGCTGTGTTTTAGCTCTTCAAGTTGATCGATTGATATTGTTGAGTCCGCACTTTTTGCGATGGCTACCAACGATGACAGCTTTTGATTACTGAGGCTTTTTAGCTGCTGAATTCTTTCTTGCACAGGTTTTAGTTGGGCTTCTGATTCAACTTGAGTCCCATAATTTATGAGTTTTACTTGTTCTAGAATATTTTGTGTTAGCTCTGCATTATTAAATGCAAGCGGTAGAGCTTGAGTCGAAAGATTGTTAAATTGAACCGTAATTTTCTCAAGCCCTTTATTACTGGCGATAATGAGTGCAAGAACTAGTGAGATGAGCGCAATAAAAATAAAGCTGATCGTTTGAGTAATGGATGGGTTCCGTGGAAAAAGCGATTTAAATACACCAATTAAATATTTCATATCTCTCCGTTAAAGCACTGATGCAATCATTTGCATTTATTGAGAGCAATGCTAGTAAGTGGATATGACGCCAATATTTCATTTTTAAATCATTTATGTGACGGTCTGCTATGTATAAAAATCAGCTTTTATTTCCAATAATCATCAGTTTAGTCATAACAGGTTGTTCGAATGCGCCGAGCCATATTATTGGAAGTCAAAATAGAGTGGTGCCATTTGAAGAACAACTGCCCGATAATCATCTTCTAATGGTTCAATTTAATAAATGGTCAGGGACGCCCTATCGGCTTGGTGGAAACAGCTTGAATGGTGTTGATTGTTCAGCTTTTGTTCAAGAGGTTTATCGTAGTGCGCTTGGTTTGGCCCTTCCAAGAACAACAGCGTTACAGAGTGAACGTGGTAGAAGTATTGAGTACCAACAGGTTAAAACGGGTGATTTAGTATTCTTTAAGACGTCGTATAAAACACGACATGTTGGCATTTATTTAGATAACAATAGATTCATGCATGCATCAACATCAAAAGGGGTGATTATTTCAAGATTGGATAACCCGTACTGGGCTTCTGCGTTTTGGCAAATAAGACGAGTTAACGAGAGTTAAATCGAAATAACTCTCGTCTATTTTGATCAGTCGTATTTCGCTACTGCTGTATCAAATAGGTTTTTAACTAATGCAATGTATTCATCTAAGAATTCGATCTGTTGATTCGTTGCTTTCTTAGTCCAAGCACCAGCAAGTACTTCTCCAAGATCTTCAACTACCGCATCAGCTTCTTTAAGCAGTTGGAAACGTACACTTGAATGCAGTTCCGGGTTTTGTTCGAAAATAGCCATGATATTGGATGAAATCATATCAGTAACTATATCTTCAATACTCTCCTCTCCCGTATCTCCTTGCTCATTAGCAAAGACTGACAAGTTAAAGGAAAGGTGCTCAATCAGCGCTAAATATCCATCGGTTTCAACAACCACTTTTCTTCTCCGTATTGGTGCTTACAACAATTTGCTAAACGGCAACCTGTTCAAGCAACATATCTACTTTATAACATAGTGTGAAAACGTATCTAAACTAATACAATATCAAATCTAATACTAAGACATGTCGTCACATTTTCACACTAATCGGTAAGTGTTATGCTGCGTTTTTGGTTGAGTGTCGTTTTTATCACCAAAAACAGGCTAATAAACACGCACCAACCATCCACTAACTGGCTGTTGTTCGGTTTCTTCCGTTCTGTTTCGAGTGGTACAAGTTTTCGTCAGCTTGTTGGATCCACTCCAAATGGTCACCTAATTTTGGATTAAATTGGCACACACCCAAACTTACTGTGAACTTGACTTCCACCCCACAAGATTTCACCACCTCTGCTTCAATTCGTTTCCTCAGCCTTTCTGCAAAGTAAAGGGCTTGATCTGCCGTGGTATCGGGTAAGACCGCAGTGAACTCTTCACCACCATATCGCCCACACATATCGGTTTTACGTGCTTGTTTCAGTAAAATAGAGGCGGTTTCTCGAATAACATCATCACCCACGGTATGCCCGTAAGTGTCATTCACTCTTTTGAAGTGATCGATATCGAAAATCACCAGCGAACAAGGTGAGTTAACCACTTGAGCATGATCAAATTGCTCTTTAAGACACTCTTCCCAAAAAGAACGATTAAATAAGCCTGTTAAGCCATCAGTACGGCTGATTTTGGCTAAGTCATGGTTCGCATCTCGAAGTTCGATCTTATTCTTTGCAATATCAGAAACATCATTGATCATCAATGCAATATGAGTCACTTCTCCAGACAATGAACGCAGAGGTGTGATGACGACATCTTGATACATGTATTCAACGCCTCTCGACACTGGTGAGAAGTTTGAAAATTTGAACAAATACGGGCGATCTTCCCAACTTGAGAATGACTTTGTCGCTAGTGCTATCGCGGCTTCAACTTTGGTGTGCATCCAACATTCAGGTAAGTCTGGACAGGCAGAAAAAAGATTCTTACCCATAATGTTTTGTGACTGAATACCACTGTATGACTGCATGAAATTATTCCAGACACACACGTTATATTGGCGGTCAATCACTACAAGGCCAGAATCAAGTGTATCCATTAGCTGCATAACCCAATGAAAATCCGTCATATCGACAGTTAAATCAGACATTACATCATCTCCATTAGTTTATAAATTTCAGCAACCGACTTATTATCAAGCAAGAAAAGCACTTCACATTGGAAATCGAGTGTTTCCGCTGAGTAGGTATATTCGATAGTAAAGATCTCTTCAGAATCTGAAATGCTGGATTGCGTTTTCTGAATATGACCCAAAACGGTAGGCTGTCTGAGAGCGACTCGTTTTGCTAATTGCTCCCCCAGGGCGACTAAATAGGAAGAAACTAATAAGTTTGCAATATTTAGTACAATTTCGTTGTAGGTTGAGTGTTCAGGCGTATAACCAAGACGAATTCCGATCTCATTAACATGCGATCCTCTTAAGCAGACCAAAGCTTCGCCGTGTAATCCACCACCAACAAAACGTTGAGACACTGCGATTGAGTTATCACGACTGATCACGTCTTCCATGGTCATTTTTAATTCGCCATAGGTTAATGGACCGACGTTAGGAATGGGTAACTGAATGAATTCACTCAGATGATCGCCAAGAACCGCAGCCCCTTGACCAAGTGCTATGTTGGTTAACTCTTTAAACTTAGTTAAAGGATCGATCGTTTCTGCTTCTTGAACGGGTTTAGGCTTGTTTGCTGTGTAGAAAACAATGCCTAGTTCATCAAAAAGTGGCTTGGCTATTTCAGCGGTAAATGGTTTGGATACGAAGTCATACGCCCCAAGATTTCGACACCTTGTCTTAGCTTCTTGTTGTACATCACCAGAAATTACGACCGTTTTAGTTTGATAGTTGCTAACGGGAAGTGAAGCAAGTACATCGAACCCATCCATTACCGGCATGGTCAAATCCAAGAACAAAATGTCTATATTTTGCTCTTTTAAAACTTGCAGTGCTTCAAGGCCATCTTTGGCAAATACTATTTGTACGTTGTCTGTCTGTGTTATGCATTTGGCGATTGACCTCCGAGCGACCGAGGAATCATCACAAATAAGAATTTTCATAAGTCATTTTTAATTTTTATACTCGTAACATACATAATACTCATACCAACATGTATTTCATACTGTTAAATTCTATGGATGACTTCATGTAGGCGACCGATATCACACTTATTCAGTTCTCTGAGCAATTACAGCCACTTGTTGTAAAAAGTATGCAGAACTTAGCAATCATTGTTAAATTAATGGCCTAAGATAGAAAGTAAATAAAGCAATGACCTAGTGAGGGTGATTATGTGGCAAGCCATTTCTCAGCAATTATCAGATACTTTATTGTTTGACTTCAATTTAGTCGAAAAAACCAAAATCTCCGGAGGGGACATTAGCGAATGCTACATGATCAGCGATGGTGAGCAGCGATATTTCGTTAAGGTCAATAGTCGTGATTTTTTTTCTAAATTCGAAGCAGAAGCAGAAAATCTACGCTTACTGCGGGAAACTTCCACCATATTCGTGCCTGAACTCGTGTTGATTGGTAAATCAAAAACAAATTCATTCATTGTCTTAAACTATTTGCCAACCAAAACGTTAGACGATGCTAAAAACAGTTATGCCTTTGGCGTTAAACTCGCCAAATTGCACCAATGGGGTGAACAAAAAGAGTTTGGGTTTGATCGAGATAATTTCATAGGCGCTACACACCAACCGAATAAGTGGTGTAAAAAATGGAGTCGTTTTTTTTCAGAGCAACGAATCGGCTGGCAGTTGCAACTTCTAAAAGAGAAAGGTATCGAGTTTTGCGATATTGATGCTTTTGTAGAAAGTATTCACCAACGTTTAGCCAATCATCACCCTCGCCCATCATTGATTCATGGTGATCTATGGTATGGCAACGTCTCTAATTCAGTGTCAGGCCCTATCTGCTATGATCCGGCCTCTTACTGGGGGGATTTAGAGTGTGATATTGCGATGACTGAATTGTTTGAAGGTTTTCAACCAGAGTTTTACCAGGGCTACGAAAGTGTTACCCCTTTAGACATTCATTACGCTGAGAGGAAAGACATCTATAATCTCTATCATATACTGAACCACTGTAATCAGTTTGGTGGCCATTATGTTGAACAA
This sequence comes from Vibrio genomosp. F6, assembly GCF_005146325.1. NCBI lineage: Bacteria > Pseudomonadati > Pseudomonadota > Gammaproteobacteria > Vibrionales > Vibrionaceae > Vibrio > Vibrio genomosp. F6. Next base: position 133,592 of record NZ_SYUT01000020.1, on the reverse strand, counting down.
GCTCAGCTACTTATTACAAAAATACAATCTCAACCGTAATTGTCACGTTCGCAAAAGGCGAAGCGGTTTAAATTGATAATCAGAGCTTTAGTATTTATATGAAACATAATATTTACTTTAAACTCAGGTAATTTAGAATTTACGTCAAACCCTTAAATGTAACAGTTTCTAATATATGAGACAGAGCTAATTTTGTACTTATTTAGCGCCAATAAGTAACCAAACCATCTAAAGTATAAGGAGTAAAGAGAACCTCAGTATATAAGGTGTAAGGGAAATTTATGCGTAACTACACAGAACGAAGAGTTCAATGCCCACACTGTGGACACTCAATTGGGATCACTCTTGATGCTTCACAAGGAAGTCAAAATTTTTACGATGATTGCCCTGCTTGTTGTCATGCGATCCATTTAAATATGACGGTGGATGAGCAGTATGATCGAGTCGATTTACTGGTCGATTCCGATGATGAGCAAGTTTTCTAAGTGCTATATACGATTCAGTAAATAAACAGACAAAGCGACTGGTTACCCGTTGCTTTGTCTGTATTTTTTGGCACTTTAGTTACTAAATGAAGCGACTAAGTGATTAGCTTCTAGATACAGCCCTGTCCTATTGATCAATTCTGGCAGCAAGTACTCGCTCTACCGTATCGACGATGGCTTGTGTTTGTGGATCAATTTCAATATTCACCTTTTCCCCCACTAAGCGTTGGCCAAAAAGAGTACGATTCAAGGTTTCAGGAATTAAATGTACACAAAATGTATTTTTTTCTACGTCCCCAATGGTTAACGAGCAGCCGTCAATACCAATATAACCTTTAGTAAGAACATATTTGCTCTGCTCATTCGGCAAGCTAAACCAAATGGTTCGATTATTTGGTGTATCGATTATTTCAGTTATCTCAGCGAGGCAATGAATATGCCCTGACATACTATGGCCACCAATTTCATCCCCAAACTTTGCCGCTCGCTCAATGTTCACCGCACTACCCACGCTAAGTTCGCCAAGGTTGGTCAACTTTAACGTTGCTTGCATTAAATCAAACGACACTCGTCCTCCATCAAGCTTGGTAACGGTCAAACAGCACCCGTTATGAGCAACTGAAGCGCCGATTGAAAGTTCTTCTCTCATTTCACCAGATAGCTCAATAGTGTGGGTTTGGAAGTTCTCTTTCTTATCTATTGCAACAATCGTTGCCATACCTTGAACAATACCTGTAAACATTTGCTGATTCCGACAATTTTTAATGGTGCTTATTGTGACATTTCTTTATGATTCACCACAATATATCTGTACATATTATTAGCATTTAAGGATTATCCTGAACCCAATAATATGTCGAACATTTACCTATACTGAACACAGGGCTAGAACGTAACAAAGCCATGCTTGTTTTGGAGAATTTCGTGCATCGTTATAAAAAAGAAGCGGTTAATTTAGTTAAATTATCAACGCCTGTTCTTGTTGCTTCTGTTGCTCAGACAGGAATGGGGTTCGTTGACACTATAATGGCGGGTGGCGTCAGTGCTATTGATATGGCTGCCGTTGCTATTGCGGCAAGTATTTGGCTACCGTCTATCCTATTTGGTGTTGGTTTGTTGATGGCACTTGTTCCTGTCGTTGCTCAGTTGAATGGCTCAGGTAAGCAAGAGAGAATTCCATTTGAGATTCAGCAAGGGTTTACGCTTGCCGTCATCATCTCCTTACCCATTCTTGCCGTGCTATTTCAAACGCAGTGGATTTTAGGATTGATGGACATTGAAACCGCTATGGCCGATAAAACTATCGGTTATATGGATGCTGTAATGTACGCCGTTCCTGCCTTTTTGTTTTTCCAAACATTGAGAAGTTTCACCGACGGTATGGCTTTAACAAAACCAGCCATGGTGATTGGTTTTATCGGTTTACTATTAAATATCCCACTCAATTGGATGTTCGTTTACGGTAAGTTAGGCGCACCTGCATTAGGAGGTATCGGTTGTGGCGTGGCGACCGCAATTGTCTACTGGGTGATGTTTGCTTTGATGCTTCTCTATGTAATCAGCGCTAAGAGACTCCAACATGTAGGCTTGTTTAGTCAATTTCATAAACCTGAATTAAAAGCTCAAATTCGACTCTTCAAGCTTGGTTTCCCTGTGGCGGCTTCTATATTTTTTGAAGTAACACTATTTGCGGTTGTCGCTCTATTAGTTGCGCCTTTAGGCCCGACAATTGTGGCAGCGCACCAAGTTGCCATTAACTTCTCATCACTTGTTTTTATGCTCCCGATGAGTATTGGTGCGGCTGTTAGTATTCGTGTGGGACACAAGCTAGGCGAAGAGAGCATTGAAGGGGCAAGAATTGCGTCACATGTTGGGATAATCGTTGGCTTAGTAACGGCCTTTGGTACTGCCATTTTAACCACGTTGTTTCGTGAACAAGTTTCACTGCTATACACCGATAATCGCGATGTTATTGAACTGGCGATGGAACTATTGCTATTTGCTGCGGTGTACCAATGTACAGACGCCGTTCAAGTTATTGCAGCAGGTGCTTTGCGTGGTTATAAAGACATGCAAGCCATCTTCAATCGTACCTTTATTGCCTATTGGTTAATTGGATTACCAATTGGTTGTATTTTGGGGTTAACCGATTGGATTGTTGAGCCTATGGGTGCTCATGGTTTTTGGATTGGTTTTATTCTTGGCCTATCTTCTGCTGCTGTTATGCTTGGGATCAGATTACATTGGATGCACAGCCAGGAAGATTCAGTTCAGCTGAAATTTGCTTCCCAATAAAGAACTAAATTGGAAGTCGATCGTATGGTTGGCTTCCGCTTAGCTCTTGGCTCTTAGCTCTTAGCTCTTAGCTCTTAGCAAAATGTTACCTATCGATTTGGACGCTCACGTAAATACCTTGCAAATTTTGGTACGCCATTTTGGGTGTATCCGTTGTAACGATACGTAACCGTTGAGCCTAACGTTGGTGGCAATAGCCTCATCTCATCAGTAAAACCACTCCCGATATAAAACTCTACTCCTTCACCCGTTCTAACTAAAATAGAGCCCATTTTACCTTTATACTTACCCGTCCCTGATTTATAGCCAATCACCAAGGCTTCAGCATCTTGATGCTTTTTTAGTTTGAGCAAATCATTACTTCGTCCTGCTTGATATCGACTGGTCACCTTCCTCAACATCAAGCCTTCGCCTAGTTTCTCACTTACGCTATTCAATTGGCTAAAGAGCTCTTTCTCTGTTTTTATCGGTGTGTGTTCAATATATTTAACGTGTTGTACGTCTAACTGGCTTACCCAAGCCAAGATATTATAATAGCGTTTTTGATAGTCACCGGCTGAATCTGGCATATCAAATAGCATCAAATCGATTTTCTTCCATGCTGCATCATTCGGAATATCGTCTAACACAGTCTGCTGTACTAGATGGAAATTGCCTCTTCCTGCCCACAGTTCACCTTCGAAACGTATTGGAGGCAACTTTTTAATAAACCAATCAGGGGCATAAATAGGATTTCCATTTTGTGTCACCAGCATTTTTCCTGTCCATAAGGCTCGTATCCCATCCAACTTTTCACTTTTCCAATATTCAGACACATCAATGTCCTGCTGGTAATGACTCGCTTTTACGACTTGAGGTATCCGCTCATCTATTGATTCAGATTTAGAGGGAAATGCTGTTGCTAGCGCAATAGTGACCAAGTTAAGCCTTAATAAAACCGCAGTTCTTTTTTTCAATGTACTCATCCAACGTTTTTTATATATGTGATTTATAAAAAACCAATATGACGTTACAAGCAAACTACCCCTTGTGGCATGCGAGTAAGGCAACAGTTCATGCTGATATTCCATTTGTCAGTTACATGAAATTTGGACTCATGCACAAATAACTGTTGATTTCACCATGTCAATTTTCGCCATTTATGCACTTAAATTGTTCAATCATTCGTCTGTCAAATTGAGAAAAACTCGATTCTTAAATTGAGAAAAGTACACAAGAATTTTTTATCTATATGATTTAGTTGAATATATTTCTTGGCACAGATTCTGCTCTTATCTATGCATACCCAAACAGGAGATATCATCATGGAACTACGTAAAATTGAAGCTAACGACACAATACTGACTCTTTCAATCTGCGGCGATATGGATGCTTCAGGAAGTCGATATGCTCAACCACATATCGATGATGTCATCGCACACGACAGCCATCCAGAAATTGAAATTGATTTCAGCCAAGTTAATTTTCTCGATTCGTCAGGTGTTGGTGCGATTGTTTATCTCTATAAACGTCTTGTCGAACGTGAACGAAACATGCGCATTGAAAATGTTCAGGGGCAGCCACTAGAGATCATGAATCTTTTACGTATAGGACATGCCATCCCAGTGAACTCTCGTAGCAATAACGCTTAATCGAACCAGCAATTATTCCAATAAAAACAATAATTAATTGCTCACTATAATTGAATAATGACAAGGGACGTTGGCATGAAAAACTTATATATGACTTACATAGCAACAGCTGTATTTTCATTTTACTTAACAGGCTGTACCAGCTACCCGGAAAGCGGAACTGGTGGGCTTGCAGAGAGTTACACTAACGCGGACTTCTCGCCAGTAATGCCCGATGAACCTTTAGGACCAGAGCATGGGTTAAGGTTTGATTGGAAACTGGCCAAACTGCATTTGGATGCTCTAATTCAAGAAGGAGCAAAATGGTGTTTCCCTGCTGCTGTTGTTCAAGCCATTGAGAAACAAAACCGTATAGCACGAGAGCTTCAAGGTGGTTTATTGCTGGATGCAGCTAATGATCTTGTCATTCAAAGAAAGCGACTGAGACAATTAGAGCAACAATTAGACTATGTCACATCACAAACTCGCTGTGCCCCACCTAAAAATGAAGCGCAATTTCAAATTCAATTATCTGTTGTTTCGCATTTATTCGATTTGCTCAATGTCGACAATCAATTTGCTTTCGACTCTATTGAGATTAACCCGAAATACATGGGTAAGCTTGCTGAAGCCGCAAACATTCTTAAACAACATAACGCGCTCACATTACAAGTAACTGGCCATGCCGACGCCTCTGGGAGTGAAGAACATAATCAAACTCTGGCACTTGGTCGAGCTAAGCAGGTCAAACGTTACTTAACCATTTTTGGTCTAAACCCACAAAGAATTACAACTAACTCATTAGGATCTAGCTTACCTCTATTTGAAGGTGATACGCCTGGGGTGATGTTAACTAATCGACGAGTCAGCATAGAAATTTTATCAAATGACAAAAACAGCCCATCAACGCAAAGTGAGCTAGCCGCTTACCAAGGAGTTCGTTATGAAATGGACTAGCCTACTACTCACAACGCTTGTATTTATATTTACAGGTGCTTCACTCTCTTCTCATAGTCATGCTGCAGAAGACGTCGTTCAGGTAGGTGACCTGATTCAAGTTAACCTACCAGGTGAAGAGACGCTAAACAAAGGATTTCAAGTAAATAAGCGTGGAAGAATAACGCTGCCTGAGATTGGTCCTATTTTTGTCGCTGGCTATGACGAGGCCCAACTAGAGCAAACGGTGAAGTCCGCACTAAAGAGTGTTTTCCGTGACCTAACAAACGCAAAAGTGTTCATTAAAAAGCGTCAGATGCTTATTTCAATTCAAGGTTATGTAAAGAAGCCGGGTGAATATACTTTACCTGAAGGTGCCAGCATCCAAATGGCAATTTACGCTGCGGACGGCCTTCGTTCAGGTGCCCAACTTAATAAAATGCAGCTAAAACGTGGTGCTCAAAAACAAGATTTTGATTATAAGAACTTCTTAGATACGGGTAATGAAGATCTGTTACCTGCTCTAAAATCCCTTGATACTTTATTTGTTCCAGCCTCTCCACTTGTGGGTAACATTGAGCAAGAGTTCGACGCTTCAAAACTTGCAAATTCAGGTGACAGTTCAGATGCGAGGTTAGCAATAAAAGTTTTTGGTGAAGTTAATGCGCCGGGGTCATTTTCATACACAAAAGATGCCGATCTTGTGGATATTCTGATGCGTTCTGGTGGTGTTACTCGTTACGCAGGCGTCGAACAGATTCGAGTGATCAGCAACAACGCACCAACTCTATTTAATCTAAAGCGTTATCTCGATTCTGGCGACTCAAGTTTACTCCCTACACTTCTTCCCGGTTCGACTATTTTCGTTCCAATGCAAGAAGAAGAGATTAAATCAGGGGCGAATACCGTATACGTCATGGGTGAAGTTGCTCAACCAGGTGCTTTTGAAGGGAAAAAAGGCGCAACATTTATGGATATTCTCGCTAACGCAGGTGGACCTACTCGATTTGCAGAGTCTCGCCAAATTCGAATTTTAAAGGCTAACGGTAAAGTCATTAAGTTTGATTTAGCGGCATACACTGAAGGCTTAAACGGAATCAAGCCACCAGCGATTCAATCAGGTGATGCCATTTTCGTTCCTGAAAAAACAGATATGAATGAAAAATCGTGGTTAAAGATTGCACCGAATAGAGCGGTTAATGTCATTGGTGAGGTTGTACGCCCCGGCCGTATTGAATGGTCTGATGAAATGGACTTGATGGATTTACTGGCTCATGTAGGTGGCCCGACTCTTCGAGCTGACACCACAAAAATTGAAGTGGTATCCGGCGGAAGACAGATGCAAGTCTTTGATTTAGATAGCTACATAATAAACGGCGCTCAACGAAGTGATCTTCCTGTCATCAGAGCGGGTGCGATTGTACGTGTACACGATCTTCCTCAAGATCCATCAGACAATAAATCTCAATGGGTTCGCCAAAGCTCAGATTCGTCTATTTATGTCTTTGGCCAAGTTAACGCTCCAGGCCGGTACCGTTTTACCAATCAAATGCACTTTTTAGATATCTTATCTGCTGCTGATGGACCAACTAAAGATGCCGACATTCATAATATTCGCGTGACTCATAGAGATAAAACTTACTCTCAAGTTAGTAAATTGAACTTATCTCTTTATTTTGAAACGGGTGATGAATCTCTACTTCCACAAGTTAAAACTGGGGACACCATCTATATTCCAGAAAAAGACCGTAACTGGTTAGATCGTTCTAAAGAATCAACAGTGCGGATCTTAGGGGCGGTTAATGATCCCGGTCGTTATGTATTCGATGACAACATGACAATTCTGGATATTTTAGCTGAAGCTGGTGGCCCAAGTGATTCGGCATACTTAGAGAAAATCAGCGTGGTGAATATGTCGTGCTGTGAAGGACAATCAAGAACATTCGACCTCATTAAATTCAGCAAAACAGGCAATATTTATCAACTACCTGTATTACGAGCTGGCGACACAATTTACATTCCGGATCGTAGCGAAAGTTACATCGAACAAGCTCGTTCAGGTTTACGTGATGTATTACAAATTGCCACCACAATCGTATTAATAGGAGCACTCTAATGGCTATATCTGCTACTCATGCTGAGATTGAACAGCTCTATTTATCAGCTGAACTCGAAAAATGCCGCTCTATTTGCATAACAGCCTGTCATTCAGGTGACGGCGTAACATCAGTAGCAGCGGCATTAACAGAGCGCTACCTACTTGCCGGACACAAAACCTTACTTGTCGATCTCAATTTATTTAACCCCGCTTTCTTGGATCTTGAGTTAAGTTCCACACAGGATGGAGAACATTGGCTAGAATATAGTGAGACTCATCAATTATTTGTAGGCTTACCCGCGCCAAAAGAGACGTCGACTCAACTTGCGTACAAAGATCCAATTACATTACAGAGAAAAGTGGCACAGTGGCTCAACGAATATGAGCGTATTGTTATTGATACTTCCCCACTACTACAGGTAAATAAGGGGAATATCCCGGCTCAAAGTGTTGCGAGTGCATGTGATTGTACTCTACTGGTTATGCTTACAGGTGTGACATCAGCGCATCACCTAACAAAAGCGAAATCACTGCTCTCCGCGAGTTCAATTAACTTATTCGGGTGTGTTATGAACATGCAGCAACATCCATCGCTGGCTCAAGAGATAGTAAGACAACTCAATAAATTTAAGCTGATTCCCAAGTCATTAAGAGCGAAATTAGAATCGGTAATCTATAACAATGATTTTTTAAATTTACCACTTTAATGAGGCTGCTATGAAAAAACTGCTCTGTATGATGTTTGCACTTTCGCCTATGTTAACCTTTGCTGAGCAGTACACGTTCAGTATTGTGCCGCAACAATCTGCGAGTCGACTTGCTAAGCAATGGACTCCTATTATGAATGAACTAAGTAAGCGGACAGGCCATGATTTTGTTTTTACTACAGCCGCTGATATTCCGACTTTTGAGCAACGGTTAAGCGAAGGATTATATGACTTCTCGTACATGAATCCCTACCACTTCGTTACCTTTAATCAAGCGCCCGGTTATCAAGCCATTGCAAAAGCTCAGAATAAACAAATCAAGGGGATACTCGTTGTACGTAAAGACAGTGGCATTACAGACTTAAAACAATTGCAAGATGAAACGCTTGCCTTCCCTGCTCCGGCCGCATTTGCCGCAACTATACTGACTCAAGCCGATCTTGCCGCTCAAAATATTAACGCGACCCCTCAATACGTCTCTTCCCATGATTCTGTTTATCTTTCCGTCGCAAGAGGTTTTTACCCCGCAGGCGGTGGGGTAATGCGAACATTCAAAGCGATGAACAGTGAAATCAGAGAGCAATTAACCCCAATTTGGGTCACCAAAGGTTACACACCCCATGCCATTGCCTCTCACCCTAGAGTGCCTCTATCTGTTACAAAACAAGTTCAGGAGATTTTCGCGGATTTAGCGAAAACAGATTCAGGTTCTAAGTTATTAACACCACTGAAAATTATTGGATTTGAAGCCGCAGTGAACGACGACTGGGATGACGTTCGAGAACTTCATATCAACAATCTAATGAGTGATAAAAAGTAACTCAAAAATAGACAAGGTTCATTAGACAAAAGGTTTTGACTATGACATTTCGAGCTATGACTTTTCGAGCGAAAACAGTAATCGGCATTGCACTAATAGAGATTGTATTATTGATGATCTTAGTGATTAGCTCGATGTCATTTCTTGCTGATTCAAACGAAAAACAGTTAATACAACGGGCAGATGCAACTAAAATCATGTTTGCAAAAGCCACTCAAGATGCTGTCTTATCCATGGATCTCGCCACACTGGACGACTTAACGAACGAGATCGTTGTTCTAGAAGATGTTCTGTATGTGAAAGTAATACGTAACGATAAAGTCCTAGCGTGCAGTGGAGACAAATCTCTATTAGATCGAACGCCGACCTTTGATAAGGGGTTAGATACTATTGATGACGGCATTTTTGATACACGCGTTAATATAGAAGTCGACGGCACGGTTTACGGTCACATCGATATGGGATTTGGAACCTCAAGCATTGATAACCTTTTGGCCAGTGCCCAAAAATCGATCGTTGCTATCGCCTCTCTTGAAGTCTTTCTTGTGGCTGTTTTCTCATTGGTTTTAGGCACGTATTTAACTCGAAATCTCACAAAACTCACCGAAGCCGCGCATAACGTTGCAGAGAATGGCCCCGGTTATCAAATTAAAATGGAGCAGAAGGATGAATTAGCTGAAGTCGCCAATGCCTTCGATAAGATGTCGCGTAGCCTTCAAGAAAATTACGGTGAATTAAAACTCGCGCGAAGTGAAGCCGAACAAGCCAGTGAATCTAAAAGTCGTTTCTTAGCTTCAATGTCACACGAGATTCGTACCCCAATGAATGGCGTTCTTGGTTTGTTATCTCTTCTTGAGGAAACCAAACTAGATAAAGAACAGATGAAACTCTTACATACTGCAACTGAATCAGGCGAGTTGCTACTTTCGATTATTAATGACATTCTCGACTTCTCAAGAATGGATGCTAATACCTTGATTCTGGAGCATAAACCTTTCATTCTTAACTCTTGCATGATCGACATCGTGGATAGTTTTAATGCTCTTGCGAACAAGAAAAATATCGCGTTAGTCTGTTCGGTTGATAATACTAAACCCATTAGTGTTATCGGAGACGTCAACCGTTTCCGCCAAGTTGTGCTTAACTTACTTGGAAACGCATTTAAATTTACTTCCGAGGGGTTGATCTCCGTTCAATTGCAAACCGAAGTCCAAGATCAGAACAAAATTCAAGTGACCTGCTCGGTGACGGACACAGGAATTGGCATAGAAACTAATGCCCTCGATTACCTTTTTGATGAATTTACAATGGTTGACCAAAGTTACTCTCGAAGCCGTGACGGTTCCGGTTTGGGGCTTGCCATATCACAACGTCTAGCTGAGATGATGGATGGTGGTATTACGGCCAAAAGCACATTAAATCAAGGTAGCACTTTTACGTTCACCTCTTACCTAAAACTGTCAGATGAAGAGGAAAAGTCAGATAAAACCAGTAAAACGTCCCCCGTTCTTTCGGAAGCAATACGCAAATGTAAGATTCTAGTTGCAGAAGATAACAAAGCGAATCAACTCGTTATTCAAAATATGTTTCTTCACGTAGGAATGGATATCGATATCGCTGAAAATGGGAATCAAGCGGTGGAAATGGTCCTTAATGGCACCTATGATTTTGTCTTCATGGATATCTCTATGCCCGAAAAAGATGGGATTGAGGCATGTAGCGATATACGAAATTTAGAGTCTTCGCTGAAATCATCGGTCCCAATTGTGGCACTGACCGCTCATGCTCTTTCTGGAGACAAAGAAAAATTTATGAAAGCTGGCATGGATGACTACCTTTCGAAGCCAGTTAGAATGTTCCAACTCATCGAAATGCTAAACCGCTATTTAGATCCGGAGCGATTGTCTATGGATGAAACGGGGATGGGTTCAAGCGGTAATGATAATAACGAAGTCGCAATGATGCCAAACCAACAACAGAGATCAACCTCAGTAATGACTCAAGAACAGGGGAATTTAACCGACATGGACACAAGCAATATGGACACAACTAACGAAGCTGCACTGCAATCTAACATTAACCTTCACTCACCTGAAGACTCTGTCGCGTCGGAAGGTTTGGATTCCGAACTGATAAACCAATACGTTGATGAATCGATTTTGATTCAAATGATTGAAGATACAAGCGCAGAAGTCATTCCTCTTTTGATTGAACACTATGTCGAAGAGTGTCATGTCCGTTTAGAAAAGATATATGCGGCGATGGATGCTCAAGATATAGACTCACTCGAATTTGAAACACATACATTAGGCAGCTCTTCACTGGCACTTGGCAACCGTAAGTTGTCCACTTTAGCTCGTGCAATAGAAAAACAGTGCCTACAAAATAACTCAGAAGAAGCATTCAAATTATGTGCAGGAATAGAAGAGCTTGCTAATGCTTCAATTAAAGCGCTTAAATTACGAAGTGCTCTCGGCTTTGAAAGCCATGCTTGAAAACCATTCGAGTTCAAATATTTAATTCAATCAGATTCATAGTTATGAAAGGCTGTGCTATTAATTTGTTTATAGCGATTTTTTAATCGTATGATTTTAAAAGGAGTATGCATGCGCCCTAAAGTATTACTAGTTGAAGATTCGACCTCGCTGGCCGTGCTATATAAACAATATGTGAAAGATGAACCTTACGATATCTTTCATGTTGAAACCGGACGCGAAGCAAAAGACTTTATACAACGCAACACTCCACAATTGGTCATTCTTGATTTAAAACTTCCCGATATGTCTGGAGAAGATGTCCTAGAGTGGATTTCAAGCAACGAAATACCGACTGCTGTGATTATTGCCACAGCGCATGGTTCTGTCGATATTGCCGTCAGCCTGATTCAAAAAGGGGCGGAAGACTTCCTTGAGAAACCGATTAAAGCAGATCGACTTAAAACCTCTGTTCAACTTCATCTTAAGCGCGCTAAATTAGAGCACTTAGTTGATGATATGCAGAACAAATTTGACCGTTCTCGCTTTCATGGCTTTATCGGGTCATGCTTACCAATGCAAGCGGTGTATAAAACCATTGATTCTGTTGCACCAACAACCGCCAGTGTTTTCATTAATGGAGAGAGTGGAACGGGTAAAGAGGTTTGTGCTGAAGCCATCCACAAAGAGAGTAACCGCAAAGATAAATCATTTATTGCGATTAACTGCGGCGCGATACCTCGTGATCTCATGGAAAGTGAAATTTTTGGCCATGTGAAAGGCGCATTTACTGGAGCCACCACCGATCGCAAAGGTGCGGCGATGCTTGCTCATGGTGGAACACTGTTTCTAGATGAGCTCTGCGAAATGGAACTGGAAATGCAGAAGAAGTTACTGCGTTTCTTACAAACTGGCACCTTTACCCCACTAGGTGGCAGCAAAGAGATAAAAGTTGATGTGCGTATAATATGTGCAACCAACCGAAATCCCTTACTGGAAGTTCAAGAAGGTCGGTTCCGCGAAGATCTCTATTATCGAGTTCATGTCGTGCCCATTGAGATGCCAGCACTTCGTGAGCGAGGCTCCGATATTGCGACTCTAGCGAAGCACTTTTTGAAGGTCTACGCCAAGCAAGATGGTAAGAAATTCATCGGAATTAATCGCGATGCAGAAACGATTCTAAAACGCTACACTTGGCCTGGGAATGTTCGCCAACTGCAAAATATTATTCGAAACATTGTTGTTCTTAATGATGAAACTCACGTTTCTGTTGAACATCTACCGCCTCCAATTAATAGCAAAGAAACCACCACTAAGCCAATGGGGCTCTCGGCGGCGAACAAAATTCAGCAGCCTGTTGAAGTACAGCCTACTTTTGTTCCTCAAACTTCTGAACAACCGATGGCCATTTCTGGACAGTCTGGCGATCTCGATGCTCAATCCATTTTAAGTGACAGCATCACAAATAGTCAGTCAGTGGGTGCCGCCGATTCGGCTATGATTAACTCGGTTTTAACTAAACCGAATGGAGACATAAGACCAATGTGGCAAATCGAGCGCGAAGCGATTCAGCATGCGATTGATTTTTGCGACGGTAACGTCCTAAATGCAGCAGTACTATTAGAGTTAAGTCCTTCTACCGTATATCGGAAGAAACAGGCTTGGGAATCCGAAAGTGAATGCGATCAAGCCTAGATTAGGCGAGATATGGCTGTTAATCGATAGCCTAACTTTTGGTGGGATAGAAACGCATGTGCTTGAGCTCGCAATCGGGCTTAAGCATTTTGGATTGCATTCAAAAAGTAAAATCCCCTCTGTCCGAGTGGTATTACTGACAGAGTATCCTGAAGAATCTGCGATCATCCAGAAATTGAATGTTGAAGGAATTCCCTACTCTTATCTTCACCAGTTAGTTGATACGGAAAATAGATCCACACAAAGATTTCATCAATTATTGAATCAACCGCTGCATCAACTTCACCTCGCCAATCGTATTCATCAACCGACACTCATTCATGCTCACGGGTATAAAGCGAGTATCTTAAGCAAATTAACTAAATTACTCTCATGGTCGCACCCTATCACTCAATTCTCGACTTTTCACGCTGGAGAAAACCCAGTAGGAAAGGTAAAGCTGTATGATCTATGTGACCGATATTCCGCTGGTGTCTCAAATAGCAACCTCGCAGTCAGTCAATTGATACAATCTAAACTGCCCGTTAAAGCTTCGGTTCTCAACAATTTCGTCAACACAGGTAATGTGACGCGTAGTAACGGACAGCAACTGGCTTTTGTTGGGAGACTAAGCCATGAAAAAGCCCCAGACCGAATCTTAGATTTAGCCAAACACTTTCCAGAACTTGTTTTTGATATTTATGGCAGCGGTCCACTTGACTCTGATTTGAGTGCAAACAAAACCTCAAATGTTAAGTTTCACGGACATCAAAATGATATGTCACTCGTTTGGCAGAATATTGGGCTGCTTATCATTCCTTCACGATTTGAAGGTTTGCCAATGGCAGCATTAGAAGCGATGTCACGTGGTATACCAGTACTAGCGATGAATGTTGGAAATCTAAGCCAACTTATTCAACATAATGAAAATGGCTTTATCGCGAATAACGCCGATCAACTGTTTGAACATCTCCAAGCTTGGTTCTCTTCTTCTGAAGGTGAAAAAAATTCCATGTCTCAAAATGCGATTAACACGGTGAATAAGCACTACTCTAGTGAAGCTGTGATCCCTCAGTTTCTGAATGTGTATCAAATCCTTCCGACAAAATCTGAAAGTTCTAGTTGCTAATTTTCTGAACAAAAGCGCTCTTATATTCATACAATAGGCTCATCTCAAACTGAGAATATGTTTCTCAATATGAGAATTGCGCATCAAAACTCTTAACCAACAATAACTATATCTATTAAAATCAGATGGTTAATTAGCAGTTGAGTTTGGCATCACCTTTGCAATTGTATACCTATCGTCATTACGTTAGGTATATCAAAATGAAAAATAAAAAAAACATCCTATTTGTTCATTATGGTGATAACTGGATCCGAGGCAGCGAGATGTGCCTCATCCGTCTATTCAAACATTTAGACCGAGATCTGTTTGTCCCACATCTTTGGACCAACAGCCAAGCGCTTCACACACATGTGAGTGAGCGTGACATATTTAGCCAACATAGTGAGTTCTCATTACTCGCTGGTTGGAGTCGCCCACGCTGTGATGTCAATGGTTGGTACCATCTGGTACAGCAAGGCTTGAACCTGATTCGTCGCAATAACATTGACCTAATTCATGTCAACAGTGGTGCGCCTTGTCAGTGGATGTGTTTGGTTGCCAAGCTTTGCAATATCCCGCTAATCACCCAACTCCACAGCGACTACCAACTACGAGATCGAATGTCGCTGGGATTACACTTATCACCGAATATCATTTGTGTCAGTAAAGCGATCAGTCTTAACCTCATTAACGAAGGTTACCCGCAAAATCGGATCTCTATTATTCATAATGGTATCGAAGCGGATATATCAAAAAGTGCCCCGCTGAATGTAAAAACCAAACTCAATTTAAAAGAGAGTGATTTTGTTTTAGCGACAGTCGGTTCACTCATTGAACGGAAAGGGGTTGATAGGCTTATTTCAGCAGTGAAATTGCTTGAACACCACTATCCTGATCTGCATTTGGTTGTGATTGGTGACGGTGAACAACGAGATGAACTCGCACAACAAGTCGGCAAGCTCCACTTGATGAAACGCATTCATTTTGTTGGAGAGCAGACTAACGTAGCGAATTGGTTAAGTGGTGGCGTTGATGCCTTTATCAGTGGCGCGAGAACGGAGGCTTTTGGGCTGGTTCTCGGTGAA
Organism: Vibrio genomosp. F6; assembly: GCF_005146325.1. Taxonomy (NCBI): domain Bacteria; kingdom Pseudomonadati; phylum Pseudomonadota; class Gammaproteobacteria; order Vibrionales; family Vibrionaceae; genus Vibrio; species Vibrio genomosp. F6. The sequence goes on along the minus strand of NZ_SYUT01000020.1, from coordinate 118,300 downwards.
GCCGCGCTGGCTGGTTTGCCCATAATTGCCCCGAGTACCGGAGGTATTCCAGAATTCATTACTCATAATGATACTGGCATTCTATACGAAAACAGTGGGGTTGCACCGATTGTCCATGCGATTGAAACGCTTCTTGACGACCAACCGTTACAGAAAAAACTCGGTACGAATGCATTTAACTATGTCAGCACACAATTAACTATTGAGCGCAATACTCAAGCCATCCAATCTCTGTATTTGGCGAAGATAGCTCAATCTTCTGTCCCGAAAATTTCGTTACTCGATGGCTTAAAACCACTTAAAAGCATTATCAATCATGTACCGTCTACAGGAGGTCACCATGGATAACACAGCGAAAGTCGGTGCTGAATATGGACACAGTTTAGTCTTTGATCCAATAGGTTTTTCTGGAGGTTCAAAAGTGGCGACAAGTGAAGCTTTAGCGCTATGTAACGCGAAAAATAGTCAGTTCACGATTCTGACGGCAAGCCCTAAATGTTGGTCAAACAGCTCTTTGGCACGAAAGCATGATGTAACAATAGTAAAATTGCATATTCCATACTCACTCGCAAAGGCATCATGCGGCGGTATATTTTGGGTAAAACAGCTTTATCTATCAATGTACATCTGCTTAACGCTATTGAGTATTAAGGTGTCCGCTTCCAACTCTATTACTAAACTGGTTGCTTGCTCTGGTCCTGGAATCGATATGAGCCTATACCTGTGCCGAACCTTAGTCGCACTTAACATTATTCAATTCATTCACGGTCCAGTCGCAGCTTCTCGCTCCATTGGGTTCTGCCTGACACGCTGTGACGCTCTGTTTTATCTACCCAGTACCAAACAATCTCTTATTGACGCTCTCTCGTGTTATCTTTCAATTAAGAATGGCGATCATTACTCAACGACGTTAGCTGAATTTGTACTGCATTCCCCACACGCTCACACTTTTGTGAATGGTATTTCCCAAACTTGTTGGCCAACAAAAAGCCAAACCGATCATGCCTCTCTATTTTGGGCTGCATCACTTCTTAAATGGAAGGGCTTAGACCTATTGCTCAATGTACTAAAGGCTAACACTCATAATTCCTCGTCAAATAATGCGACAACCTGCCTTCACACCACGGTTTGCTATATTCGCCCTCAAGGGATCAATCTCAATATCACGCAAGCTCCTATCGCTATTCAAAATGTTCAGTGGCACGAACAGCCAGATAATTTGGATCAACTACGATCTCAAAACAGTATTTTCGTTTCTACTAGCATCAATGAGCCGTTTGGTTTATCCATTTTAGAAGCCCTTGCCGCAGGAATGTGTGTCGTTATCCCTAAAGATGGCGCGTACTGGGATACCCAATTAACTCATGGCCTGAACTGCATGAAATACACACCTCAAGACCCAAAGAGCTTACAAACCATATTGCACACACTCGCCATTACCCCATTATGGCGTTCGAATATTCAATCTCGAGCTTATATTTTGGCAAAAGAGTACCAAGCTGAGACCTGTTACCTACCTATCGCCCGTTTCATCGATAGCGATAAATTCACCTCTGAGATGACACACTCTGTCTGTTCAGAGCGTTGTTCACGCACAGGGACATCGCTATGAAATTAAAATCGGCCATGGGTGATATGCTGACTTACGCAGTAGGAATATTCCTAATCAAAGGTATTTCATTATTGATGCTTCCTGTGATGGCTCAATACCTTGAACCAGCACAACTTGGAAAACTGGAACTGCTTGCTACAGTAAGTGCGTTCCTAGGTATGTTTATCAGTGTTGCATTGCATGAAGCTCTGTATCGGTTTGCAGGAGAGAAAGCCTCCCATGAGGAGCAAAAACGCATCGCGAGCCAACTGTTTAGCTTAACGCTCACTATTTCGTTTTTAATGATAGCCGCTTTGATTGGCTTTATTCTATTCATCGATGATCTTGATGGCTGGATCTCCCCTTTATCATCAAGCGAGTTATTCGTGGTTATTGCCTCTCTCTCTTTAGAAGGCGCAATTGGTGTGGCCATGGCTTGGATTCGAATGCAAAACAAAGCCCGTCACTTTCTATTAATTAGTATTGCAACCACAACTCTACAAGTCAGTTTGATTCTAGGGGTGCTGTTCACGGGCCCAAGTGTTGTCCGAATATTACTCGCGAGTACAGTGGCTCATTTTGTTCAATTTCTCTTAATTCAGGGAACTCAACGTCTCAACTTTTCCCTTCCCAAATTACAATATTCATCTCGTTACCTAAATTACTGTTTCCCACTCATGCTATCAGGGTTGCTCGCTTTTGGACTAAATGGAGCAGAACGTTGGTTGATCTTATACGCCACCAATTTAGAGCAACTTGGGTTGTATGCCATTGCAGCAAAATTCACCTTAGCCATGTGTATTTTGGTCCAGCCATTCGGAATGTGGTGGATGCCTAAACGCTTTCATGTCATCGAACAACAAGGACCAAAGCAAGCTGCTATTTATACGCAATATGGCATTGTTCTTATCGCCGCTCTAGCCGTATGTATCGCTTTTTTCGGTCAAGCTTTTATTATTATCGCCTTACCGGAGAGCTACTTATTTGCAGGAAAAATTCTCGTTGCGACACTTAGTATTGCCGTATTCAAAGAGCTTACTGAGCTGTTCAATATTGGAATACTTGCTGAAAAAAACACGCAGGTTCTGCTGAGAATCAACATGCTTTGTACCTTGGTCGGTTTGTCCTTGGCCTACTCTCTAAGCTCATTTGGCATATGGGGCATACTGATGGCTGTATTTTTGGTTCAAGTCAGCCGCATGGTCATTGTAACCGTTGTCAGCCAACGTCTTCGCCAACTTCCTTATGATTTCAAATCGATGCTCATCCTTTTAGTTGTATGCATACTCCTGTTTTTTATTGCAAGCTACGCTCTTACTGTTTTAGCGCTAATACTAATGAGCGTTCTTGCGCCAATGATCGTTATCTTTTGTGCACTTAAACTCAAACTTGTTACCCTGCCGAGTCGAGTGGTTAACTCTGCTTTTATGTCTGAATTGTTTTCAAAATTGCATTCGCTAAGGAAAGCATAATGACATCATACCCATCACGACTTAGCTCATTCATTCTTGTCAGCCTAATCTGCGCCTTGATTGGTTTGGTGTGGATGCTTGTTCCTAACCCTGCGGTTGCTCTAGTTCTGGCTCTGCTTCCGCTTGGTGCTCTGTTTGTGATTAGCCAGACCTTCTGGCTCGTCACTCTATTTGTTGTGTTTTCATTCTTTCGTATTCACGAAGTGATCCCTGCTCTGTATTCTTTGAAAATCCCCTTATTGCTCTCTTTAGGAGCGTTATCGGCTCTTATTTGGCATACCTTAATCAGCCGAGAACTTAAAGTGTATTGGCATCCATCACTCACTTGGTTAGCGATTTTTTGGGGGCTTGTTATCGTGGGTATTGCGTTCGCTTCCAATCGTGGCATTGCCATCACCACATTTAAGAATACCTATTGGAAAATTATTGTCATGACATTAGCCATAATTTGGTTGATGAACAATATCGACAATCTCGCTCGGGTATCGGTATTAATCGTGATGGCAGGATTATTGGTGGGAACGGTCGCGCTGTCTAATTCAGTCAATGGCATTGGTTTGGTTGAAGGTTCACGAGTCACTATTGGCCGCGATATCGGTTCTGTTCTTGGCGATCCTAACGATTTAGCGCTAGTACTTATGTTCCCACTCGCCTTTGCGGCAGGGTTAGCGACAACACCCAGAGTCCATTGGCTAATTCGCTTATGCAGCATTGTCACGATTGTTATTTTAATGATGGCTGTCATCGCGACACAAAGCCGTGGAGGACTGCTTGGTTCATTAGCGGTATTCGGTATTTTTGCTATAAAGCTGATACGTTCAAAAGTTGCGTTATTCAGTATTGGAGCCATCGCGGCATTGGTTCTATACAGCGTCGCAGGGATATCTGATAGAGCATCTGGAGGTGCAGCAGAAGCAGGAATTGACGCATCTGCAATGGGAAGACTGTATGCATGGGAAGCGGCGTTCAAAATGTCACTCGACAATCCATTTACTGGCGTCGGCTTGAACAATTTTTACTCTAATTATTTCTTTTATAGTCCACATTGGGATGGATTAAATCACGCAGTACACAGCACTTGGTTTGGTGTATTGGCTGAAACGGGGATGCTTGGTTTAGTCGTGTTTATCGGATTTATCACCTCTTTGATTCTCACTGCGCGAAAAACGCTTAAGCAGATAGCCATAAAACCAAAAACTCATAACTGTTATTTAATTGCGATGGCAAATTCAGTATATGCCGGACTGATCGGAACCATTGTCTCTGCAACTTTCCTTACTCAAGGCTTCACTTGGCCCATTTATATTCTTGCTGCGCTGACTATTGCGGTATCTCACCTCACTCAAAATGCCTGTCAAAATGAGAATAATACCGCCACCTAAATATCTTCATTACTATCCAATTGAATTTATTGACTAAATTAATTGGCACAATCTGTGTAATAACCAACATATAGATAAACAAAAAGAGACAAGCTTATGTTGGCAACCAAAACAAATGAATTCAAAAGTTGGCTTAAAGATCATCCAAATCCTAAATTTCGCAATTTGTTTCTCTTTTTGAAACAAGCTCGAATGGCTGAATTACCAACGCCACACATCATGAACAAGATCTTTTATGGTGTTTATACGTTTGCACGAAATAGCATTAACGAAATTCTCAGAATCCTTTTTCACACTCCAGCTTTTAAAGGAAGACTTTCACGTTACGGAAAACGCCTCTACCTATATGGTGGCATTCCCTACATTTCGGGCCCACTCACAATCAATATTGGGAGCGACTGCCGAATATCAGGTCAAACGACATTCAGCGGACGATCCTCTTCTCAATCACCTACCCTCACACTTGGACACAATATTGGTATTGGTTGGCAAACGACCATTGCTGTCGGTCAGCAGGTCGTATTAGGGGATAACGTAAGACTGGCAGGTGGTGTATTTCTCTGTGGCTACTCTGGGCATCCTCTCGATCCTGTTCGCCGGGCGAAAGGTGAAGCTGATGATGAAACACAAGTGGGAAACATCATTTTAGAGAAGGACGTTTGGCTCGGGAGTAATGTGACCGTAATGAGTAACGTAACGATTGGTCAAGGTACGGTGGTTGCCACTGGTAGCGTCGTCACCAAAGATCTCCCACCCTTTGTCATTGCAGCAGGTAACCCCGCGAAAGTGATTCGCTCGATCCCCGATAGCCAAACCCATCAAACAGAAGGAGAACGTTATGCATGATCTCATAGTATTCGGTGAAGATTTTGGTGGCTTGCCTTCGAGCACACAACACTTAATTAAGCGTTTAGCTCAAAACCGCAAAATCGTTTGGGTAAACTCTATCGGTTTGCGTCAACCCAAGCTCAATCGTAAAGATATTTCACGAGCAGCCAATAAGTTGATGGGAAAAAGCAAGGGAGATACACAGGGCATGTCCGATGCCATCGTGCATCCAAATATCACCATCGTTAACTTAAAAACGATTCCTGCGCCTCAATCTAACTTTGTTCGGAAAATGGCAAAAAATTTAATACTCAAACAGTTACTTCCGATAATTGAAAAACTCAATCTAAATCAGCCTATTCTTTGGTCGTCGCTTCCAACCGCTGCTGATATTTGTGGGCATTTGGGTGAATACGCGGTGGTGTATTATTGTGGTGATGACTTCTCCTCACTTGCCGGTGTTGATCATAAAACAGTCAACACTCATGAGCAAAAAATGTCTCAAAAAGCCAATTTGATTTTTGCTGCGAGTGACGCAATTCGTGACAAATTCCCAAAATGTAAAACTCAATTACTACCTCATGGTGTTGATGTTGAACTCTTTTCTACCCCGACGGTAAGAGCAGATGATTTACCTAGTTCGCATCGACCAATTGCAGGCTTTTATGGCAGCTTATCGGAATGGTTAGATTATGATTTGATAACGAACGTCGCCACGGCTTTGCCAGATTGGGACTTTGTTTTTATCGGCCCCAACGAATTGGAGACGCTGTTATTACCATCACTCGCCAATGTTCACTATCTTGGAGCAAAGCCCCACGCAGAGCTTCCTCGCTATTCTCAACATTGGGATGTGAGCCTACTTCCATTCAAATCAAACAAACAGATTCAGGCATGTAGCCCATTGAAACTGATGGAATATCTGGCGACTGGAACACCCATCATCACAACCGATTTTCCTGCAATGCACCCCTACCGACATTACTTGCATCCCATTTCGACAAGCGATGAGATGATCCGGGCTTTAGAAGTCGCACGACATGAGCCAAAGCTTAGAACCGATATTGTCAGTGAAGAGAGTTGGGACAACCGGAGTCAGTTTGTTAGCTGGATGTTGGAGTTATTATGATTAATCTTAAAATACGTTTACTTGTGTTGTTAAGTTCGGCTTGGCATAGACGCTATATCATTTTACTTCCAATTATTATCCTTCCTTTAATGGGGTTGGCAATCAGTAAAATGACCCCTCGCGTTTATCAAGCTCATACCAGTATGCTTATCCAAGAGACGGCGAAAATGAACCCTTTCCTGGAGGATTTGGCCGTATCAACCATGCTGAAAGACAGAATCAATGCGTTGAGAACCTTACTAAAAAGCCGTCACGTATTAATGTCCGTTGCACTTGAGCAAGGCCTGATAAACGATCAAATGAGTGGTAGTGAAAAAGAACAAGTGATCTCTAAGCTATCAAGCCGCCTCAATATCTCTCAACTTGGTAAGGATTTCCTCAAAATTCATTTAACCGCAAGTAACCCTGAAGGGATGAAAGAAATGCTCGAATCCATCAGTGGTCACTTCATAGAGCAATTGCTTGCACCTGAACGCTCGTCTATAAAAGATTCCAGCGATTTTCTTACTATTCACATTAACAAACGATATGACGAGCTTGACCAGTCAGAACAAAAATTGGCTGATTTTAAAAATATCAATTCATCTGTAAGCCCTGAAATGCAGGGACAAAGCTTAAATCGATTAGCAACATTGAAGCAGTCTTTAGCAGAGAAAGAAGCCGAACTTTCAGGTGTTAAAAAGAGCTTAGGTAGCATTGATCAACAGTTGTCTCAGACCAATCCAGTTGTTGGTAAGCTTGAAGAGCAAATTATAGAAATTCGAAGTGATCTGACTCTTCTTAGTGCCAAATACACAGATAACCATAGCGCAGTGCAAGCCAAACAGAGAGAACTCAACCGTTTAGAGCTTGAGAGAACTGCCCTGCTCGGCAAATCCCAACCTAAACTCAATTCTGACCAATTATGGGATATTGCAAGCAGTAATACGCTATCGAGTTCTTCAGACAATCAACCGCTGTTAGTCACCCAACTACACAGCTTACAGTCTGTTCGTAGCAAATTTGAATCACTGAGTGAAGAGACAAAAAGTCTGCGTAAAATGATATTTGAACTGGAACAAAAGGCGAATAATTTTGGTAGCAATGCAAAAGAACTCTATCGATTACAGCGCGATGTTCAAGTAAAAAGACAGCTATATGAAGAGTTGGTCGAACGTTATGAGATGGCACAATTAACGGGTTCTCTAGGGGCGTTTGAACACAGTAAACGAGTAAAAATTATTGACCTTCCTTATGCTCCAAGTCTGCCATCCAATATGCCGAGTATCATTTTCATCGTTGCAGGTTTAATTGCAGGTATTGCATTGGGGATAGGTCTAGCAACGTTACTTGAAGTGTTTGATACGCGAGTTCGCCGTCGTGATGAGGTTGAACAAATCCTAGGAGTGCCTGTTATCACGACCATTCCACACGCTTAAATGCTTTCCACTTTTTACAGCCAAACTTTACAGCCAACTTGTTTCAATAAAATGAGTTGGCTGAATGTGTTCATTCTGCTTTCCTCGTAAAGATTTAACTTAAACTCACTGTCATTGCTCTACCCCGTGAGCTTTTCAACTCATCATTTTGCAATTCGACAACTCTTCCTCTTATCTGATTCATTTCGATTCTCAAATTAAAAACGAAACATACAAAGCGACCATAAACACAATAAGACCATGATATTTAACCATTAAAACATTGGCACACTAAATGCAATCTATTAGATACGAAGCAAAAACCATCAGCGTATTTGCGTCAGGGACTGAGAACAAAATAAGGTGAGCATTATGGATAGAAAGATAAACAAGCCACTTGGCAAAAAAGTAATCCATGTCGTACAACGGCTCGCTCCAGGAGGATTGGAGACGTTAACGTTAGATCTTCTTCGTTTTGCTAACCCAAATGACCAAGTATTAATCATCAGCTTGGAAGGTACCAAAGATGAATCGTTAGCCCTATGGCCAAAACTCACCCAATTTTCTAAACAGCTTGTGTTTCTAGATAAAGCACCAGGAGTTCAACTCAAGACCATGCGTACGCTTATTAAGATTTTCAAAAGCATACGCCCTGATGTAGTACATACTCACCATATCGGTCCACTTCTGTATGCCAGTATTTCAGCTCGTCTTTCAAATGTGCCAACGCGTATTCACACCGAACATGACGTGTGGCACCTCAACAGTAAAAAACATGTCGCCTTACAAAAAATGGCTTTAGTTGCCGCTAAACCAACCTTGGTGGCGGACGCGGTTCGAGTAAACCAGCAACTGAAAATGCACTTTAATTACGACAAAACCGTCACGATCAAAAATGGCATCGACTGCCAAAAATTCCGTCCTGCTTCGAAACTAAACGCACGCAAAGCCTTATCTCTTCCATTTGATGTCACAGTGATCGGGTGTGCGGGCAGGCTTGAAACGGTTAAAGGTCACGACCTTATCATCAAGGCTCTGACATTTTTACCTAAGCATGTCTCACTTGCTATTGCGGGTGATGGAAGCCAAAAAAAGGAACTAATCAAACTGGCTCGTCAATTAGGTGTCGAACAACGAGTCATCTTCCTTGGTTTAGTTGAAGATATGCCTCAATTCTACCAGTCGCTGGATCTATTCTGTTTACCGTCGCGCTATGAAGGGTTTCCTCTCTCTCCTCTCGAAGCTCAAGCATGCAATATTCCCACTGTCGTTACGGATGTTGGTTCCGCCAGTGAAACGCTTTGCCATGAGTCTGGCTACCTTTCAAAAGCAAATGACATTCCTAGTTTGGCGCATGTATTACTTCGTGCTATTTCTGAAGTTAATAACGATGTTATTGGCGTTGAATTCAACTCTGAAGTCTCCTTCCCAAGAACTTTTGTTCTCGAAAATAATGACGTGAGACATATGGTAAAAGCTTATGAAGAATTAGGAGTAACAGCATGACCGATATTCTATTAATTTCTGTATTTCTATTTAGTGGTGCGTTGATTGTCTATCATCATGTTGGCTATCCCATGCTTCTGAAATGGTATTCCGCGAATCACCCAATTAAGCAAGTTACCGGAAAAGTACGTGGATACCGAAACGGCAAACTCGATCGTACTCGTTCAACCATAACGATTCTTGTTCCTGCGTTTAATGAGCAGCAATGGATTGCAGAAAAAATTCGTAACTTAGCGTCACTCGATTACCCCAGAGATCGCCTAAAAGTCATCATCGCATGCGACGGATGTACCGATAATACCGCCGAAATTGCACAGTTAACGATACAAGAAGCGATCTGCTCAGACACTTACTTTGAAGTGCATGTACATACGGTTAATCGTGGCAAAGTGGCCGTTATCAATCATGAAATGTTATCTATTGATTCTGATATTACGGCTTTGAGCGATGTTTCAGCGCTTATATCTATTGATGCTCTACTTATTGCTGATTCACACTTTAGCGTTGCAAATATTGGGGTGGTTAACGCCACCTACCAAATAATGTGCGCCGCCGATGAGGGAGAACAAAGTTACTGGAACTATCAAAATCAGGTGAAGTTAAACGAAGCTTCTTTAGGTTCTACACTAGGTGCACACGGAGCCTGCTATCTGTTCCGAACACATCTTTTCGAAGCATTACCAAGCAATACCATCAATGATGACTTCGTTCTACCAATGGAGATCGTTAAAAAAGGATACATAGCAGATTATGAGCCAAGAATTGTAGCTATTGAGATGGAAGCAACCAGCCAAAATGCAGATTTCAAACGTCGATTACGAATTTCTGCGGGCAACATGCAACAAGCTATTCGTTTAATCAGCCTATTTAACCCGCGGTTTAGAGGGGTTGCGTTTGCCTTCTTTTCAGGAAAAGGCTTACGTTTAGTCACTCCATATCTAATGCTTGCTTGTTTAATTTCTTCAATCACACTCGCCGACCACTCTTTATTTATGGCCATAGTCGCCGTGCAAGTCACTGTCTATTCTGTGGGCTTAATTGGTTTTATTTTCCCACAAGTGTTCACCAAAAAAATATTCAAGCTGATCACTTATTTACTTACTGGCCACTACGCCAATTTAGTTGGTGGATTACGTTATTTATTAGGCTTTGAAAATGGCCGTTGGAATCGTGTTAATCATTAAGGACATATTATGAATACGACTAATCGCAATACTATATCTACTGCAAAACGTGTCTTCGATTGCATTGGCGCGTTCATCGGGCTCATTTTATTTATGCCATTATTCCCGATCATTGCTCTGATGATTGTGCTCACCTCACCTGGGCCGGTATTTTATCGTCAAATGCGAGTGGGAAAATCAACACCTGAACAAATGGCACTGTTTGACATCATTAAATTCCGCACCATGTACCAAGATGCTGAATCTCGTTCTGGCGCGGTTTGGGCGACGGAAAATGATCCCCGAATTACCCCTGTAGGTCGATTTTTACGTAAAACTCGACTTGATGAAATTCCGCAGCTTTTCAATGTTCTCAGCGGTGACATGTCATTAATTGGCCCTCGTCCAGAGCGTCCTACCTTCTACCAAAAGCTTGAAACTGCGATCCCTTATTTTGCTGACCGCACTTACGGTGTGTTGCCTGGAATTACGGGACTAGCGCAAGTAAACCAAGGCTACGACACTTGCTTAGATGATGTACGTCGTAAGGTGGGGTTTGACCATAGTTATGCCCTATCTCTATCGAGCTTATCCAGTTGGTTCTCGACCGATATGAGCATATTAACTCGAACCATTATGGTGATGGTTGATGGTCGAGGACGATAAATAGAAATACCTTAAGCAGAACTCGCACGAGCAATACACGATAGCCTTTACTTTGTAGAGGCTATCTTTTTATCACACTACGTAATAGCGCCCGTATTTTGATTTTTGTTACACGCCAGTGTGTAATCGGTCGCGTTGGTGCCGTGGTAACCAAATGCTCAAAGCGCTGCTGATTAAGCTCTGACTTACCACCGTGAGCAAGTAAAAGCGTTTTTACATTAAGGTGGTATACACGATGCAGTGAATCTCGATATTTATTGGGATGGAAAATAGGAAATGGCGCGATAAGCTGCTTTTTGACTTCAACCATTAAATCAGCCACATAAAGAATACTCTCACTGGCGCAATACACCGACAAATCTCTGTCTGTATGCCCCGGAGTCTCCAAGACTTGCCAATCCTCAAAACCCGGAATTAAATCACCATCATTAAGTTTATAATCCGGTTTTAATTTCCGTGAATACCACAAGTTTCTTTTCGGGATACCCATGCGATTGGCCATCCACCAAGCCAATGCAAGATCGGTAAGATGCATTAGCCATCCATCTGTCCCAGAGTACCAATCCGTTTTCTTGTTGGCGGAAACGATTTTACAACCCGTTAATCGCCTAAGTTGATGCGCTGCGCCAGCATGATCAGGATGCATGTGCGTCACCACAACAATGGTTAAGTCATTGAACGATCGCTGCAATGTTTCTTCAATATATGCCCTAATGGTTGATACATCAGCACGACTCGCCCCATCAAGAAGCATCAATTTATTTTCATATTCAATAAGATAGATCTTTTGTATATAACCTTGGATTGAATGTAATTTCACGAATCTTCCTTGCTCGACGACTGGTCAGACAACCTCATTAATCATTTAGCATAGCACCATTGATCCAATATACAACGGGCTTAATCGGCGTAAATAGCTCTCTTAAAAACAACAACCTCCATAAATACTTCATCTCCCTGACATTTTTTAGTAACAAGATTGTCACAAGCTCGAACCAGTATAGCGTCAAACGAAACGTCTAAAGTCTCGTTCGAAACCAACCATCATTAATAAGGAAACTATGATGAACAAGCTATGGTTATCGGGTCTGCTTACAGCAACCATTTCAGGTACAAGTTTCGCAGCAACAGATCCGTCGGTAACAGAAGTAACTTGGTGGCACGCTATGGGCGGTCAATTAGGGGAAACCGTTAACAAGATCGCGACAGATTTCAATGCTTCTCAGCACGATTACAAAATCGTACCCGTCTATAAAGGCTCTTACACTGAGACTTTAACCGCTGGTATCGCCGCATTTCGAGCAAACCAAGCACCTAACATCCTACAAGTGTTTGATGCTGGAGCAGCAACAATTATGAACGTGCCTGGCGTAGCAAAACCAGTACAAGATATTTTGGTGGAATCGGGCTATGAATTCAATTCAAAGAACTATTTGGCAGGTGTACGTAATTTCTATGCTGACAGCAAAGGAAAAATGGTAGGCATGCCTTTTAACAGCTCAACGCCTGTTCTTTACTACAACAAAGATATCCTTGCAAAAGTGGGCGCTAAAGCCCCAGCAACCTATGAACAATTAGAAGTGCTGGCAGCGAAGTTAAAAACAAAAGGTTATGTGACTTTTTCGCAATCACATACCCCATGGATAATGTTTGAGAATTTTAAGTCACGCCATAACCTACCTCTCGCGAACGAGAATAATGGCTACGATAACCTCTCTTCTTCATTGATGTTCAATAGCAAAGACATGGTTATGCATTTTTCCAAAATGAAAGAGTGGGCTGATAAGGGTTACTACAAATACTACGGCAGTGATTGGGATGCTAACCAAACCCCATTTGAACGACAAGAAGTCGCGATGTGGATGGGCTCATCGGGTTCTTTTGGCGGGCTACGCAATCGAGTGAAATTTGAGCTAGGCACTACGTACCTGCCTTACTGGAAATCAATAAATCCAGATGCAGGCCTAACGTTCATTGGTGGTGCAGCCCTGTTTGCTCTTGATGGAAAACCAAAAGCGGAAGAGCAAGGTGTGGCAGCTTTCTTTGACTATTTAACCAAGCCTGAAACTCAAATGTATTGGCATAAAACAACCGGATACGTACCGGTGACCAACGCCGCTTATGAGCTCACCAAGCGATCAGGTTACTACACCGAACAACCGGATGCAGAAGTGGGTGTCAAACAACTTAGTCTTGGTGCGGGTGAATGGACAAATGGTTACCGACTCGGCTTCTATCCTCAAATCCGAGAAGTCATGCACCGCGAATTTGATAATATTTTTGCTGAACGTTCTTCTGTAGAGAACAGCTTAAACAAAGTAGAAGTCGAAAGTGCACAACTTCTCAAACGCTTTGCTCGAACCATCAAATAATTCATTGATGAGTTAGGCGTTGATAATCGAAACAGACAATGATTATTAACGCGGTTATCAAAGACCGTTAGCAAAATCACCATCAACACATTTGTGTTGCCCTATCGCCTTTTGTCACTCTCAAATAGAAACGCAGAAAGTGACAAAGAGGCGTTATTCCTAAATATAGTAAATAGGAAATATTGTGGAACATCGTCAGCAATTCTTTCATTCACCATTGCCGTATCTCTTTTTAGCACCGCAGATTGTGATCATTGCCGTTTTCTTTCTTTACCCCGCCGCTCAAGCTGTTTACCTCTCATTTATGCTTGAAGACCCATGGGGAATGTCATCCACGTTTGTTGGAATTGAAAACTACCAAATGCTTTTCGAATCCAGCGAGTATCTGAAATCGATTGGTTTTACGCTTTTATTCGCCGTTATTGTCTCTTTTCTCTCTTTGGCTCTTGCGTTATTACTTGCCGTAAAGGCAGACAACGTCATTCACGGACAAGGGCCGTACAAACTAACCCTAACTTGGGTATACGCCGTCGCACCTGCTATTGCCGGAATCATCGGAGGCTTTCTCTTTAACCCTCATATTGGTGTATTAACCGATGCATTCGCACTGTTGGGGTGGGAGTTTAACTTACAAACGGATCCCATTGACGCCACTTTCGCTCTGATTTTAGTCTCAGTCTGGAAGCAAATTTCAGTCAATTTCATCTACTTCCTCGCGGGTTTACAATCTATTTCTTATGCCGTTAAAGAGGCGTCAATGCTCGACTGTGTCAGCGATACCAAGCGATTTTGGACCATTACCTTCCCCTTACTGGCCCCAACTGGTTTTTTCTTGCTGGTGATCAATTTGACGTATTCATTTTTTGAGACCTTTGGCGTGATCGACACAATGACATCAGGAGGACCGGGAGGAACAACCACCTCGCTGGTTTACAAAGTCTATCGCGACGGGTTTGTTGGGGCCGATCTCGGAGGCAGTTCCGCTCAATCCGTAGTGCTACTTTTGTTGGTGTTAACACTGACATTTATTCAATTTAGATTCGTCGAAAAGCGTGTTCACTATTAATGACTAACGCTATTTGTAAACACAATACATAAACCGCTTATAACGCTCTATTAAGGTCTAGAACTATGAAAAGCAATCGATTCTCCGATCACCTTATTTTGATCGCAGGAGCTTTATTCATGCTGATTCCAATTTGGCTGATTTTTGCAAGCTCGACGCACAGCCTAAATACAATTGTTAGCGAAGGGCTTCAGTGGTTGCCCGGCGATCACTTTCTTGATATTTACAGCGAGGCTTGGAATAAGAGTCTCGGCTTCGGTGGGGATGTCACTGCCAAATCTATGATCATAAACTCAATGGTCATGGGACTTGGGTTTGCCATTGGAAAAATCATCATCTCAATGATGGCGGCCTATGCATTAATCTATTTTCGCCTGCCCTACGCCACCGCCTGGTTTTGGCTTATCTTTGTTACGCTTCTTCTTCCATTAGAAGTCCGAATTATTCCCTCTTATGAAGTCGTTTCTGGCTTAGGGATGTTAAATAGCTATACCGGTTTGATTCTTCCACTCATCGCATCTGCAACCGCCACATTTTTCTTTCGTCAGTTTTTCAAAACGATTCCAGACGAATTGTTAGAAGCCGCTCAACTTGATAATGCAGGCCCTATTCGCTTCTTGTTTGACATATTGCTTCCGCTTTCTAAAACAATGATAGCGGCCATTTTTATCATTATGTTTGTTGTCGGTTGGAATCAATATTTATGGCCAATCATGATGACGACAGATGAAGGCTACAACACGATTGTGATGGGCATTAAGCAGATCTTAAATAATATTAACGAAACCAACTCACCTCGTTACGACTATGCCTTTGCCATGGTCATTCTCGCAATGCTTCCTCCTGTATTGGTGGTCGTGATATTTCAACGATGGTTTGTTAAAGGATTAGTCGAAAGTGAAAAATAAATTACGCAACTTTACTCAAAACAGCATGCAGATAGTGATGGTTCTCACTCTAAAACGGATCACATTCAATCCATCAATACCGTTAATTTCGATTCACAGCCCAAGGAAAGCATCATGTTGAACATCAAACAGCTTGTTAAAACCTATGAGAATGGACACCAAGCAGTGAAAGGCGTCAGTTTAGAAATTAAAGACGGTGAATTTCTGGTGCTTGTCGGACCTTCAGGTTGCGGAAAATCGTCAATTTTACGATCGATTGCCGGTTTAGAATCGATAACATCCGGTGAAATTCATCTGGGTGGT
This sequence comes from Vibrio genomosp. F6, assembly GCF_005146325.1. Lineage (NCBI taxonomy): Bacteria > Pseudomonadati > Pseudomonadota > Gammaproteobacteria > Vibrionales > Vibrionaceae > Vibrio > Vibrio genomosp. F6. Next base: position 102,517 of record NZ_SYUT01000020.1, on the reverse strand, counting down.
CGCCGTGTCGACAACATTAAACCAGCCTTACGAGATATCGCGATGGTTTTCCAAAACTACGCACTGTATCCGCACATGAGTGTTTACGATAATCTTGCCTATGGTTTAAAGAATCGCGGTGTTGATAGACAATCTATTGCCGAAAAAATTAGCAAAGTATCCACCACACTTAAAATCGAAGAATATCTAGATAGGAAACCATCGAAACTTTCAGGTGGTCAACGACAACGAGTTGCAATGGGGCGTGCGATTGTTCGTGACCCACAGCTGTTTCTATTTGATGAACCTCTCTCCAACTTAGATGCGGCCCTAAGAGCACACATGCGTTTGGAGATCAAAAAATTGCAACGTGAACTCGCGGTAACCAGTGTCTATGTAACCCATGATCAAGTAGAAGCAATGACGCTAGCCGATCGAATTGTGGTGTTAAATCAGGGTAAGATAGAGCAAGTAGGCACTCCAAAAGAAGTGTACCACCAACCTGCAAGTCAGTTCGTTGCGAGCTTTATTGGCAGCCCCGCCATGAACTTCATTCCCGCGACAATAGACAATGGTTATTTAGAAATGGGGAAACAGCAGATTTATCTCAGTGAATACTCTTATCTTGAACAGCAAGATATTGTGGTTGGAATAAGGCCAGAACACGCTGAGATCTCACCCATTACTCCAACGATATCGATAACAAGTCCAAACGTAAATACACTAGAAAACCGCTCACTCACGCTTAGTACCTATATACACGTTGTCGAGCCTCTAGGCCCAAATCAGCTCGTTCACGGCAAGATCAATGAGCACCCTTTTATTGCTGTAACACCTGAAATGGATCTAGATACTAATCACCCTTTATCAATCCATGTCAGCATGGCTAATTTGCATATCTTTTCTTCCACGGGAAAACGTATAGAGCCAAGCCGAAGTTTGCCGAATACTTCAATTGCACCCACAACATTGCTATGTAACCGTGCATCAAGAATGTAGCCGCACCGCCAGAATGTAAGCGCTATAAACAGGTTGTCAGTGGTACACTACGTGAAATTAAGCGACTATTTATCGATCAAACTACTGACAACATTGAACAATTGTGCCAATTTAACGACGTTGAATTGATCGCCTCACTTTAAGGATAAAAAATGACGCCACTGATTGTTGGCCACCGAGGAGTGGCAGGAACTCATCCAGAGAATACGATGGCAAGCATACAGCAAGCTATAGCGTTAGGTTTGGACTGGATCGAAGTTGATGTTCAGCCGACAAAAGATGGTGAGCTAGTGATCTGTCACGATCACACGATTGACCGATGCAGTAATGGTAAAGGCCGTGTCGATTCTTACACCCTAGCCGACTTGAAAGCACTGGATTTTGGTTCGTGGTTTGATACCCAATTCTCTGGTGAGCTCATTCTGACATTAGATTATTTATTGCACATCGCCGAACAACATAATTTGGGATTAAACCTAGAAGTCAAAGTTGACCAACATGACTCTCAAGCCGTTGTTAAGCAATTAAAAAAACAACTTGAGCAGTCGCCTATACCCAAGAACAAATTATTGTTATCGAGCTTTAGCCACGATGTCATGCGTGAGCTGCACCAGCATTGCGGGGCTTATCGATTAGCCGTTATCAGTGAAAGGTTGAACGATAGCGTGCGTTTGTTACTGTCTGAAATCAATGCTTTTAGCTGTAACCTTAACTATTTCTGGTTAGCAGAATCTCATATTAAAGAGCTTCAAGACAATGGTTATCAAGTCTGGTGTTTTACGGTTAATACACCGGAGTCATTCCCTCTCCTAGAGAATGTCGATGCTATCTTTAGTGACTTTCCTAGTCGCTTTGACAAGTAAGCATGTTGCTCTCATAAAAACGAAGTACAAAAACAGAAAAAGCCAGCAAGATTGATCCTCACTGGCTTTTTCTTATTCTTTGTCTTATACGATTAATCGTTATTCACAATTAAGCACGAGACAGATGCACTTCTTCTTCTTTGGCACCCGCTTCTGGATTATTGAAGCGTTCTAGATCTAATGCACCTTCAGATTTTGCTACGATACAACTTACCGCACTATCACCTGTGATATTGACTGCTGTACGAATCATATCAAGTAGACGGTCAACACCCATAATAAGAGCAATACCTTCTAGCGGTAAACCAACTTGGTTTAATACCATTGCTAGCATGATAAGACCTACACCTGGAACGCCTGCAGTACCTACTGATGCAATCGTAGCGGTAAAGATAACCGTTAGGTAGTCACCCATTGTAAGATCAATATTGAATGCTTGTGCGATAAATGCCGTCGCCACACCCTGCATAATAGCAGTACCATCCATGTTGATGGTTGCACCTAGTGGTACGGTAAACGAAGCAATTTTGTTATCAACACCTAAGCGGTTCTTAACCGTTTCCATCGTAACAGGAATCGTTGCATTGGATGAGGCTGTTGAAAAAGCAAACATCACTGCATCTTCCATCTTACGTAAGAAGGTTATTGGGCTGAGGCCTGTGAATGATTTTAACATCACACTATAGGTCACTAGACCATGCAATATTAATGTTCCTGCCAATACTAGGAAGTACTCTGCAAGGTTAACAATTGCACTTAAACCTAATCCGGTAAACAATTTTGCCATTAGGAAGAATACACCGTAAGGGGCGATATTCATCAGCAACGCCACAAGTTTCATGATCACTTCATTTAGATCACTAAACACAGCCGCCATACGCTCACCAGGTTTACCCGCAGCACTCATAGCGATACCAAACAGAACCGCAAACACGATCACTTGAAGCGTTTTACCTTCTGCCATCGCATTGATAGGGTTAGTTGGGAACATACCTATAATCACTTGACCCAACGTTGGGGCTTCAGCTGATTGGAATGTAGTTGCAGCCGTTAAGTCAGCACCTGCGCCCGGTTGAAACACGTAACCCATTGTTAGAGCCAGTGTAATCGCAACAGCAGTGGTCGTAATATAGAAAGCTAATGTCTTACCACCAAGGCGACCTAAGGTCGTGACATCTTTAAGAGAGCTTGTACCACATACTAGGGAGACAAAAACAAGCGGCACTACTAGCATTTTCAAGCTAGCAATAAATATTTTTCCGCCGACCTCGAATAGGCCATTAACAATATAAGCGTCGACAAATCCGTTTTCAGCAAACAGAGCTCGAATCGCGAACCCAGTCAAAATGCCTGCAATCATACCGACAATTACGCGGCCAGTTAGAGACATTGGTTTCTTAGTATTCTTCATGAACACTCCTTAAAATTCCACTTTGACAACATTACAAAGCGTGTCGGAGATTAGCAGGAGGATTTACTAAGATAGAAACAAAATTTTTCTTCACCACAGTCAATGTGACTTGAGTCACTATAAATCACAACTCAATTAACACAAAATAAACAAAACAAAAGCAAGATCAAAACAATGTAGCGTACAAATCACACAGACTGCTTATATGCAACACAATAATGCATGCATTAGTCCAAGATTTGACTTTAAGTTTACATTGAATTGATACTTACCGTATAACAAACCATCCCATCTCATCCGCAACTAAGTAACTAAGTAACTAAGTAACTGAGCAACTTAGCCGTGGATGAGACAAATTCACTCTACAACTTACATTTACAGGCCTTGAACATACTGCGCTTTAGTCGAGATCGTGACTAAAGCGTCTAACTGTTCCTGAGAGCCTTGTTCGCCATTAAGTAAAGCTTCAAAAAGTTTGACCAATTCCGCTTTGTCGTGCATCTCTTTTGAGCCAGATCCAATATTAGTAAGGTCAATAAAGAACTCATCAAACAGCTCTGAAAAATCACTTACCGCATCATAGTTCAAAAATTGCTCATGGTTATAGATGCTAGGATATCCTCCCTTCTGTTTATCAACAGCAAATGAGACACCTTTAACATTCGTAATCGTGGTCGCTTTTTCACATTTGAGCATGCAACCCGCTTCTATACTCGGCTTATTACAACCGACCGTACGTTGGAAAAAGCACTGACGGCTGGTCATCATTAGAATGGGGTGATAAATGCTGTAGAACATTTTGAAGTTTTCTGGACGAGTAATATTACGGATCTGACCACGGTTGATTTCATTTGAAATAAATGCACCAGCACAATTCAACTCTTCTTTTAATTCAAGTAGAGCATAAGAGTTTGTGGTATTCATAAATGGGCCAGCCACCCACTCTATACCCATTTCGTAGGCTTTGTATGCGATACCCGTATTATTAGTCACAATACGCGCTGGCTTCACCTGTTCCAGTACCTTAATCGCTTCGTCATAGTCCTTTCCGATCAGTACAGCAGGAAACCAAGGGATCAAACGTGGATGCTCAGATAGAATATCAATGTACTTAGTGCAATTACGTTTGAAGCTTTCAGGCAATTTAAAGTAGATATCAGCGTCGGTAACGTCACTCAGGTGCAAATCGCTCACATCACTGATCAACATAGAAAGGGTTGGTTTCTTGTTTACCTTCTGATGTTTAACTAGCTTCGGCACCTCAACATGCTTAATGAGCTTAACGCCACCATTCAGTGCAGACGCTGCTTCATCTTTTAATAACGAAATCTCTTTAAATGGGATACTCAAACCATTTTCAAATTGAGAAAAATCGAACCCTTTCAAAATGTAATTTGCATTATTGAAACCATTAAAACGACTTTCTAATAAAGCTTGGGTGATTGGCTTCTCATCTGCTTTCGCGAGGCATGATGTTGACTCAACAACTAACGTCTGTAGATCGTCCCCTCTTTGTAATGTCATAGAGAGTGTTAACGGCTCACCTTGCTTAGCGCTAAATGAGAGTGACAATGATGTTTTATCAATATCTAGAAACTTGATCTTCTCTTCTAACTCAGCCCCAAGCGCATTCTTTCCTGTGTATAATTCATCTTTCACGTCTTGTATCTGAACAACCGATATCGCGTTATTTTTCTCGATAGCATAATTCACGCTGTTATCACGCGGATTATCGATAAACATATCTTTGGTCAAGTTGCCTTTCAAAAATGAGTTCGTGAAATTACGGTTGAACACTTTGTGCAAGTTCGAATCATCTTCGATCAGATCGCCACTCTCAATAAAGCTATCAATCTGTTTTCTCCACGTATCGACGACGGTATAAACATAATGAGCCCCTTTAATGCGCCCTTCTACTTTAAGAGAATCAACACCTGCATCGACTAACTCAGGCAGATCATAGTAAGCCGAGTTGTCTTTGAGGTTTAGGGGGTACTTATTACCAGCAGCGGTGACTTCATATTCATCACGACAAGCTTGGCTACACCGGCCTCGGTTACCTGAATTACCAACACTCACCGAGCTTGAGTAACACTGTCCTGAGAATGCAATACACAGTGCACCATGAACAAAAACTTCTGTTAATACGTCATGATCGTGTGCAACAGCGGTCAGCATCTTTATCTCTTTGAGATTCAACTCTCTGGATAAATTAGCTCGCGTTGCGCCAATTTTTGAAAGGAACTTAATTTGCCCTTCATTGTGGGTGGTTAATTGAGTAGAAGCGTGAATAGCAAGGGTTGGGAAATACTTCTTAACCAGATTAAATAGCCCCAGATCTTGGACAATAATCCCATCAATCTTAGTGTTCACTAGCTGATTAAGTAACTTGGTAATGCTCTTTATTTCATGCTCAAGCAATACCACATTTAATGTCAGAAACACTTCACATCCATATTGATGGGCAAGTCGAACGACACCATTCAAGTCATCAAATGAAAGATTGGAGGCTCTATTACGTGCATTAAAGGTATCCAAACCACAGTAAATCGCATTGGCACCTGCCACAATCGCTGCTTTAATGGCTTCAACATCACCACCCGGTGCTAATAACTCAATTTTCCTACTCATTTTGAAGCTGCTCACTTTGTAATTTTGTAATATTTTTTTGAGCCAGCATTCTACCTGTATCACTTATTTATTACCACGAATAAGACTTTTATTGATTTACATCAGAACCTCAACCGATAAAATATAGTTATACAATCAATTTCAACCTAAGAGTTTCCGTGCCATTACCTATTTTGTACTCACTACGACGCTGCCCTTATGCCATGCGAGCAAGAATGGGTCTTCTGCTTGCAGAGCAGTCTGTGTTGATTCGTGACATTGTCACTAGAAATAAGCCAGCAGAGCTTCTAAAGGCTTCACCTAAAGGCACGGTGCCAGTTTTAGTCCTGAATAACGGTGATATCGTTGACCAAAGCTTGGATATTATGATCTGGGCATTGACCAATAATGACCCAATGAACTTACTAAGACGCCCACGACGAGAAGCAACACAGGCTCCTGAAGCTTGCCTCCAAAAATCTTTGTCTCAATCTTTATATCCGTCTCAAGATCAGAGTGAAGAGATGATGGAGCTTGTGATCTATAACGACAGCATATTTATTACACAACTAGAACAGTACCGCGCGTCAGTCCGCTACCACGATTCTAATCAAGCACAGTATCGACAACCCTGCCTAACCTTTATTGATAAGTTAGAGCAACGTCTTTCAAGTCATCAATTCTTATGTGGGGAGGCTTCTTGCTTAGCGGATTACGCATTATTTCCGTTTATTAGCCAGTTTTCACGGGTCGACCGTAAATGGTTCGTAGAGGCTGGTTATCTCAATATTCAGCGCTGGTTGACCAATCATTATCAAAGTCAGTTATACACAAAAATAATGGTTCAATACCCACAATGGGTAGAAAGTCGTAAGGAGTTTTTACTTAATTAGGCATCGTTAACATCTAGCATTCATAAAATAGCGACGTATCTGTAAAGTAAGACACGCCTAAATTACCTTTCAACGACAACTTCATTGTTTGTTTTTTGAACATATTTTGTGATCGTCGGCTCAATTACGACAAGATCGACGCTAAAATAATTAACCAGTTTTTGATGGGTAATTAGTTATATATTTGTGTTATTTTTTATTAAGCAGTTGCTTACATTGCTTTATTAATGCAACACCAGAACAAAAGTCCTTAACTTTTTTGGGATATTATTTCACAAATCGCCATATGCACACGTTCGCATTTATAAAGGTGGTGCATTTTTAATTGTGTTATTCAGCATTAGGATGATTGCAATTCATTCAATGAGGGAATAAGCATGAAAAACGGTAAGTTACATCTTCGCCCTATTGCTCTTGCAGTGATGGCTGTTACCGCATTAGCTGGCTGTAATGATGACACGACAATCATCGAGCAACCAACACAGGATTCTGCAGTACAAATGCGCGAAGTCTTCACGGATTACAAAAGTGCAATGAAGACTCTAGATAGTACTAATTTCGGTCAAGTTACGGATCAAATGGCTGCATCTCGGCAATCAGTTGACCTACTCTATCTTGATAAACTAGAGATGGTCGATCGAGACGCCTTGTCGGATGAAGATAAGATTTATTACGACACCTTCTTGTTCGATCGTAATATCTCTTTACGCGGCGCATCCCTTGCGAATACCCGCTTCGGTAATTTTTCCGTCCCTATTACTCATTTCTATAATTACATCGAGTGGAATGCTGAATATGCAGGCGACAAACAAAAAAATCTTGAAGCATACCGCGATCAAATTCAAGTTATTCGAGAATACACCTCTTGGGTTAACAACCTGAAGGCTCTCTATTCCTTAGGTATTATTGATAGTGCGCAATTGCCAAAAGTGCTTATCACTCGTCTCGTTGATGCCACAAAAGAGACGGTAGCGAAAGATAACTACGCATTACTTAAAGTCGGGCTTAATGACTTAAAAACATTATCTGGTAGCGACTTCACGCCTGAATATGAAAAAGCGGTCGACGACTCAATTGCGGCATTAGGCACATTAATTTCCTTCCTTGAAGGCGATTATTATACTGCGGCTCGTGGCCCTGTTGGTGACATATCAGATACGAACATTGGTTGGGGGGATCTTCCAAATGGCCAAGCTTGGTATCAATGGCAATTAGATAGAAACAGTACGACTGGCAAACCCGCAATGGAACTAAGCCAGCTTGGTGAAGAACTCGTTGCCGATGCAAAAGCTGAGATGGAAAGAGTTGCAGCACTTATTGTTAGTAAACGCGGAGCAAAAATTACTGCAAATTGGCACAATGGAACCAGTGTCGTTAGCCGTGAGTTTGTTATTGATGACGGTAGCGGAAATATTAATCTAAGCGAGTTCTTTGATTATTTAAACAGTGAACAGTTCTTCTACGGCCGCGATGGTCGCACAATCACAGGCACTGAATACGCGACGTTATGTGCAACAGCATCAGATAAAAGTGCATGTGAAGCCGCATTAACTGACTACAACATTTTCAAAACTGATGCCAATGATGTTGTCGCTGGATATTTCAAACCAATTCAAGCGGATTATACCGTAGTCCCTACTCCTGCTTCACGAGAAGCTTATGCTGGTGTGGCATCTTATGGTAACAATGAATTTAACTTGAATACCAACCCAAACTACAGCTTACAAAAGTGGAATGTTTCTACTCTACTTCTTCATGAAGCAGCACCTGGACACCACTTTCAAAATGCTTACTCAATTGAGTATCCACCAGCAGATAAACCTGATTACATTAAAGGCGTATGGTACACCGCTTACGCTGAAGGTTGGGCGCTTTACACTGAATGGCTAGGGTTGGAAATGAAAATTTACGGGACGCTTAATGCTGATGGTAAACCAACGTTTGTTGATGCCACAGGTATGTGTAAAACCGGCCTTGATTACACGACCTTCCAAGGCGGTATTTACAACGATGTTGAAGAGTGTAACGCCCTACAGTACTTTGGTAGCTTGAATGAAGCGCAATTACGTAACATGCGCCTTGCGGTAGATACCGGTATCCACGCTAAAGGTTGGAGTATTGAACAAGCTCGTACATACATGAGTGCAAACTCTGCACTGGGTGTTGGCGATATTGAGTCTGAAACTTACCGTTATGCGGCATACGTAGGACAGGCGGTATCTTACAAATCAGGCTACTTAGTCATAAAAAGTTTGCTTGAAAAAGCTCAGACGGAACTTGGTGACAACTTTGATTGGGCCGCTTTCCATGATCAACTGTTGAAATATGGTGATCAACCGATGGAAGTCGTTGAAACCAGCATCGAGAATTGGATTAAAACACAATAATCCCGACATACTGTATAAAAACACAGTTAAAGCCTACTGTTCATCGGTAGGTTTTTTTTGTTGTAAGCCTAATCCGTTACAAAATAAAAAACAGTGTATTATTGTCTATTTTTAGCCCATAATATGGTTATTATTTACTCATTCATAAGCCAATGAAAAACCGTCAGTTACTATTCATTCTACCAATTATTTACTGTTCTCATACATTCGCGAGCCAACCAATATACTCGTATGCACAATCGCCAATACACTCAAATGTATTGTCTCTGCAACTTCGTGATTCCAATGCTCTCGCTCCCGGTTCATTTGAAGTAAAATCATCATACAATCAAGCTAGCGTTTGGGCAGAGACTAGTGACTATTTTCTAGATTTCTATCAAAACCAAGCAGATATTGCCATTCTTTGGCAAGTGAATAGCCGCTGGAAATCAGAGGTTGGGTTTAAAAGGATTGTTGCGCGTGATAATGGTTTGGATGAATTAACTCACAACTTCCACGATTTCTTTGGAATTGGTCAGAATGGACGAGATGAAGTTCCTCAAGATCAATTTCATATCTCAATTCCTGAGTTAGGAATTGAAATCAATGATTTTGAAGGGGAAACCCTAACTAATGCATTAACGTCGTATAATGAGTACCGTTTCTACTCTGATACAAATCACTCTCTATCCGCTGGGTTCTCCATCTACTATAACTTTGTGAACTCAGGGCCGTTCAAGCGTGACAGCTTTGAGCAAGGTGTTCAGATCAACTACAGCTTCAGAAATGAAAAACATACTTTCCACTCTATGCTTGGCGTGGTTAATCGAAGTTCATCAGACATACCGAATGAACTACTAACTAAGCAAGCTGGAATGTGGGCTGTGGGTTACAACTACGCGTTCAATAATAAGCATAGCGTCATCATTGAATCACACAACTATAGTGGTTGGGCTGAAAGCAACGATGACTTTTCAGAGCCTTCAAATGAAGTAGTTTTGGGGTATCGTTATAGTTTGGAGAGGGTCGCATTGGATTTTTCTATGAGCGAAAACGCACGTAATATGGATAACAGTACCGATATTGCGTTTACTATTGGTTTACGTTATATCATTTAGATTTATCGTTAGTACATATAACCATACGGCTGCGGCTAGTCCCAAAAAACTAACCGCAAATCTTTCATTGGCATTCTTGCTTAGGTACATAACGCTTAGATACGTAAAGCATAGATACATAATGCTTAGGTTCATAATGCTTTAATACTAGAAGCTCGGATTTCCAAACATTTAAACTTAAGCACGAGTATTATTGGCCTATTTCACTCAATGCATAGTTAATTTCTTCAGATGAAAAACCTTTACGGGTCAACATCGCATAGGCCTTGCTTCGTTCTTTATGGTTAGCCACATCGTAGTTTTTCTTTTCTAACTGCTCTAGGCATGATGAGAAAAAATCCACCTCTTCAGTTGAGACCAATTTTTCAATCAGCGCATCGAGATCAGTAATATCAATCTTTCTCTGACGCAGTTCTTGGCGGATGACCGTCAATCCCTTGCCTTTGCGAACGTATTTCAGCACTTCTTTTTCTAGATCAACTTTGGCTGCCTTGATTTCTAAATTTGATTGCAGCTGTGAAGATTGAGGATGTTGAGCGATGGCCTCTTTTACTTGCGCGTAACTAAAACCTCTTTTTTGGAGCGTCGCTGTTAGCTTTTCTCTACTCATATTGAATTCAGAGTAATAGTTATTGATTCGCTCTGTCACAATGTCTTGTTCGTCTATCTGTTTATCTTCTTTGACTCTTTCTATTGCTTCAGAAATGACATCACTCTTAATGCCCTTTTTCTTCAGCTTCTCTGTAATGTAGCCAGATCCATATTCGCTGAAGAATGAGCGTTCAATAAACTGAATAGCAAAATCATTATCAGATTTTAAATAACCGAACCCACGAAGTTTTTCTAAAGTCTCATCAATCCAAGCTTGGTTGTCTGTCTTAACTCGTAATTTTGCTAACAGCTCACTCTCAGTCATATCTCTTTGAGCCAAGTGCCACATGGCGGAGTTCATGACACTTTCAACCCGCGTCGCTTTTCTTACTCTGTTTTGTTCATTGCTCATCGCTTATAAATACCGTTTCCGTGTCGCTACAGGTAAACTCTTGTTATCTCCATCATATATGAGTTCAAGCGGTCAGCAAGTACCAAAACCGTTACAGTCATCGATCTAATTGCGAATTTAGGTCAGAGGTTAACGACACGTTATTACATCTGTCGAAGGTTATCGAATTCCCTAGCTATTAATCAGGTATTTGGTGATTAATCGAAGATACGACTTGCTGTAGCTGCACAGGCAATACTGGTTGAGAAAAGTAATACCCTTGTATCATGTCACATCCAAGTAGTAATAAAGTTTTCAATTGATCTCTTGATTCCACCCCCTCTGCCAAGACTTTAATATCCAGGCTATGAGAAAGGTTAATGATAGACTTTACGACAGTCCTGCTATTTCTATTTTGGTTCATCCCATCAATGAATGACTTATCTATCTTAAGAATATGAGCATCTAAAGTGGTTAAATAGGATAAAGATGAGAAGCCTGTACCAAAGTCGTCGATAGAGAACTTAAAACCTTCGTGGCTCAGCTTATTTATCACCTTTTTTACTTTGTCTGGGTGCTGCATCATTGCAGACTCTGTCACCTCAAACTCTATTTTCCTGATAGGCGCGTTCGTTTCATTTATGATATCCATAATATCTTGGTAGCACTCTTCATGCTCAACTTGATGTATAGATAAATTAATCGAAACACGCCCAGGAAAATCAAAACCTTCATTTTTCCAACGATTTAATTGAGTGCATGTTTCCCTTAGCACCCAAAAACCTATTTTCCGAATCATTCCTCGACTTTCAGCAATGGGAATAAACTCATAAGGTGAAATTGTGCCTAAGTCAGGATCATCCCAACGAAGCAAAGCCTCAGCACCCGCTACTTGCATTGTTTTTAAGTTAACTTTCGGTTGATAAACAAGAAAGAAATCTGCTTTAGTTATCTTCTTCGCTAATAAATATTCACGCTCTAATTTGTTCTTGAGCTTCTGATTAAATTGAAAAATATTTCTATTAGAATTCTTTGACTCATACATAGCAAAGTCAGCGGCGATGAGCAGTTCTTTCATCGAATTACCATCATTAGGCCAAGATGAAAAACCAATACTGGCGCTAATATTTAATTCGCTACCTGCCACTTTAAAATCAGGTACAAGTGAAGCAGTTAAGTGTCGAGCCAATGTTTTTGCACTAAATGAATCTGTATGAATATGAAGGCAGACAAACTCATCGCCACCCACTCTGGCTAAGATATCGTTCAAATTACATTGTTGATTAAATCGTTTAGCCGCTTCAATTAATATTTGATCACCAACTTCATGCCCATAGCCATCATTTATTTCTTTAAAACGATTGAGATCAATAAACAGTATCGAAAAATCAGGCCTATCTTCTTTTGGGATCGTAAACAATCGCTCGACTGCCTTAATAAAATATCGACGGTTTGATAAGTGTGTTAATGAATCTAGATACCCTATTTTATGGCTTCGTGCCTGTTCCGATTTTAATTCAGTGATGTCTCTTTTTTCTGCAAAAAATCCCAATAGATGTTGATCAGTACTTTTAATAGGACTAATTACCGCATGTTCAAAATATTCAGTGCCACTCTTGTGAATATTAATGAACTCACCTTCCCATACCTGTCGATCAACTAATGCTTTTTTGAGGCTGTAATGAGTCTCTTCGGGGGTAAATTTTGATTTCAAAAAACGTGGATTTTTCCCAATTATTTCACACAGTTTATAACCGCTTATGGTTTCAAATTGCTTATTTACATAAACAATTTCGACTTGATTATTGGTTATTAAAATAGCATTAGAACTGTTGTGTAATATAGAAAAAAAGAGTTCACTATCATACCTCAATACTTCAGATAAACGAGAGTTTGAGATTATCTGTTTATAACAAGTAGTCTGATTCATTTCTCTAATCGCATTCACAACTATAAATCCTATACCTTGAGCAACTAATTGCACTGATTCTAAATATGACCACATACAACCAAATGGATGTAGATAATCAAACTAAGCTTATGAGTTTCACAGCTCTTACATTAGCAATAGTTAAATTACTCAAAATATGAATATGACATTCATTCTAAATTTTACAGAGAAATACACTGAAACGCTAAGGCCCATAATTTTACAGAAAAAACAATTCGAAACTACTTTGTATCAAAAGCAGACAATAGAACTAAACGCATCTTTGACTCAAATCATAAAATTCGAAGCTAATTTATAAATGGCAGTACGTAATACTCACTGCTAGTACCCTAATCGCAGAAAACAACCCCACCAAATGCCACTGGATGCACAGCGTTATTAATTGTGATGCAGCAAATATTCAGGGATCAATTCAATTATCACAATCTTTACAATTATTATAAATAACAATGATAGCAATTATCATTCGCATTATGTATCATCTTGTTGGATGAAAAAAGACACGATAAAGGAAAACATATGTCTGCCAAGAAAACCCTTTTAGCCGCTTCTATTTTTGCGGCTGTATCACCCAGTATTTACGCTCAAGATACATCAAACTCCCAAGCCACAATGTTTGATGAGGTTGTTGTTTCAGCGACGAGAACTGAACAAAATCTAAAAGATGTCTCCAGTTCAATTTCGACTGTATCCAGTAATGATATTGACAATACCATGTCGAACAGCATTCAGGATGCATTAAAGTACACTCCAGGCGTGACCGCGAACGGTGGTGGTCGATTTGGGCTATCTGGTTTTACTATTCGAGGAATGAGCGATAGCCGAATCAAAGTGTTGGTTGATGGTGTTCAGCAGCCTACTCCCTATAACCCAGGCGCTAACGAGCAGCGTAAATACCCTAGCAGTATCGAGATCGATACTTTGAAAGTGATTGAGGTGAATAAAGGTCCATCCTCAACTCTTTACGGTTCAGATGCGTTAGGTGGTACGGTATTGATGCAGACGAAAAACCCTGACGACATCTTAAGAACCGACAGCGACGAGAATGCGTTTGAAGCGAAGACTAGCTACAACAGTATCGATTCCAGTTCTAAAACCACTGGTACTTGGGCGATGCGTGAAGCCGATTTAGAAACACTGATCATGCTCACATATAAAACGGGCAATGAGAGTGAAACTCACAGTAATGGTGCCGACATCGACGGCCCTACTCGCGGTGCATCAAACCCTGCCGATGCTGAAGTGGGTAATTTATTAGCGAAAGCATTTTACAATCTAAATGAATCACATCGAATTGGTGCGATCGTTGAGTATTACACTTCGCAATATGATGAAGATGAATTGTCATATGAAGGCTATACCATCATGCCTGGTTTTAGCTATAAAGATAATTACAATAAAGATACAACCACAAGACTCAGAGTGGGTGTTCAACATAAGTGGACTGCGAATAATTCATATTTTGATACCATTGAATCGAAACTGAATGTTCAGCAAACCGAGTCCTTATCTGAAAATTACGACACCTCTTACGGTAGCTCACCTTATACATCAGGCCGTCGTATGCGTGAACGTATTGCCAGTGATGATTCAATTCAATTTGATGCACAATTTGATAAATTGGCCGATGTTGGTGACAGTTTCCATCAATTAACCTACGGCATTAGCTATAAAGAAAATAAATTCTCAACGGAAAATACCGACTACAAATATGATTTAGGAACTGTCGCTCCAGGTCATACCGATATGCCCGATGCAACGATGACTCAATACGGAATATTCCTACAAGACCAAGCGTTTTTGTTAAACGAACAACTGGTATTAACAGCAGGGATTCGATATGACTCATTTAAGGCTGAGCCTAAAACGAATGATGGCTTTAGCACTGAGTACCCAGACAGTAAAAACGATGCATTCACAGCAAAATTAGGATCAGTTTACCATTTCAATAATAATTTCAGTGCATTAGCTCAAATAAGCCAAGGGTTTAAAGCTCCAACGCTGCAAGATATGTACTATTTCTATGATAGCGGTGCCGTTATCGATGCTAACCCAGATCTTAAAGCAGAAAGCAGCATCTCTTATGAAGCAGGTATCCGAGCACAATCAACTGCCGCTCAAATAGAGTTAATGGCGTTCTACAATGATTACTCAGACTTTATCAACCAAAAGTATCTTGGCAAAGTAGTTGGTGGTCCGAACGATGGTAAAGAGCATTACACAAAAGAGAATATCGGGTCAGTAGAAATTTACGGTGTTGAACTTAGCTCTACTTTTTTATTAGACGAAGCTTTTGATGCTCCAAAAGGAACCTACTCAAAACTTAGCATTGCATATGCAGAAGGACGAGACAAAGAATCAGGTGACTCAATCGATAGTGTTGCCCCATTAACATCGAACCTTGGATTGGGTTATGACTCTGAAAACCATACGTTTGGTACCTTGCTAAATATCAACATGGTTGCAAGCAAAGACAAGTGGGCAAATAGCGGCTACGAAAATATTAATGTTGCAGGTTATACTCTTGTGGACTTAACAGCATATTACCGCCCAATGAATGACCTAACCGTTCGTGGTGGTTTATTTAACGCTTTCGATAAACAGTATTGGTTATATAACGATATGATCGGTGCTGAAGCAGATGATAATGGCCTAGATCGCAAAGCTCAAGCTGGTCGAAACTGGGGTATAGAACTTGATTACAAATTCTAATCTAACGTAAAGATTATTGTCTAACTGCTAAATGGCGACCTTTTTAGGTCGCCATTTTTGTATCTATATTGGGTTAAACAATTCTACTATTGCGTTCAACGATACGATTGTAAAACGATAAGATTACTATATATACGAGTTTTCACTTTTATATATCTGTAACCAGTTTACTCTACACCAAATAAAATAAACCCAGGTTTTACCCTGGGTTTATTTTTATATTGCTATTGTTTAATTTGTTAAGCTTTATGCTTTTTATGCCCTTGCTCTAAATGCACAAAATCAACTAAATCATCACCACTAACTTGAAATGCTTGGCCAAAACCTTTAACAAACAAGCCTTGAATAGGTTTCAAGCGGAACATTTTGAAATCCTCTAGAGAGCTTAAACCGTCAATAATATCGCCAAAGCGCGCTTTCATCTTTATCACCGCTTCCTGCCATTTCTCTTCGTCACGAGAAATCAAAATTGCCGTTGCATCAAAGGTTAATCTTTTTCTCGCAAACAGTTGCTTAGATGATTCTTCATCTTCAACAAGCATCAGGGATACATCTGGGTTTTGTTGTAAATTTCTCGCGTGCCTTGCCACTTCCGATATCAAAATATAGTAACCATCATCCAATAGTACAAACGGCGCATAACTTACATTGGGCTTATTTTCGCAATCAACCGTTGCGAGTTGTAACGTCTTACGTGAATCTCTGAACTCCTGAATTTCGGGTTCAAGACGATTTTGTAGACGTTCTTGTTTAACTGCTGAGTTCATTCTATTTCCTTTAAGCTGACTTTTTATTATTTGTATTTTTGTTTAAGTAATGTAAATGCGCTGACCTGTTCTGGAAGAAGTTGACGTTTTTTATCGCGACCTAGATAAATTTTAAATATCGAATCTCCACCCTCATTAAAGAAACCAAAATAATGGCTCTCAGTTCCTCTAAACGGCTTACTGACTAGAGCGATACCTGACACTAAATCCAACTTTAAATGGCCGTGAAGCTCCCCATTTCTACCCATCAAATTGTAGTAGCCGTGTGCCACTTTTCCTTTTGGAAACGGTGCTTTTACTTCAAAAATTGAGCCGAAGGAGTGAATGATCGTCGTAACATCGCCAAAACCTACTAAACCTTCCAAAATGTTTTGTGCCTCGCCACCTTCAATCATTGTCACCATCTCTTCAGGCAATGACTTAACAACTTCGGCTTCTGAAATATCTAACTGCTTTGCAATATCACTTGGTAGCAAAGAAGGTTCTTGCTTCAATAACTCTAGTACGTCTTTATTCACGGTTTATACTCTTAAATCAATTTATGCGGCACGAACATTGACGTTCGCTAATGCTGAAATAACGCCTTGCGCCAGCGTTACTGCCCAAAACTCACCGGCTAAGGTCAAGCTTAAATAATCGTTACTGACTTTCACCAAACCATTTTTCTGCCAGTGTAAAAAAAGTGGCATGAGGTAACTGAACAGGTCTTGTGGTGCATGTTGAAGCAGTAATCGCCTAGACAGCACACCACGGTCAAATCCAGCTTTGATCATAGAATAGAGATCAGATGAAGCTGCTGATTGAGTCATCATTGCGATTGGCATCTCTCCCGCTTTGATCGAGTCAATATAGCCATCGAGTGTTCTGTGTTGCATTATTCCAACACCGCCAACATTGCCACCGGCACCACACCCGACAGGCAATACTTCTGCTGTTGTTTTGGCTAAACTGTTGTAAATGCTGCGCTCTCTGTTATCTCGAGCCCAGTGATTCACGCTCAAGCGATTTAGATGATGTTCATTCATAAAATCAACACCATATTTATACATGTAAGCTTTCTCTTCTGTTGATGCAGGTTCCGGAAGTTTTCCTTTTTCAATCAACCCTTTCATCGGCGTGCCGCCCATCTCGATTAACTGATAGAGATCGACCCCGTGAGCCCCGGTTTCAAGAAAATCCTCTAAATCTTGTTGCCATATTTCATTGGTTTGGAAAGGTAGCCCATAGAGCAAATCAACCACAATTGGCGCTTGATCTGAGTG
Organism: Vibrio genomosp. F6; assembly: GCF_005146325.1. Taxonomy (NCBI): domain Bacteria; kingdom Pseudomonadati; phylum Pseudomonadota; class Gammaproteobacteria; order Vibrionales; family Vibrionaceae; genus Vibrio; species Vibrio genomosp. F6. Next base: position 84,604 of record NZ_SYUT01000020.1, on the reverse strand, counting down.
GCTCAATTCTTTAATTCTATCTAATACGTACTCTTTATCATCCAGTCGCTTGGCTGCTCGCCTTACTTTGGTATTAAAACTCTGCACACCAAATGAGAAACGATTGAAGCCTCCTTCAAGAGATTTATCGAACATTTCATCGTCGAAGCGGTTAATTCGCCCTTCTAATGTCATTTCGCAATCCGTTGTTAAAGGGAAAAGCTGTTGAATCCTCTTCCCTAGTATTTCAATTTGAGTCGCAGTTAAGTCCGTAGGCGTACCACCACCAATGTATACAGCATGAAATGGCGCCGCTTGAGTCCAAGGTTGTTTTGCTTTCCATTCAAGCTCAATCATTAGCGCTTCAAAGTAATCTTCAACCAGTTGCTTGCTCGAGGCATGTTGGAAAAAATTGCAATATGTGCAACGCACACGACAAAATGGAATATGGACATATAAACATCGATTTTTACTGATGTTTACCGTTTCAGATAATGCGCTTGAAAATCGTGGTTTAAACTCATTTGGTTTAATGGGGATAGCACCACTACCTGCATGCGCTGAGGATTTTCGATCAAAGGAAAAAAGCAGTGGTTCAGGCGTACTTTTTCCTAATATACTCGTAGGTAATTGGCTTAAATCTATTTGTTTGTTCATGAGGTTCTATCTAATTGTCTCGCTCTTTACTGCTAAGAGCTTCGTCATTGTCGTTATCATAAATTATTTTTTAATGATAATGCAATTGATAATTGATCTCATTCTTATTCTGTTTATAATAATCCCAATAGCATTGATTTATTTTAAACGGAGCTCTTCGTGCTTAACTTTCGTTATCTTACAGCCGCAAGCATATCACTTGTCATTCATACCGCTGTGATTTGGGCTACTCCAGAGAAACAAGCTTTTGCCATGCCTGTTGGAAGCCAGTCTTCGCAAGTTAATATCAAGTTCGTATCTCCAAGTAGACCTGTCGCCCCTGCATCTACTCCGAGCCCACAATCCAAGACACCTGAAACAGTTAAAGCTGAATCGGTGAAAACGGAAGCAACTAAACCTAAACTGAATCAAAGCAAATCTGTTAAGACTAAGAAACCTCTACCACCAAAAAAGACCACGACAAAAAAGCCTGTCGTTGAACAGAAGGTCGTTAAAACTGAGAAGGTAGTTTCAAAAAAACAGACTGCAGAACCAAACCCAAAAACAGTCAAGACTGAGAAAAAAGTCACTGAACCGCAAGCTGAAGCAAAACCAGTCGCCTCTAAATCTGGCGCAACAGAAAAGCCGCAGCTAATCACCAAACCTAGCTTTCTAAAGCGACCAAAAGCACCTCGTTACCCTCGTATTGCACAGCGTAAAGGGATTCAAGGAACGGCTTTATATGAGATTTGGCTTAACGAGCACGGAAAACAGGTCAAACAACAGTTGGTGACCTCTTCAGGGACCCCAATTCTAGATGAAGCTGCACTTAAGGCGATCCGTGGCTGGCAATTTTCTCCCCAAGTTATTGATGGACAAGCTATTGCACACAGAGTGCAGATCCCTGTTCGATTTTCTTTAAATAAGTAGTATTGGAAACAACATGTTCAACTTTTCACATTTGTATTCGCAGCTCGGCATTGTCGCCTTGCCTCTATTGTGCTGTTCAGTCATCACCCTCGCACTCTTACTTGAGCGTACGATTCAGTTGTTGATTTATTCAGGCAGCTCACACAATTCCATCCGTAAATCATTATCTCAACTCGATCCCACGAATGGATCAGGCATTGACTCACTGGTTGATTCACTTAAAAAACGTCGTGCTTTATCTGCAAAGGGAAACGCGATGCTTTTATCGCACCGCCATATCAACAAGGCTCTACGTGAAGATGTGGCTGGCTTATGGCTGCAAGAGAAACGTTATAAGTTACGTTCTGGGCTGAAGATCCTTGGGTTAATTGGCATGATCAGCCCACTATTCGGCCTTTTAGGTACCGTTCTTGGCCTCATTGATATGTTCAAAAGTGTTGCCGCAACCACAGGCTCTATCACACCAAATATTCTCGCTGACGGATTAGGACTTGCCATGCGAACTACCGCGATTGGTCTGATCATCGCGTTACCCGCTATTTCTAGCGCCCAATTATTGGGACTGTGGGCCGATCGAATCTTAGCGCGGTTAGAACACTCGCTCAATTATACCAACTTGTGGATTGATGGCGTGTTCGTGACTCCATTAACCAATGAAACCAACCTGACAGTTCCCTCGAGGGCGAGTACATGATTAAGCGTCCTCACATCGAAGCGTCAGAATCACAGCAGCCCGATTTAACGCCCCTTTTAGACATCATATTCATTGTAATGGTTTTTCTACTTCTAACCGCGACAGTCAAACTTCAATCTCTGGAAGTTAGCCTACCGTCGGCAGATACCGAGTCAGTTTCTGAGGTTGATAGTCAGTCCATCACCATCAACATATTACAAGAAGCTCCCTACTGGGGGTTGAATGGCAAATCCTTTCTGACATGGCAAAGCTTCACTTCGGAACTGCTTGAACAAGTGAAAACCAAGCCGAAGTTTCAAGTCGTCATCGCATCAGACAAAGCCGCTGAAATTCAGCATATGGTTAAATTACTCGCTTTCTTACAAGACAATAATATTAAAGCGACCCAAATTTTAATGGACGAAAAATAGAATGCTCAACAACCTCAAAACATCCCGTAACCTTGCCTCTTTAGTATTGGCTCTCACATTCATATCTGCGCCCTCAGCCGCATTTGCGAAGGAGCGAATTATTAGTGCAGGCAGCGCTGTAACTGAACTGATTTTTGCCCTAGACGCTCAAGAGTCGCTGGTTGCCGTGGATGTCACAAGTAAAATGCCTCAAACCGAAAACATGCCGAAAATTGGCTATCATCGACAGCTGTCTCCAGAAGGACTTTTAGCATTAAAGCCGACGCGCATTATTGGCTCGGATGAAATGGGGCCTCAATCGACACTCGATTTATTGGCGCAGTCATCCATCAATGTCAATGTGGTGAACACCAAGCCTACCATTCAAGGCTTATTAGATCGCATTGATGAGATTGCAAAAATAACCAACCAGACCCAAAAAGCCGCCAGCATCAAAGCAACGGTTAATCAAAAAGTAGCGAAGCTAAATAGCAATATTCCACAGGATAGCAAACAGAAAAAAGTTATTTATTTATTACTTCATGAAGGCAGAGCGCCTTATGTTGCTGGCAAAGAAACCACCATGGATGAGCTTATACGCTTAGCTGGCGGCATAAACCCAGCAAGCGATTCAATCTCATCGTTCAAACCTGTTTCAATGGAAGCCATGCTCTTAATGCAACCAGATGTAATTTTAGTGAGTAATCGCAGCATCAAAAAGCTTGAAGGTATCGACAATATTATCAAGTCAATTCCAACCTTATCATCGACTCCAGCAGGTCAATACAAACAAGTCATCGGAATTAAAGGTTCAGCTTTGGTCGGCGGCTTAGGTCTTGCAACTCTCGACGAAGCAGAACGTCTAAACACCCTTCTATATCAATAAGCCATCACTATGTTGTTAAAGTACATCTCATATTCAAAACTGTTGTGGATAAACGGGGCTCTGCTTCTGTTCATTGCTTTAAGTTCTATCGCAACGGGCCCAATGGCAATTACATTGTTCGATAGCTTCAGTAGCCTTAACCCATGGCTATCGGGCACTCCTGCCCATGTTGATCTCATCATTCACCAAGTTCGTTTGCCAAGAACCTTGCTGTGCATGTTGGTCGGAGCAATATTAGCGATATCAGGGGTTGTCATGCAGGGGTTATTTCGTAACCCACTTGCTGAGCCGGGAATTATTGGCGTTTCTGCCGGGGCGGCATTAGGGGCGGCACTTGCGATCGTGCTGTTTTCATCCGTAGCTCAAGAATATCCAATGCTGATGGATTTTGCAGCCGTGCCAGTCTTTGCTTTTCTTGGTGGCGCAATAACGACATTGATAGTCTATCGTCTAGGTACCAGTAAGTTCGGAACATCGATAACCGTAATGCTATTGGCTGGCGTGGCTATCAGTGCACTTTCTGGTGCAGGTATCGGTTATTTAAACTTTATCGCCGACGATCAAATGCTGCGCGACCTCTCTTTGTGGTCAATGGGATCGCTTGCCGGTGCAAAATGGACTGATTTAATCTTCGCCTCTGTTGGCCTTCTGATATTGCTAACGATATTCATCAGAAATGCATCTGGCCTCAATGCTCTTCTTCTGGGAGAAGCGGAAGCCAAGCACCTGGGTGTTAATGTTCAGTCACTTAAAAAGCGGATGATCGTACTGAGCGCTGTTGGCGTTGGGATCACTGTCAGTTTATCTGGAATGATCGGATTTATCGGACTCATTATCCCCCACCTTGGCCGAATGCTTGCTGGTCCAAACCATAAAACTTTACTTCCATTATCGGCCTTACTCGGTGGGTTATTACTGACTGGTGCTGACATGTTTGCAAGAGTTGCGGTCAGCCCGGCAGAGCTTCCAGTAGGGATTGTTACCGCCATCATCGGTGCCCCTTTCTTTTTGTATTTACTGTTCACGCAAAGGGGAAAAATTTAATGAACTCCCATTCAACCGCGATTTCCGCCTCTAATATTTCCTATCAAATAAACAACCAATTGATTTTGGATAATGTCGATATTGAACTTCAATGTGGGCAAGTAACGACCTTACTTGGACCCAATGGTGCAGGAAAAAGCACACTCTTAAAAATTCTGTGTGGCGAGATCGAAAGTAATAGCAATATTCACTATTTTGATCAGCATAAACAGCGCTGGAATAGCCAAAATCTTGCAAAGCAGTTAGGTGTCCTTCCGCAACATAGCACTTTATCTTTCGCTTTTAATGCGCAGGAAGTTGTCGAACTTGGTGGCTTACCCTTAGAGTTGCCGAACAAAGAACTGCAAGCCATAACTTCAAACATGATGGAAAAAACGGGCATTGGTCATTTGGCGCAGAGGCTCTACCCTTCGCTTTCTGGTGGTGAAAAACAGCGAGTTCATCTTGCGAGAGTGCTAACGCAAGTCAGCCAAAGTTCACGTAAGATCATCATGCTTGATGAACCGACCTCTGCATTGGATCTTGCCCACCAACATAATACCCTTCGCTTAGCACGCCAGTTAGCAAATGAGGGGGCTGCGGTCATCATAGTGATGCATGACTTAAATCTAGCAGCGCAATATTCAGATCGAGTCGTGGTGTTAAAAAATGGCAAGCTTCAGGCCGATGGAACACCTTGGGAGGCAATCACACCCGACATGATTGAACACGTTTATGGTCACCAGACATTTGTTCAATCGCATCCTACTCTCGATTTTCCAACGGTTTATGCTATTTAGATAGGTTGCGTCATATTATGAAGTAATTCACAGCACAAGTGCTTGTGTCTAAAACTGAGTTGATCCAATCTAGATAATTACAGTGCGATTTTTCGCTTCTATGGTTTTCTAGAGTGGTATTCAGCCGATGATTAAGATGTTGATATGTGATTTTGATGGGACTCTTGACGGAGGATCATCAATGGGTGTGACTCAGCTTTCCAATTACTTAAGCGAGCAGCCTGATCTGCATTTTGTCATCGCCACAGGTAGAACATTACCTTCTATAAAAGAGGGGCTCGCCGGTGATAACTACCTCCCTCCCTATTGCATCATCAGTGATATCGGGACTCAAATTCATCACAATTTTGATGTCGATTTAGCCTGGCAGAATAAGCTCCAATCAACATGGAACAAGCCAAAAGTTGAAGCCGTCATTCAAAACTTCGATTTTTTAGGTCAATGCAGTGAGCAACATCAAAGTCCCTACAAAATCACCATAGAAGGGACGATTAACGAGCATCAATTCGCTGAACTTGAGAGCGCATTAAGAGACAACGCCATTCACGTTAGTCTTACCTACTCTCATGGGTGGTTTCTGGATATTACACCAAAAGGTATTACAAAAGCCGCAGCCATTCATTACCTTTTAGAAAAGAACAACTTAACGCCTGAAGAAGTGTGTGTTGCAGGTGACTCCGCCAATGATACGTCTATGCTCACAATTGACGGCATTAATGCTATTTTAGTCGCTAACCACTACCAAGAAGTGGCTCACCTTAGCAGTAGGGAAAATGTATACACAAGCCAAGCAACTCATGCTCAAGGCGTTCTGGAAGGGTTGAGATATTGGCAAAATTTATCTTAGCATTAACGATTAATGCCCAGTAAATGACTACTGGGCATTAGTGACTACAAAAGCTATCGAATATCTTTAAAAAGGCTTAAAACTCATTGATATCGAGTTAACCAGAAACGATGTTACTCTTGCTTTGCCTCTTGATGATGTTTTGTTAGTTGCTGATACAGTAAATCTTTCAACTCCATTCTCTGAAGCTTAAGTGTATGCATATTTTCGTCATCAATTGGGCTACCGGAAACTTCAAGTTCACGGATGTTGTAGTCTAACAGGTGGTATTTTTGTAGGTCGGCTTTAAATGTAGGGTCATCATGATTGAGCTGAACAATGTCTAATTTAAGATCTGGAAAATCTAAAATAAAGGCATGATTTTCATTGAGCATCGGCATTCCCTCTTCTGATTAATTATTCACAATTATAGAGGTTAATGACCGAGATTTATGTGCCAGTCAGCACAAAGTATTGAATATCATGACGCAATGCATTGAGAATTTCCCTCGAATCAAAAAAGACAATACAAGTAGGCACTCAACATAGGTATATATTGCTATAACGCGCCTATTGTAAATGATCACCAGGATGCCCGAGCCACTTAATCTTCTTAGCTGAGTTTTAAATCCTCTGGCCAGATGAAGTAAGAGCCAAAACGTTTGCTATATTTGAGCTCCCCACCTATAGATTTTCCTTGCTCCGTTAAGCTGTGCTTTCCATCGGTACACGTGAGATATCCCGCTGACGTACATCTATCTAAAAACTCGTTTGTTTTGAGTTTTAGCTTAACCGCTAATTTCGAAGTTGTAATTTTCGCAACAGCCTCTTGCTGCTCTTGAGTATTATCTTGGGAGTGATTGGCCTCAATTTTTTCGAGTGAAATACGAACTTCATCACTAATACGAATAATTCTCTGAGCTTCATCATAAGTATCTCGATAGATTTCTGCATCTTCTGTACGATCAACAAATATGCCCATTTCATTATTATTCACTTGGCTGAATTCATAAAGGTTCAAACTCGTAATGATACAAGACTCTTCATTGATATAACATTTGGCATGTAAATTTTTACAAAAACTGGTACGCACAAAGGACAACTCTTTAAGCCAGTTAATTTCTTCTGGTTGTAACTCACTCTTACCGTAAACGATTCTGATATCAATCTTCATACGATCTTTGTCTTCAAGTAATTCTTTGATCCGATCATTTAGCTTTAAAAAAGGGCTAATCAAAATAAGTCTTTCAGAAGCGTTTTTAATAAGTTCTTCGAGATAATAATTTGTTGCACTGGTATTTAGAAACTTAGCCATTAAACATCCTTTGAATTATTAATTCTTATATTTATCGTCAACTTACTATTTAACCACGCATCAGTACAGCTTGTTGCATATCCAGATCAAATGGAATGGGTTATAAATCACGAATATTTCAGAAATCGAGCAAAATATATACTACGGAGGAAAGCGTCAAATGGCTAATTGCTTGGCACTGCTGATGCTAAAGAAGGGGTAATTTCCAAATCAATAAATATCTTCAAACGACCTTCCTAATTAAAGCCCTTTAAATAGCTCCCCTCGATGATATCTAAGGTATGGCTTGTGATCTGGCATGATATTGAACGACATATCCTCTTTTAAACCAATCACATCTGGTGATTCCAAGTAGCTTGAGATGAGAACCTTTCCGTGATCATCAAAGGAGATGAAACCAAGATCAAAGGCTTTATCTAGGTTGGCTAGAAGCAATAAACCGTTGAACCTGTCTAAGCGTTCCTCGTTGTTAGAGTCTCGCCAAGGTTTAATGTGTGATGCCAATAACAACTGAGTATTACGATAGCCTGTAACGGCACAACCACCCCACATTTGAATCAGTTTGGATCTGAAATGTCCTTGCCCGACCCTTGTATTAACCAAGATGGTCTTTTCGGTTTCAGACAGAGTCTTATCAGTCATAACCTGCTTGATATCTGCATTAACGTCAACTTGGGATAAATCAGCTAAAAACTTGTGATAGTGGGATAAAGCGGCGCTATACATCCCCTTCCCTCTAGAATCACGAATTTGAAACTGTTCCAGTTTTCTTGCCTTCTCTTCATAACTGACAAATTTACGATATGAATTGACATCAGTGAGTGGCACTTCTAATTCACCCTCCTCCATCAACCAATTAGATATCGAACCTCTTATCGCTCCAAGATAATTACTCGCTGTTTTTTCAGACTTTCCAATATCAATCAACCACTGATGATATAGCGTCGCTAAATCCGATAGATTCGAGACAAGTCCCTCTTTTAGCTCATTAGAAACAATATAACTTTTCATATAGCTAAACAGTTCATCGTCAATATACGCATAAGAGACTGCTTTTGCTGAATAGCGACTGGTTGAGGCTTGATCGTAACCGTCATGGTAAGAAAGATACCAAAAGCCTTCACTTCTTAAATGAAAGAAAGGATTTTCGGGTGTGTTTTTATCTTTACTCTGGGCTAGATTATCAAAATGATGAGTGAACTGATCTTTAAGAATTTGATTCAAACAGATCTTGTTGGTTGTTATGTGCCCTGCTTGAATCAAGTCCATAACAGCAAGCAGCATACACACTTTATGAGGACTTTTTTTGCCGCCAGCACTGTTCATTTTCAGGTTTTGAAAGCGCTCTAAATAGTATTCTAATGCCATCAACTGCCCTTATCATTATTAGCGCTTGCGTGTTCTAACACCACGGTTTGCCAAGAAACTTTCGTTCTATTCAAAGAATCTGCGCCTTTAGCTACATGACATACAGCCAGTCTTGAAACTATACTTAATTTCTCTAGCTGTTCGACAGAAACGTTGTAAGCATTACGTCCATCATCAAAACCACCATGGCGCAATGTGATAATCAGTTTTCCATTATCAGAAAGAAGTTCAGACAGTACGACAAGCGACTCTTCACGTTCCATTGAATTTAAGTGCATCCATACTGCTGAAACCAAAATCAAATTATATTGCTGACATACGTTTCTTGTGTTGGCTAAAGCAGGTAATGAATCATCTAACCACTGAATTTGAGAGGAGGAGTTTGAGGTTCCTAATTGACGAAATTCACTTGCTGGTTCAACGGCTATAACCGAGCAACCTTGCTTTGCAAACCATCTAGCATCACGCCCTGAGCCTGCACCGATATCAAGAACCTTTGCATCTCTACAAGGCCAATACATAGACCACGAACCGTGAACATTTTCAAATGCTAAAGAGTCATATTTGGTGGCTAGCTGAACAGCGTTTTTGTTGTAAAAAGAAGTATTTATCGACATAAACCAACCCATATATCAATTAGACTTGATAATATATCGGTTGGTTGCATATGACGATTAAGTATTAGAAAAGCATTAGTAATTGTGATGAGTATCGCGCAATTTCGACCAGCTGATTGGAAATAAACAATGTTTGAGACTAAATTGATCCGTAAAGCAAACCACAACAGTTAGCTAAGCATCTAATAAAACAAGAAATTACAGGCACAAAAAAGCCCACACTAGGTGGGCTATTTCGTTGAATTTGGTGCCCGCTACTGGACTCGAACCAGTGACACCTTGCATGTCATGCAAGTACTCTAACCAACTGAGCTAAGCGGGCTTTCCCTTGGGAACGAGATAGATAATAGCGACTGTTCCCTATCCGTGCAAGCATAAATTCACAGTTTTTGATTGTTTGCTGAAATCATCGCCAACTTGACCATTTATCATTCAAATCATCGTGTTAGAGCAATATCAAATGTGATTTAACTCTCATAAATATTCAGTCAATACTTTGAAAAAGAGCCACCTCACGTTTATTTAGACGTTAGACAACCATAATGACACACTCACAAACAATGAAGTGCCTGTTATTAATCTGTGGTTGGTATCATCCATCGACCCAATGGATTTTCGACGCTAATTCCGGCACGCCCCCAACGATCAACAGTATCAATCTGCAAAATACGGTTATCTGGAACCAACTTCCGCAGTTTTTTTGATGGTTTGGAAGAGGTTAATACCCATAAGTTCGGATCCTCTTTGATGCTGCGCTCTATTATTTGCTCCTCAGCTTTGGTCCATTCCAACTCGGCTTTCGTTAAACGATCGACGACAAACAGTTGATTACCTGAAGCAAAATCTTCGAGTGACGATGAAAGTAAAAGAACTGAATCGATCTCCGAATCAATTAATGTCTTTTGTTGGGTATTAATAAGATGCCTCACCGATAACATAAATTGTTGATGATTCTTCTCTATTTGTTTCGCTTTTTCTGGCCATAATCGTTTGAGGTCATCACTTACGATTGCGGACATTCGATTTAAATTTGTTGGGTTTAACCACGAATATTTAGATACATTCCCATCGGGCAAGGTTAATACGGCTACGCCTTGAGACCTTGGAGAAATGGCTTGCGATGCATCGATTTCAACGAGACGGATGTTCCCTTGGCGAGCCAATTTAAACAGCGGTTCTTGTGGCCAAATCGCACTAAGAGTGATGGCGACATTTGCGGATTTCGCTTGCTGTAGTACTTGATCCTGCCCTTTCCCAGCGAACCAATTGGGTAGCCTCTCTATCCCATAGCGCTTAGGTGGCAAGTATGTGGTGGTAATGCTGGTATCTTTAGTTAACTCTGTTGCAAGCATATAAGTAACTGGAGTTGCTGTGAGTATATCGGCAGCAAGGAGGTTTGGACTTAATAAAGCACTCATCAAAGCCAAGCTCGTGGTGAGAGCCCCCATCATTTTACGTTTCATCATTACGCCTTTTTCGCTATTCGATAAATAGTTGCACTTAAAAAGAAGCTTGCCGAGACGATAATAATCGATGCACCAGAAGGGACTGGCAATTCAAGTTCCATTGGTAATACAGTACCGACAACGCAAGCGATTGTTGCTAAACCACCGGACAATAGAACAAAGCTTCCCATTCTTTTTGTGAGTAAACGAGCCGTTGCGCCTGGAATGAGCAGCAAAGCCCCGACTAATACCGCCCCAACAATTTTTACTGATGCGATCGTCACCAGCGTAATCATTATCACGAACAAGTAGTCATAAAAATTTGTGTTATAACCTCGCACTCTTGCAATATCAGGGCTGATACAGGTCAGCAAGATACGATTAAACGTTGGGATGAGCAGTAGAGTGATAACCAAGCAGCAAATCGCAAGGACAATAATGTCTTGATCCGTCACGGTTAGAATCGAGCCAAACAGCACGTTCTCTAACATATGTATATTAATCTTCCTTGCGACATACATTAATAGAGCCGCCCCCACAGCCAGAGCCAAGGCAAGAAAGACGCCGACTAATGTGTCATATGGCACGTTTGTACGATTACGGACAAAGTGAAGTAACAAGGCAAAAATCATACAGAAACTAAACAGACCTATAATGGGATTTTCTGCGGGCTCTCCAAGCAATACTCCGAGCGCAATACCGGTTAAAGCCGCATGGCCTACCGCCTCAGAGAAAAAGGCTAAGCGCTTAGCAATGACCAGCGTGCCCAAACCACCTAATAAAGGCCCTAACAAGAATGCGGCAACCACTGCATTAACCATGAATGCATACGAAAAACTGTTACTGAGCCAACCATTTTCAACAGCCATTTGTGCAAGTTGTCGTAACCACTCCATTACGCCACCTCATTTTGGTTTGTCGTTTTTGAATCATCTGAAGGTATTGCTATTTGAGGGGCGCTGTAATGATTAAACAATCGCTCAATCTTTTCAGGTTGCAGTACCTCTTGATAACTTCCGCTATCGACCAAGTATCGATTCACCACATGAACTTGTGCTTCTAAACGCCTTACTGCTGAGACATCATGGTGTACAGCTAGCACGGTTTTCCCATCCGCCACGTATTCATGAATCAAAGACTCTAGGTAGCGAACCCCCTGATCGTCCATTCCTGTGGTTGGTTCATCTAAAACTAATAATTGCGGATCATCGAGCAACGCTTGGGCGAACAAAACGCGCTGCTGTTCTCCACCGGAAAGCTGGCCCATTCGGCGATCTGCTCGACCCGCCATACCAACGCGATCTAACTGTTCTAGTGCATGTTCGGTATGTTTTCGGTTACGCTTCCAAAACAGTGGTGAACGAGTTTGATTGAGCAAAATGAAATCCATCACCGTTAATGGCAGACTTGATTCAAACATCGCTTTTTGAGGCACGTATCCTATCTTGCCTACTCTCTCTGGCCACTGGATATCAATGTGCCCTTTAAAAGGCGTAAAACCCAAAATCGAACGTAATAGAGATGTCTTACCTCCGCCATTCGGGCCCATGATTACATGACATTTTCCGGCATCAAATGACACATTAATCTGATCTAAGATCACATTATCGTCATAGCTCAACCCCACCTGTTTGAGTTGAATCTTTGGCCCTTGAGATGGGTGATGTTTAGCATTACGATCCTGCATCATGATTTCTCTCTCGCAGCCGCAAACTTCATCGCTTCGATTAATGTTTGTAAGTTCTTTTTCATTTCGACTTCGACTTTATCGTCTTCATACGGCCCATGAGTCATATGGGAAAAACGATAGAGTTGAACCCCAGTCGCCTGCTCAATGGTATCGACAAAACGATTTGGCATATTCAATTCATAGAAAAGCACATCAATATCAGATGCTTTGATCTTTTCAATTGTATCTTGTAGCTGGCTAGCACTCGGTTCTACGCCGTGAGCAGGCTCAATCACTGCTTCAACATCCACACCAAATTCCTGCAAGATATAGCCGTATGCATTGTGTGTTGTGGCCACTTTCATTCCAGCCGTATCAAGTTCTCCAAGTGATAACATTGCTTCGCGCTTCATTAAACGGAACATTTTTGCGTATTTACGTGCATTTTTACGATAGAAACTTGCGTTCTCAGGATCGATTTTCGATAGCTCGCTGGCGATGGTGTACACCTTCTGGATGGTGGTCGACAGGCCTACAAAAGTATGTGGGTTCACCGCACCTTTGCCGACAGATTGCCCCATCGCAGGCAGTAGCGGAACATCTTGGTTTGCTTTCAACACCACAAGATCGGTTCGATTGGCAGCATCAATGACTTTAAGAGCAAAATCATCATGTCCGATACCATTAATGACAATGACATCCATCTGCGCGAGTCGGCGCAAGTCATTAGGTTGCGGCAAGTAATTATGTGGATTGAACCCTGCATCAACCAAAGGAAGAATCGTTGCTCTGTCACCAACAACGGCTTTTACATAGCTGTAATAAGGCTGAAGTGTGATACCGATGGTTAGTTTTTGTGATATAGCTTGTTTTTCAGATATAGCTAGATTTTGTGTATCAGTTTCAGTGGCAGCATTTGAATTAATGACTGAACACAGCCCTGCTATCAATATCAGGACGAGACGGTAAAGTGATTGGTTCATCATTAGCACTCTTAATGTGTTTCTGTGGATACGATAAACGCAACTTGTTTCCAGCGTTTATCACGTAAAATTTGTAAACTGATCGAGCCATCAACATCAAGTAAAGATGTTTCATTGGCTAACCATATATCAGGGCTTGAAAGTTGAGTATTGAGAACAACATTGGCAGCGCCATCACTTGCTACTCTTCGCCCGAAATAGAATCCATTGCCTAGATTCGACCAATGGTGTTCACCTTTCCTTACCCAGCTTTTATCGTGCACAAATGGTGCAATCCAGTTTTCTTCTAATTCTCTGACCGATGGCGAAAATGCAAGCATTTTGCTGCTAGAGGCGTTTGATAGTTCGCGATTACTTTGATGCTGTTCGCGGTTAATCTCTATGGCATCAAGCCGTAAATCTTTGATCTCTTCAAACGCAAGGCGTAATTCAGCAATCATCGCAAGATCATCTTGATGTAAGTCCTTCACCGAGATTTGATGTGACTCTAAGCCATGCTGTTTACTGGATTGTTGATGAAATGGAATTGCGATCGTTGCAACAAGCAAAATGACGGCAATGATGCCTCCAACCCAACGACCTTCACTGCTGCCAGTATTCGATTTAACGGTTTGCACTATCATTTTTGTGAAATCTCAACGACATCAACCTCTACTGGGTTTTCATGGCCCGAATCAAACACTAAGTAGAAATCGGTTTGTGGGTGACTAAATTGTGCAATTGAGCGTTTATCGGTGGTCGCTTTAGCAATTAAATTATCGTCGTAGTCGAACATATCAACGTTATAATCTACAGCCTTGCTTCCATCGCTATAGCCCGCTTCACAAAGCACGTAATCTGCTTCTAACCAGCAACTCATTAACGGAAAGTGCGCAAAAGCAGAAGATGAGAAACATAACGCAATGAACGCGCCAATCAGAGAGCAATTTTTTTTCATAAAGATCTTTTCGGTGATGAGAACTAAACAAGGATTAATGCATGACCACTAATCCTTTATTTGTAAATAGAGAGGGTTAGACTTACGGCAATAGAGCTTCAAAGGTTAAATGAACATTGGTACTCGCTTTTTCAGCCATCACATTATCGGTCAACTCACCTTTGTAATTCGCTTTCATTACGTATCGACCTGCAATATTAGGGTTGAACGTAATGCGCCCTTGTTCATCACTGGTTACGTCAATCTGCTCCTGATGATTGCGGTAAAGCGTTCCTTCGCGAGTGATCTCAGCGACGACGCCAGCTTGAGGTTGACCGTTATAGAAAAATTGAAATTCAACGTCTTCACCAGCCACGATGTCAGCGGGATGAGTAATGGGTTTCATCTCAAGTAGCTTGCCTTCAATTTCAAATACAGAAGAACTTGGCTTTCCTACGGTGATGTAACTTTCTGCACGAGTAAAGCTAAGCTGCGTACTCACATCACGGGCTTTTTCTGGCAGCAATTGATCACGTTCTGCTTTGCTTGCTTTAAGCCACTTAACCGTGTCTCGACGGCCAGCTTTGTATTGAGTGTAATAAGTCGGGGTATTATTGATCTGAACTTTATGCGTGCCTTGCTCTTCAAAATAGAAATCGAAAATTGAACGGCGTTTTCCTCTAATGACAAAGTCAGGGCGCTCTTTTCTACCATCTGGCATAATGACTTGTGCCGACTCGCTGCCCGCTGGTTTATCAAATACAAAAGTGCCATGAGACGCGGTCACGTCAAACGTTAGCCAGTCGCCTCCCTCTTTTGACACGGTAAAGTGTGACGGTAAAACCCAACGTGGGTGCGCGTTAGCTGTCGTTGCGGCGGCCATACCAACCGCCATCACACTGGCAAGTAGGGCAACTTTCAGTTTCGTAGTTTTCATTCTGATTAAATCCATAAATTGAGGTTTATTTAAATTAATATCTTTCGGTTTTTGTTTTTATTTGCAGGCTTCTTATTTATAGGTTCTTAGCTATTGGTTCCTACTGAGGCCGATAATGAATGTCGATTAACCCAGTCTCTTCTGTTGGCTTGATTTGGTATGAATTCGCGCTATTTCCCAGTTCTAATTTCTGACGTAGATAGTTCCGCCCACCATGCTCGCGCACGACTTCAATGTGGAAGGTGTAATTACCTTGCGCGACCTTCTGTCCGGCGTCGTTAGTACCGTCCCATACAAATCGATAATCACCAGCAGGACGAGTGGCCGATGTCACTGCATCAACAAGTGCTTTATCGTAACGCCCTACCTTTCTCCACCAACTGCGTAAGTCTTTCAGCCATTCGTCTTTACCGACCCAAAGTTGAACCGTTTTTACTGATTTTCTTTGATCATTTTCAATCCAAACTGCAACGTATGGTCGAGCATATGTCGTGGTCTTAATGGTCGGAATTTGTAAACGGATATCCACTTTTGCGCCCTCATTAAGCTGTTGCGTAGGTGCTCTATCGCCTGATGCCGCATGAGTAAATATGGGTAAAATTAATGCCGCAAGAACAAGTACTTGTTTTGTCCATGCGAGTGTTCGCCTGTTATGTTTCATGAGTTTCTCAATCGTTGGATTAATGATTTTTACTAACATACCTGTGACGCTTAAACATGAATGAGTAGCGATACCAGCAATCAAGTTAAGGGACGGCAAGATAGAAGATGCTTAACGTGATAATCGATCCAAATGCAGTCCATTTAAGTGAGGTGTTCAATGTCTTCCTCTTTGGCAGCAGCAGACAAACCCCAGTTAATACAAAGAAGATCATCAGCAGTGCAGTAATGTCGATAAACCACTTCCAAACTTCTCCGCTATTACGGCCTTTATGTAGGTCATTGAGCAGGGCGACAACGCCATAATTTGTTGACTCTATTTCCGCCTCACCCGTCAACAGATCAATGTAAACGCTAGCGTTGTACCCAGGTCCTTTAAAATCGAGAGACGCTTCTCCTTCGATTAGCTCCCCTGCTTCAACACTCGTAAACACATCTAAGTTTGATGGCGAACCGTGTAACCCCAAATTTGATGTTAAAAAGTCGATTAACTCATCTTCATTTGGCTCATAACCATCATTTGAGCTTTTAAGTATTTCATTAGGAATTATCGCCGTCTGCTGCTTGATATTTGGCTGATTACTTTCAAACCATTCTGGTCGATTCAGCGTGATTCCTGTTACTGAAAAAAACAGCACAATCAACAATAAGGCCATTGAAATATAGATATGTAATCGACGAGCCCAGATTTGAACGCCTTTTCTTTTTAACAACATGAATGGTTAACTGATATAAATACGATGGGATGCAATGTAATTGATAATGGTTTTCATTGGCATTCAATTTACATTATTTACGTTCACTTACACTAGTGTGACCTACCTAATGAGATTGCCTCTAGTAAGACAAAATAAAAAATCCCCATAATCAGAGACTATGGGGATTGTTATAGGGTCTATGGAGATTGGGATTTAGTACCCAAGTTCCTTTAAATCTGGACGTCAAATAAAGCTAAGAAAACAGAACCAAGCTAGACAGGACGAAATAAACTAGGAGGATTTTGAATCCGATACCACTCTCAACTGAGTCAGATATTTCATCCAACTTTTTGCTTCACTGGAAGGTTGAATATTGTCCGCTCTCTTTGCATTGGCTAACGCTTTGTCGAGCTTATTTAATTTGTAATAAACACGCACTTTCGCCAGCGCTACATCGGCTTTTCGTACCTTTTCAGTGACTCTATCTAACTCCGTTAATGCTCGCTGATAGTGTCCCTCTTGCACTAGTAATTGTGCAACTTGCCAGTGATATTTAGGCTCAAGCTTAGCTGCAAGTGACCACGTAGAAATCGCATGTTGCCACTCTTTTGCCTGTTGCCAATAAGCGGCCTGTTGACTTAGCAATGTGACATCTGATTCTGCATCAGCCAGTTCACTCAAGATTTGTGCAGCGCGCTCCGGTACGCCTCTTTTCGAATAGAGCTGAGACAATAAAATTAGATCCTGTTGTGACAACGCAACGCCTTGCAATTTAGCTAACGCCAGCGAATCTAACGCTGAGTCCGTTTTGTTCAATTTAAGTTGAAGCCCGACAAGCTGTCTCCACCAGTTCACTTTATTAGGCTGTAAATGGATGAGTTGCTCTAAGGTTGGAATCGCATCCTTCCAACGCTTAAGTTGCATCTGCGCTCCGAGCTTTAACGATAGAGATGAAAACTTATCCGTCAGTTCAGTAGCGTCTGAATTCGTATCTTTGTTGTCTGAAAGAGCTCCTGTATGGGCGTTAACTCGATTGCTGCGATCAAACTTACTAATCGAAACCAACACCCTTTCCCATTGAGATAACTGGTAATAACTCTGTGCAACACGCAGCCACAGCTCCGCTCCTTTTTTGTCATCTGGTCGTGTTTTCAATAATTCATAATAATGAGGAATTGCTTTCTCAAAGTGCTGTTGACTCAATAAAATATCGGCAAGCATACGCCTAGTGACCCACGCTTGAGCGTCTTCAAGTAACTGGCTGTTTACCGCGAACGTGAGCTGTTCAATCGCCAGTTCCGCTTGCTCATTTTGCCAATAGAACACTCCCAGCATCCGCGCTACAAACGCTTTATCGTAATCTCGATTGATCTCTAAATCATTTAGAGTACCAATCGCTTCTGATAGTTTTTCATCTTGCTGGAGTTGATGCGCTCGCTGTACGCGATTTGCAGTGTACTGACTGAGTTCCGCAGAAATCCCCATCGGTACAACCAAAAACTGAACCCAAAATGCAGTAACAAAAAGCTTAAATACTCGTTTCATTATTTATCCATTTTAAATTCTATTCTAACGGTCTGACCTAACTGCTCAACAGACTGACCATCAACAATTTTAGGTTGATACTTCCACTTCTTAAGCGCTCTCCTTGCCGAACGATCAAACATTCGTGCAGGTTTAGCACTCGTGATTTTTATCTCCGTAGGTCGGCCTGTTTTGTCGATAGTAAACTCCATCTCAACAAAACCTTCTACCTTACGTTTTTTAGCTTTTGCTGGATAACGTGGCTCCACTCGGTACAGTGGCATCGCTTTTTGATTGGATCCAAAATCACCAAATGTGGGCATATTGATCGCTAACCCATTGGCGACAGTGTTAAGCCCTAAATCTGGCAGTGACAACTTTGGATTACTTACGGTGGCCTCTGTTTTAGCCTGATTCATTGCTGATTTAGGCGGCATTTCTGGCGCTTTAGGCTGCTCTGGCACACTTCGCTTTCTACGCTGTAACGCTTCTTCTTGTTCGATCATCAACATATTAAAACTGAGCGTTTCAGCTTGATCCGGTGTCCGTTGGTGACCGCTGTCTACCATCCAAGCCATAAAGGTGAATAGCCCAATCGAAATCGCTACCGCAAACGGCAACGCCATGAGTAAACGTAGCATTAGAGCTTCTCCGCCGCCAACGCGATACTCTTCACGCCAGCACCTTTTGCAGCATCCATCACTTTGACTACCGTGCCGTTGTACGCATGTTCATCCGCTTGGATCACCAACGACGCTTCAGGTTGTTCTAATAATAAGTGTTCCAGTGTTGCTTCTACTCGTTCAGCGTCCACCAGTCGTTTATCAATATAAATATCGTTCGCAGAGGTGATGGCGACAAAAATTCCGGCCTCTTTCTGACTGGTCACGTTTGAAGCTTGTGGGCGATTAACGTCAACCCCCGACTCTCTAACAAATGAGCTTGTCACAATAAAAAAGATCAGCATGATAAAGACGATATCCAACATAGAAGTCAGATCGATTTGTGCTTCTTCATTTTTTACGTGACGTCTACCGAGCCTCATTTCTGACTCCTTAAAGATTTTTCTAATTTCAATTCAGACAAGTTGCAGACCTTTGCCAAACGCACATGTACAAACATTCCCGCTAATGCAGCGACCATTCCAGCCATTGTCGGCAATGTCGCGAGTGAGATACCTGACGCCATCAATTTTGGGTTACTACTGCCTTGAGTCGCCATGACATCAAATACTGAAATCATACCCGTCACAGTTCCAAGCAAACCAAGCATGGGGCAGATCGCCACCAAGAGTTTGATCATATTCAGATTCTGATTGAGTGCGATATGCGCTTGAGACACCCAGCCATCTCGTATTGCATGAGCATGCCACGAGTGATGATCGTCCCTTTGCGACCATTGTCGTTGAAGTGCTTTTCGCTGCTTCGGGAAATAGAACGCGAGGTAAATCACTCTCTCAATCACTAGTAACCAACAAATTCCGACGACTGCCGCTAACCACCATAGGATCTGCCCGCCCTGTTCCATAAAATGAGACAGAGCAAGTACCCAATCGAGGTTCTGGATAAACTCAGGAATTACAAAGCCATTCATTACGCTGCATTTCCAACAGAGTGAGCAATTGGAGCTTGAGGATTTGTTTTTTCAGCTTGTTCAGCCACTAAGCCAATTCCTTGCTTCTCTAAAATAGTGCGTATGTTCTCTGCCTGAGAGCTCAATACGTTATGTGCAAGCAACAGTGGCATTGCAGCAACCAGACCAAGTACGGTCGTGATCAGTGCCATTGAAATGCCACCTGCCATCACTTTTGGATCGCCATTACCAAACTGAGTAATCACTTGGAACGTCTCAATCATACCTGTTACTGTACCTAGCAGACCAAGCATTGGTGCTAAAGCCGCCAATAGTTTCAGCATTGATAAACCCTTCTCTAACCCTTGCTGCTCATCAACAACGGCTTCTAGCAATCTAAGTTCTAGCGCTTCAACACTACGATTTTGCTCACCATCGTATACGGCTAGAATTCGACCTAGTGGGTTATCTCCAGCTTGTGTTGGGTTCTTCAGTTGTCGCTTAATTTTTTGTTGTGCGATGAGTAATGCGACACCACGATACAGAGCGATAATCAAACCGACTCCAAGTAGACCTAAAATGATTTTGCCAACCACACCACCCGCTTGAATACGGTCTTTAAAGCTTGGAGTATTCGCCAATTGTTCGAGCATTACGCCACGTGATGGATCAACAACGATCTGTTGAATACCACCATTTCGAAGAGTTGAAACAGTCGAAAGTGTCGGTCCATTGTCTGGCTGTTTTAAGTAGTGAGTGGCGGTTTGACGCTTGCCATTCCAATTCATGTAACCTTGTTCGCCTATCAGGCCAAATACACCTAATCGTGCTGCCGCGACTTCTGAACGTTCCCCGTCTCCATTAATATAGGTAATGCTTGTTTGTCCAAGTTCGCCACTGGCACGGATCTGTTCAACCATGCTTAACCACAGCCCAGTCAATTGAGTCATTGATGGTAGTGATTGAGCATCCACAATATCGGTAACGGTTTGCGAATATCTCGCTGCGTCCGCTTGAGTGATAGACGAATCAAGCTCTCGTTTTAAATCCTTTGCCGATTGTCTGACAACACCAAACAGCTCACCTAGGCTACCTGCATCCAGACGTAATGTTTCTTCCAATTTTGCCAATCGGTTTTCATTCGCACTAAACTGGGTTGATAATTTATCCGTTTCAGCTTGGAGTTGCTTACGTTTAGCCAACAACTCATTTTTCTGTTGTTGGAATGTTTGTTCAGTCTGCTTGAAACCTTTTTCACGTTGAACGTTATGTGATTTTTGCTGGGTATTTTCGATTTTAGCTTGGTGAACGAGATCATCCGTAGCCATAGCGTTGTGACAGAAAAGAGCCAGTGATAGCCCTAGCACTCGAAGGCTAGAAAATGTTGACGTTAGAGATACATTGATCATCTTAATTTATCTCCGAATTACTTGCTGTCACATTGGTTTTTATCATGTTGGCTTGGTTTTTTATCATATTAGCTTGCGAACGAGAGGAGGTATTCAAATTTAGCTGTTGATCATTCGATACAGACACTGGCAGCGTAATCAGACTTGGAGCCGCTTGTTTTGAAGCGATATCATACGCTTTGTCTAAATCGCTATTAACCGATGTGTCGAGAAGTTGCCACTGCTTTTCTGTTTGATCCCAAGCCCAAAATTGATCGCCTTTAAGGTTGCGGGCCACCAGCGAAACACGACCTAAATAGAGAATGTCGGCATCAATCTCGTCCTCAGACGCGAGCATAATCTGCCCTTGGTAGCTGCCTAATTTGGTACCGTAGTCCATTTCAATTTGGTAGGCTTCTAAGATTCGACGATATTTTTCAGCATCACTCACATTCGCTCTACTCATCATGGTTTTGAGCTTAGTGAGCCGCTCTATGCATAACTCCGGCTTAATCGGACTATCGTTTGTAATGATCTGTTCTAGACCATCAATCATTTTATACATCAATGGCACCACGCCCTGACGTGTATGCTTAATCTCTTCAATTTGAACATTTAAACTGTCCGCTTCTTGGTTCTGGTTATCGACCAAGGCAGATAGATGGTTTCGGTACACCTCAAGGTTATCAACCTCTTCTTGAAGTTGTTCTATTTCAGCTTTTAAATTCAGTGTCATTTGAGCACTTTGATCGATCTTTTTCTGGCTGATGGCAGAAGCGGCATTTGTCTTACTTTCAATAGAACGCGCCGTATCCAAACTGTTCGCTTGTACGGGGGTAACAATCGTGGCGATGATAAGCATTAAACTGGTTTTAAAATGATTCATAGTTGTAGTCAATTGTGTGAAAAGAGAACCAAACAGACGTTAATCTATAACGATGTTCATTGGCTAATGAGTACTGCTCAAACCGATTGATAACAATACCCATTATCAATACCATCCATTTTGCATGATGATGTAAACTCTTGCAAAATTTATAACCTAAGAAAGGGAAAGTATGACCTTTCCCTTCAATTAGTATTTTACTGTACTAAATGGCTA
Organism: Vibrio genomosp. F6; assembly: GCF_005146325.1. Classification (NCBI taxonomy): domain Bacteria; kingdom Pseudomonadati; phylum Pseudomonadota; class Gammaproteobacteria; order Vibrionales; family Vibrionaceae; genus Vibrio; species Vibrio genomosp. F6. The sequence continues at coordinate 62,247 of NZ_SYUT01000020.1, read as the reverse complement.
AACCCCATTATCAGTATTTAACTTGTAGCGTTGCCATGTAGTTGCGACCTTCACCGACAACGACGCCACTTGTGCTACCGCCTTCTAGGTAGTCGGTATCAAATAGGTTTTCAACGTTAAATCGAGCAACGAAATCAAGATTTTCATCGTACTTAACGGTATGTGAAACCCCCATGTCGACACGAGTATACGCATCTTTCTTAAAGGTGTTAGCGCTTTCCGTGTAGCGCTCACCTACGTGGTAAACACCTAAGTTCACGTCTGTGCCATTATTGAACGCGTAAGTTGACCAAATACTTGCTGTAAATTCAGGAACATCAGCAGGCGTCTTACCATTCAAATCAGGATCATTTTTGTATTCAGCATCTAAGAACATCGTTGATGCGCTTACCGACAATGAATCCATAACGAAACCTGTTGCCGATAGTTCAACACCAGTATGCACTTGTTCACCAACTTGCGTCGTGATCTGGTCTTTTCCATTGACTGGGGTATCAAAATCTTCCGTCACTTGCATGTTCGATTGAGTGATTTGGAACAGCGCACCAGAAACAAACAGGCGTTCATCAAACAGATCCCATTTTGAACCTACCTCGTAAAGCGTGCCTTTTTTAGCATCTTGGCTATCACCAAAATTCACATCATCTTGGTTAGTGATTTCACCAACAGGCTGAAAACTTTCTGAGTAAACCGCGTAGATAGACCCATTTTCAGCTGGAGAGTATATTAATCCAAGCTTTGGAAGAACATTGTTGTAACTCTCTTTTTTGCCGCTGCTGCTTTCTGTTTTGTCATGCGCAAAACGGACACCCGCTAGAACTTGCCATTGATCATTAAAGCTGACTAGATCCTGAACGTAAACACCATAATGTTTGCTTTGAGAGTGCGATTCTGTTGTATCGTTGCGGTAGCTGATGTCTGATGGTTTATCGAAACCATTGCCACACTCGTTGATCGCTTCCGCTTCTGTTCCGTTAACACAGGTATACCCGGCTTCGTACAAACGCTTGTAATCGTAGTGAAGACCGTTTGCACCCACAAGTAATCGGTGATTCACACCTAGTGCATCAAAATCACCGGTGAAATCAACATAAGCGGTATCGAATGTCCACTCATCATGTCGATCTGATACTTTGTAACCGAATTGATTATTGCCCGCACCACGGACGGAGTTGTTCGATTCTGTTCGTTGGCGCTCATAAAACTGACGGCTGATTCCACTCTTAACTGACCATTGATCATTCAAGTTTGCTGTAATGGCGGCACCATAGTTGGCAACATCATTATCAGTACGAGCAAAACGTTGATCATTTACGATTGAAGGGTCAATCACCTTACCTGTTGTGGTATCAATTTTTGAGCCATTGTCTAAGTCTCCAAGCTCTTGAGTACGATCGTAATGAACAGATAGCATCGTATCTTCATTAATGTCGTAATCAACAAATAGACCACCGACGAAACGCTCAGTTTCAACATCTGTTCCGTCAAAACGTGTACGCCATGAGTCCTGGTTTTCTTGAGATACAATCACACGAGCACGCAATGTCTGATCTTCATTGAGTGAACCACTTACATCTGCAACCGTTCGTGTGTAATTGTCTGAACCGATGTCTTGGCTCACATTCACTTGTGTTTCATACGTTGGTTTCTTAGCAATCATGTTAACTAAGCCACCCGGAGTCGATTCACCATACAGTAGACCTGCAGGGCCTTTTAATACTTCTACACGTTCAAGCAATTCAACTGGCTGGCGATAGTGAGACCAGTGTTGTACACCGTCACGCAAGTAGCTTGCGCCACTGTCTAATGAGAAACCACGTAAGTTAAAACGCTCGCGGTTGGTTGATTTTGAACCCGCTGAAATTGAAGCATCATTTTTAAGGACTTCACCTAACGTACTCGCGCGTTGTTCATCAATAACTTGTTCGTCAATGACACTAACTTGTCCTGGCGTTTCTAACTGAGTCATCTCCATGCGCATTGCAGTAGAGTTCGTATCAGCTTTGTAGCCGTAATCGTGTCCTGTAACCACTAGCTTTTCATCAACGTCTGTCTTTGTTACTTCTGTACTTGCTACACCACTTGGTGCTGCGAGAACCGCGCCGATTATTAATGCCAAATGGCTCTTTGAAAATGTCATCCTACACTCCGAATATTTTAGGTGAGCCTCTATTTGAGCTCTGTTTCAACCGTTGCCGGTGTCCTTGTTTGATTTCGGAGGTGAATATAAGTGATAATTATTATTATTTGCATTAAATTTACATTCTTTGCGTTTGTAAATTTATGTAAAGGATTGCTGAGGCAGCATAAACAGATATTAATGAGAATACTTAAAATAGAGACTGATTTTTAAACCACCTGTGATTTCACTATTTTCTGCCACGATCTTACCGTCCATTAAGTTCATTGCCTCTTTCACAATCGCTAAGCCTAAACCATAACCTCCTGACTGCTTATCTCTCGCAGATTCAAGACGAGTGAAAGGATCAAAAATAGACTTTAATTGATGCTTAGGAATGCCAGGACCGTCATCCTCAACCGTCACAACCACAAAATTTTGTATGCCATTTTGAAGCTTACTTTTGTCAGCAGTAAAACCATTACTCACCGACACTTGAATCACCGCATCTTGCCCTGCATATTTAATCGCATTTCCAATCAAGTTTTTTAATATTCGCAGTAACAGACGGGCATCGGCGTTGATCATTGGTGTTTGGTTATTCAAGTGAGTCTGGATCTGTTGATTCCCAATTAACTCCATTTTGCTTTGACTGGCTTGAATTTCACAATAGCTTTCAAGTTGTAAGGGTAGGCATTCCGCATCGTATTGCGAATTCTCCAAGCGGCTGAACTGTAAGATCTCCCCTATCAGATCATCCATCTCGTTAATTTCAGCCTCTAAGCGAGTGATTAAATGCTGCTCGCTGTCTTGTGATTTCTTACGTAGCAAGTGTAACGCTAAATTTTGCCTAGCCAACGGTGTGCGAAGTTCATGAGACACATCTCTAATGAGTCTGCGCTGCTTTTCAGCTAAAGAGTGTATCTTCTGCGTCATGTGATCAAAATCAGTGGCAAGCTCGTGGAATTCTGTGGTTTTAGAGTTCAGCTCATTAACCACACTAACGGAAAAGTCACCTTGGGATAACCGACGGCTCGCCTCTCTTAACCTATCGAGTGGCTGCTGAAGAAAGCGCAGCATAATGCCAGTAAACAAAGTCAGAATCACAAAAGCGATCACTACTTTGATTAAAGTAAAATAGTAGACAAAATTGTTGGCCGGATGAACTTGATGAGGCAACTGGATAACCAACGTATTTCCATTTTCAAGCGGTAGGCCAATCAATGGACGGTTGACTCTATCGTCCAACTGAACATCGATCGTACGCAAATAACGAAGCTTGAATTCAAAGTGTGGGTGCATACTTCGATGGGTAATCGGACGTTTATTGTCATCAATAATGAACAGATAATAGGGCTGTGCATTCGCCCAATCCGCTAACTCATCCATATCGCCTTCATTGATAAGTACGTTCGCTTGATAGGCCAAATCCTGCATATCACGTTTTACTTCTGCAGGAATTTTTAGCAATGCTTTCACTAGTGCTTTCTCTGCAAGCGTTTGAACCACTAAGATCGATATCAGTATTGCCGCTAAGTAACCAAATAATTTAAATGCTAAACCCGAACGAAACGGTTTAATTGTTGATGCCATCTCACTCAACATCATTAGCTAGCCACCTCTAAATAGCTATAACCTCTTCCTCTGATGGTTTTAATATGTTGCTTCGATAACCCCGCTTGAACTATCTTGCGACGAATATTGCTGATGTGCATATCTAGATTTCGATCGAACGGACTCAACTCTTTCTTCAATACATTTTTCTGTAGATCCGCTTTTGAAACTATAACCCCACTGTTTTTGATCAGGTAATCCAACAATTCTGATTCAGTGCCTGTTAAAGGAATACGAGCGAGTTGATCTGCAATTTTCGTCGGTACTGAACTCAGGCTCTGCCTCTGGCGCTCTAAACCGACTCGACGCAAAATCACTTTGATTCGAGTGAGTAGCTCAGGCACTTTGAATGGTTTTGCTATGTATTGATCCGCTCCCGCTTGGTAACCATCGAGCATTGACGCTTCATCGTTCAGCGCGGTTAACATTAAAATCGGAGTAGCAAAGCGTTGGCAAATTCTTCGCGCCACTTGCAGGCCGTTCAGGTTCGGTAGCATGACATCGAGTAGAACCAGATCAACGGGATGAGATTGAATGAACTCTAATGCGCTCTCACCACAATGAACAGAGCTGACGTCATAACCTTCTTCGATTAAGACTTCGGTGAGTAATTCACACAGTTGTACATCGTCATCGACAACCAAGATAGAAGACATAATTAAACCACATCGTAATAAAAATGGTTCGCATTCTAATCTTGAGATTTACAGATGGCAATATGATCTCAATAAATCGATCAATTATTCGCGTTACTGACTCGATTATTGACGACTGACTGGGCTATCTGATGAAAGTGGGATGATACGACGAGAATCTAGATTGAGGGCATCGAAGTCATCGCTCCAATGTTTTTCTATCAAAGCATTCATCAAACCTGTTTCTTTAGCTCGCACTAAGGCTTTTTCAATAAGCTCTCTATGCACTGAGGCCCCTTCACTCAGATAGAATTGAAAATCTCGGTGATACTCAAGTAACAAATACTGTTCGATATCGAGTGCGGGATTAAATTTGGCTTCTCCTACTATTTCATTTACGCCTCTTGGGAAATAGTTCACTTCTCCATCAACAGATAGAGAACCATATAGGTTTCGCCACTCTCCATCTTGCAAGAAAACATTGAGTTGATTTTGATGCCACACTTCTACATCAAACCAATTAATACCTAGGCCTGCAATTAAACCAGAACGCTGTAAATCTTTAAGGTCATAAATATGTTCGTAGGCCTCTTGTGCCCCTTTAGGAATGAGTAATACGCGCTTACCGATAAGACCTGACGTCAGTGGGACTTTTACAGGAGTCAGTTGAGCATCTCGTCTATCTGTTTGAATCAACCACATTAATGAGAGCTGATTTTTCCTGACCATTTTTATCGCACGTTTTTGGGGGATATGTTTATCGGGAGTGATGATCTTTAAATGGACGCCAACATCATTCAGAGCTTGAGTGAGAAGATCATGAAAGTAAGCATGACCACCATCTTTTTGTGACGGTAACGCTAACGTGAGTGATGACTGTTCTGCGAACACAGAACAACTAAACAATAAAGCAGCACTCCCAATCCATCGCATAGCCTCTCCTTTACTGTTATCGGAAGATATCACAACTAAAATAGTTTCATTCTATGACCTCGACGCTCTTACTTCTAATCTTTAACCTCAGACTTTATTTCAGCCAGTCATTGATCGTAGTAGTACGAAGCGGAAGCCATAAACTTTAGGATGACCATTAAACTATAGATGTAAAAAGAGAAAGTGACTCAGGTTTCTTAGTTACGAAGATAAATGAATATTACGAGGATGAATGAACATACTGCGCCACATAGATGATGGCGCAATGGCCGAAAGCTTTTGAATTGCCGGTTTTGAGTAGTAGTTATTCGAATCATAGCTGTTCGAGTCTAGCTGTTTGAGACTAGCGGTTTGGATTGTAGCGTTTTAAGCTGTAAATAAAGAAATGAGTGACTTATTCTTCGCTATCCATTTCAAACACAACATTGTAGTTTTCAGTATAGGTACAAATTGGCTGACGACTACAGGTGAAGAAGCGGCGTCCTTTAAATTCGCCTTGGCTTGCCACTTTAATGATCATTGGGCTGCCACATTTTCGACAAAAACGAACCTCTTTTTCGGGTTCAATTAGATCAATATGCGCGGCCAGCAATCTCTTCAACCGACTCACTTGATAGCTATGGCGAACAGACGCCCCAATCAAAGGAATGTTTGCTGTCTTACAGACATGCATCAATAACTTTTCGCGTTCGGCTTTGCCTTTATTAAGCTCTTTGCCATTATCTAACGCGATGACGACTCGAATTTCCATTGAACGAGGATCACACACAACAAAGTCAAAGTAGCTACGTGAAATTTTGTTGTTTGCGATAAACCAATCTTTCTTATTTCGGGCTTTTGCTGGCGTCACAACACTAGACATATTGACCTTAGCAAACACGGCACCATGCTCACCAACGGCTGATTTTAAGGCGTTATAAAAGGCCCCTTCCTGCATATTAAGAAGGTTACTTTTCTTTTGATAATTATGATCTTTTGTATCATCCGACTTCACGACATATTTCTGAATGATGATAAAAAACAAAACAAGTACAGCAACAATTATAAATATATTAGTCATGATCCAACACTGCTTGTAAAACAAAAGCTTAATCGAGGTTTTATGTTATCTAAGCGTATGTTTAAACGTACGTATTGGCAAGAAGAAACTCTTGAGAGCCTATAATACTTGGGTTTGAGATGATCCAAACATAGCTCAGAAACCACCTTCTAGAGTTTGCTAACGTGAGATAAAAATGAATATCGGCTTCTCATCGAAAATGGCTTCAATGCTATACCATCAACTTCATTTAAAATTATCCTTAAATAACAAACAATTATATCTCATCAATTAGCCAAGCTCTTTATTGTTGATCTAGATCATTTTTGATGTTTTGCAGATGCATTATGGTTAAAAGTGTTAAGCAAATGTAATTAATAGGTGGCGATATGGAACTAAAACAAGACCCGAGATGCTATACGGATGTGTGCGTAAATGGTAAGTGGTTTCATTATGATCACTGTGGAACCAGAGCATACATGCTTAAAGGTGGTGCTTCAGCAACAGTAGAGCTAGCAAAAGAGCCATCAACAGAAACTGAGCTAATTGATATGCTCGAAAGTATGTCTCAAATGATCTAATTTTTTCAGAGAGTCTGAGCCAAAATTACTGAGGGGCTTCTGCTCCTTTTTATTTGCAATAAAGCGGCTCGATCTTCCCCTAACCTTTCTCCTTATTTTTAAAAACCTTTTTATTGATTGTCTTCTCAATTGAGATAAAATCGCGCTCCCATTCGTTTAGGCAAGTTTTACATGACTCAGAACACCGCACTTACTCAGAAACCCGATCGCAAAACAGCAATGCTTAACATTATTACTGCGGTAAGAGCTGATTTTCCATTTGATGCACCTGAAGCTCAGATCTGTGGGGATACCTGTGTCGGTTGCCCACGCAAGTTAATTGAGCTGGTGGAAAGTGATGTATTGTACTGGGAGGCTCAACTTCAACGTGAAGAACTGCCCAATATGACGGAAATTAGACAGTTCGGTAAGTTATGCAAAAATGTACGTCGTAGTTTAGTGAGAAACGGATTGATTACGTAGTTATTGATAGCGGTTCAAAATGGTTTGATAGTGGCTGACATCATCTTCATTATGTACTGACTTTAAAGCGTCTAAACCCGCTTGCAATGAATCGATAGTGTCATCATCAATATGTGTATTGAAGGCATAAAATAACTCACCTTCTTGTAAAATATAGACGGGTTCAAAATCACTCGTTTTGTAGCCACTCACTTGAATCCACCATTTTGCTACATTCTCTTCATATGCCCATAAATCAATCCGCCCTTTATGTAACTGTTCTGCCAACGTCACAGCATAAGAGCTCTCTTGCATCGAATCTCTTGGGATCCCATGACTGATCAGCAATTGTTCTCCTACGTCATCTCGTATCACGCCTATTTTAAACTGTGCTAAATCCAAGCTTTCATTAATTACAATTTCATTCGACTTTTTAGCCAATACCACAACTCTCGTTTTACTTATTGGGCCAACCCACTTAAACAATGTTTCCCTACTGGGCGTTCTTGTCATCGAAAACAGTGCCACATTCGGCTTCACAAGTGCATCACGATACGCTCTCGCCCAAGGTTGAATCGTAATGTCCTTATTGTTTAACACGACCCCTGAGTGATGCGCCGCTTCAATTAACAGGTCGACTGATATTCCTTTTACCACGCCATCTTCACTAAAGTTGTAAGGGGGATACTCTTCAGTTAGATAGTTTAAAGAAGATAATGAAGCCGCATTGGCAAACGTAACACTGAAAAGTAGCGTACTAAAAAGCCATTTTTTTACGCTCAACACCCTTAAAATCAGGGCATTTAATACGCCAATAATCAGCGTTAATCTTGATATGAGTAACATAATCACTCCAAATATATTTATATTATTATCATTAATAATGTAGGAGTGATTATAAAATTCGTCTAGCGGGGTCAGTACGATATCTTTAAGCTTTACCGCGATTCGCTTTACTCAGCAACTCGCTTTGCCGTAATCGTTATTTCTACCTCTTACTTATTCAGCATCAATTTGATTTTCAGGCATGGCATCAATGAATGCCGCTTGCTGATTACATCGTTCATAGATGCTTTCAATGGTAGGAAATGGCGTCATATCAACCCCAAAACGTATTGCGTTATACACTTGAGGTACAAGACAAATATCAGCGAGCGTGATCTCGTCACCAACACAATACAAACCAGAGAAGTGTTTAAGTTTGGTTTCGAACGCTTCAAACCCAATGCCAATCCAATGTTTGTACCAGCTCTGCTTGTGCTCTGCTGTCATTTCGCACTCTTGCTCAAGATATTGAAGTACTCGTAGATTGTTGATGGGGTGAATATCAATGGCGACATCTTGTGCCAGCGCTTTAACGGTATAACGTTGTTCACCATTTGAAGGAATTAATGAATGACCACTATAGGTTTCATCTAAATAATCCATGATTGTCATTGATTGATTCAGAACGAGATCGCCATCTTTTAATACCGGAACAAGCTCGCTAGGATTCATTTCATGAAATGCCTCAGAATGCTGCTCTCCCCCATTCTTAACCAGATGAACAGGGGTAGTTTGATAGTCTAATTGTTTCAAATTCAGCGCGATTCTGACTCGGTACGCCGCCGATGATCGCCAATAGCTGTAAAGCGTTATCGTCGTATTGTCTTTATTTTTCATATCGGCGGTATTCCCTAGCTTAAGTTTATATAAAGTAAGTTCACATTAAGACGGTTTATCATGACGAACGATGGTCTGCTCGATCGTACCAAACAAGTTATTCCCTTCAGAGTCATGCATCTCCATCTTTATACTGTCTCCAAACTTCATGAATTCAGTACTCGCTTGCCCATCACGAATAGTCTCTATCATCCTCACTTCAGCGATACATGAATACCCAACACCACCTTCAGAAATGGATGTTCCATACTGAGTCCCCTGCTTATTTGAAACCGTACCGGAGCCTATAATCGCTCCACTTGCTAAGGGACGAGAGCGTGCGGCATGAACGATCAAGTCAGGAAATTCAAACGTCATATCGGTGCCCGCATTAGGGCATCCAAATAAATTGCCATTGAATGTGGACTCCAATGGCAACGATAATTTCCCACCATCCCATGCCTGCCCTAATTCATCGGGAGTCAGAGCTACAGGTGAAAATGCCGATGATGGTTTTGATTGAAAGAAGCCAAAACCTTTGCCTAATTCAGCAGGGATTAATCCACGTAGCGATACATCATTCACCAACATCACTAAACGGATACTCTCTTTTGCTTGTTTGATGGAAGCGCCCATTGGGACGTCACTAGTAATCACAGCGACTTCCGCTTCAAAATCTATTCCCCACTGTTCGCTTTCCACTGGAATATCATCTTGAGGACCAATAAAGGAGTCCGATCCACCTTGGTACATTAGTGGGTCCGTCCAAAAACTTGGTGGCATTTCCGCTCCGCGAGCCTTTCGTACTAACTCGACGTGATTGACGTATGCTGAGCCATCGGCCCATTGGTAAGCTCTTGGCAGCGGTGACTCACACTGTGACTGAATAAACGACACAGAATCAGACAACTCTCCCTTATTTAGAGCTTGATAGTACTCATTCAATTGTGAGTAAACCTTGTCCCAGTTATCCAGTGCATATTGTAAGGTTTGAGCAATATGAGTGGGCGCAATGCATTGGGTTAAATCTTTACTCACAATGACTAGTACACCGTCTCTTGTTCCATCTTTGAGTGTGGCTAATTTCATTTTCTTTCTCCATTAACGCCAGCTATAAACATACTGCTTGTTCTCTGCTTTTTTTGCTGCATCGCCAAATTCTAATGCTTGTCGGGTATCGATCATCACCGCGACTTCATCGGTAAACTTTTTCTTATGTTCTAATCCGGCTTTAAATGCTTTGGGGTGAGGCCCGTGGGTAAATCCTGCAGGGTGAAAGGTCACCATCCCCGCTTCGATGTTGTCTCGGCTAAAGAAATCACCCGCGTGATAAAACAGCACCTCATCATAATCGTCATTGTTGTGATAGAACGGAACCTTCAGTGCGCCGGGATCGCTCTCAATGGGACGAGGTACAAAAGTGCAAACCACAAAATCTTTCCCGACAAAAGTGGTATGAGCGGAAGGTGGCAAATGATACCTGTGGGACATTAAAGGACGAATATCACGCCAATTCAGTTTGACTACCGCCAAATCACCGTGCCAACCCACAGCATCAAGTGGGTTAAACGGATAGGTAATCACACTCTTTTTTTCATGGCGTTTTATTTGAACTTTGGTCGTATTCTCTGAGTATTGAGCTTTGAATTGATCATTAATGGATGGCACTTCGAGAATAGCAGGGTCAAATACGGCATGATGACCAACCATCCCTTTCTCAGGTAACGAATAGGAGCCATCTGTGCTTTCAATCATCAAGATGAATAGAGGCTCCGTCACTTCCAAGCGCCAGGAGGTCGAGCGAGGGATCAAAACATAGTCCCCTTCAGAAATCTGAATATGTCCATAATCACAGAACATATCTGCCTTACCCGCATGAATAAACAGTAAGTCATCACCATCAGCATTTCGTACTAGGAAATCCATCGTGTTACTGATTTTCCAAGTTCGAATTTTACAGCTGCTATTATGCAGAATATGAGGAGCAGACCACGGACTCGCTTGTTCTGACTCGTCAATAAGGTTGCAGTCAAATGCACGTGGCCTTAACTCACCTTCCCATTCACTCCATCCCGTAGGAGCATGTTGATGATGGAAGTGTGCCGCAGGACCGAAGAAACCTCCGCGCCCCGCTTCCCTTTCGTAGATAGCCTCGCTTGGGAAATCGGCATGTGCTTGCTTAGAGCACACTCCCTCCCGATGAGGAAATGTGATCCATTTATGCATTATCTAGTACTCCTCGACGAATTTGATCTTCTTCGATTGATTCAAACAGCGCCTTGAAGTTACCTTCACCAAACCCTTCATTGCCCTTGCGCTGAATGATCTCAAAAAATACAGGCCCAATGACGGTCTGAGTAAATATCTGCAATAAGATGCCATCTTTCATCGGAGCACCATCAATCAGCACGCGCAAATCTTTAAGATCTTGAAGATTTTCATTATGCCCCTCGACCCGTTCATTCACTTTGGCATAGTAAGTGTCTGGCGTCGGCATGAAATCCATCCCACGCTCACGTAACGTTCTGACGGTCTGGTAAATATCATCCGTTGACAATGCGATGTGTTGAATGCCTTCACCTTTATATTCACGTATAAACTCTTCGATTTGTGATTTATCGTCTGAAGATTCATTAATTGGAATTCGAATTTTTCCACACGGAGCGGTCATCGCTCGGCTTACTAGCCCAGTGAGCTTGCCTTCAATATCGAAATAACGGATCTCTCTGAAATTACCAATACGCTCATAAAATCCAGACCACACGTCCATATGCCCTTGCTTAACATTATGAGTTAAGTGATCGATATCAAGTAAACCGACCCCTTGAGTCTGTAAACGCAGTTCAGCATCGTCATAGAATTTGAAATCAACGTCATAAATGTTTTGGCTTCCGTAGCGGTCAACAAAGTAGATCAAACTATCGCCAATACCATAAATAGCAGGGATGCTTAGCTCCATTGGGCCAATTTCAGTTTTGTAAGGCCTGCCTCCATTTCCGACAGCATGCTGATACGCAGCGCCAGCATCAGAAACTCGAAAAGCCATGCCACAAACAGATGGCCCATGAATGGTAGAAAATGTTTCAGCTTGGCTGTGCGGTTGAGCATTGACGATAAAGCTAATGTCACCCTGACGATATAACCACGCCTCTTTAGAACGATGCTTGGCTATTTCAGCAAAACCAAGAGATAAAAACAGTGCTTTAAGCTTGGCAATCCCTTCAGGATCCGCTGCAGTATATTCTACAAATTCAAAACCATCGGTACCTAGTGGGTTAAATGAAGTGGTCATGCTCTACTCCTTTAGAGAATTACGATTTCACTTAGGTGAACAAGTGCCTAAGAGAATGTTTAATTAACATATTATTAACCTTGAGGGAGTTTTAGCTATTTGAGAAGTCATTTGATTTAAATCAATGTTTGGTAATAGACGGGCGACAATGTAAATTTAATGTTACACAAAGACCAGTGATAGGATGAATCGTTTAAAACCGTCTATTTTCAGCCTGCTACCCCATATTTATCTGTCCATAGATGGCTACAATAGCGCTTCAACATGTAAATTAGATTCGCCATTTATGCCTCTTTTATTTCTAATCGTTACTCAGTTGTTCCGGCTTTAGCTCATGGTTGTCGCAAGTGAGTAAATGAATAGGCTTATTTTTCACAGCGCTGACTTTGTTTATCAAATTTGTTGCTCAGATCGCCGTTAACCGCTCCATTCTTTGATTTAAAACAGGCATAGGTAACAGAAATTAGAGCTATATTCGTTGCCTGTTCCCTGTTCCCAACTTGCTTCATTCATGGTTTTCACGCTGGCATCGTCTCTCTTTCAGCACTCTATGAATAAGTAAGTTATTAATAATGAGAGTTAACCAATGACTGATATCAATCAACAACGTCTAGTTGAGCACTTTTGCCAACTTGTGAAAATCGACAGTGAATCACGCAATGAAAAACAGATCGCTGAAACGTTAGCCGAGCAATTAAGCGCACTTGGGTTTGAAGTACATAAACTTGTAGTGCCTGAGGAAGTGTCTAATGGCTTTAATGTTTACGCTCGCCTTGAAGGTAAAATTGATGACAGCATCGTACTAAGCTGCCACATGGATACGGTAACTCCTGGTATTGGCATCGAACCTATTATTGAAGATGGCATTATTCGTTCTAAAGGCAACACTATTTTAGGTGGCGACGATAAATCTGGCATTGCGGCGATCATGGAAGCCGTTCGTTGTATTCAAGCAGATAACCTTGAGCACAAGACGATTGAAATTGCTTTCACTGTGTTTGAAGAAGGTGGATTATTTGGCTCTAAAAACTTCGACATGTCTTACATTAAATCGACCAATGCAATCGTTCTAGATACAGGCGGTCCAGTTGGTACTATCGTTAACTCTGCGCCAGGCCAACAAAAAATCGTAGCGAAAATCACAGGTCGTCCTGCTCACGCGGGTCTTGCTCCAGAAGAAGGTATCAGTGCGATTGCAGTTGCTGCTGATGCGATTACTCAAATGAAGCTTTTACGTGTCGACGAAGAGACAACAGCAAACATCGGTATCGTGGAAGGTGGACAAGCGACTAACATCGTGATGCCTGAATTACGTATTGTTGCGGAAGCACGTTCATTGAACGACGACAAACTAACGGCTCAAGTGGATCACATGATCAACACTTTCAAAGCCGCGGCCGAAAAACATGGTGCTGAAGTAGAAATTGAATCAACACGTGCTTACAACGCATTTGTTATTGCTGATGATCACCCGCATATCCAAAAGGTTAAAGCAGCGTTTGAGAAAAATGGATTAACGCCGATCACTAAAGGTACAGGTGGCGGTAGCGATGCAAATAACTTCAACGAGAAAGGTTTAACCACAGTCAATATTTCTACTGGTATGGCTAAAGTTCATACTACTGAAGAGCATATTGCCATCGATGACATGGTAAAAGCAGCAGAGTTTGTTAAAACATACCTAACAACTGCATAAAACTTTTAGTCAAATCAAAACAATATACAGCACATCTTTACAACCTAAGGTGTGCTGTCATTTAAATGTACATCGTTCTCTATAACCGTGTTAAACTGTCTTCGTAACGGTTAAGTGAGACAATTGATGACCCAAGTATTTTTTCCAATTCTACGAGAAAATCAGAACAAAATAATTCCTGAAATTCTTCTGCAGCTAACTGTATTCATTGTCATACTTACCAGCTTTCAAATTTCAGTATTCTTTACTCTAATTCAAGAAAAAAGCCAGGTCCTCTCTTTCACATCAGCTTTTATTTTTGCCTTTCTTTTTACTAAGGGCGCTAAAACCTTAGTTGGAATTTGTCTTAGCTTATTCACTTATTACTACCTGTTATCCGGAAGAGATATCATTTCTTCTGTTGAAATATCGCTCTTTTTTCCCTTGGTGTCGTATTTTTTTGTCACTCTATATCAATATATAAAGGCAAAAATAGAACCTCAAAATTATACTTTTGTTTTAACTAGTTACGTCCTCGTCGTTGGATTTCTCTACCCTATATTTAATAGTTCTCTGTTTTTGCTCTATAGTGTAAAACAAACTTCGTTACTATCGACTCCTGATCTCATGCTACTGGCGATTATTGGTGGCAATCTCACTCACCTTATTTTAACGCCACTGCTCATCATCATGGTTAGTGCGTTAACGAAAAATCAAACCGTCCCCTTTTTAGATATCGATAATGAAATGCTCAAGTCGAGGTTTAAAAGTAGCCATTACTGGTATTGGTTAGCAACCTGTTTGGCTGGCATGTTGACAATTCTGTTTATTAATAACAGCATCATCTTAAACACCGTATGTTTAATATCACTGTACTGTGTTGCTGTTGGCCTAGGACGATTTGGGCTCATTCGTCCATTCGCTATCGCCGCCACCGTGGTTGTGCTTGCTGTTCACAACTCTGTGCAACGATTTAATTTAAAAGTGATCGATACTTATCAGTTCTATGATCAACTTGTAGTTTTCGCGATTATTGCAGCCTTGATTTTCCTTCTGGCTGGGCATTCAATCCGAACGTATTTAACGACAAAATCCGCGATTGAACACGAGCGCCGAGATCCCTATACAGGCATCTATAACTTATCTCAGCTGAAAGAAGATCTAAATCAACATACTAAAGTGGTGCTCATTTATATCGATCTCGAAGCTACATTGTCAAAGACATTATGTTTGGGCCACAAAGGTCGAGCTCAGTTTTTAAAGAATTTGAGTGAACATTTAGGTGACAGAATAACCTTTATTTCTCGAAGCTATCTGCCCCCCTTTTCAAGCGGTCTATTATGTTATTTGCCAGTTAATGAAAGAGTTAATGTTCAAAATGAAATAGACGCGTTGTTGCTCTCTTTGAAACACTTTCAATTTATCAAAAGCGGTCACTCAATCGAATTAGTAAAACGTTCTTTGATTTGCACCGAAATATCAACCAATAACAATATTGAGTCTATTGTCTCATTACTATGTGAGCAATATACGAGCAACCGAACAAAGGTACTCTGGCTTGATAGCTGTAAATCCAGTTCAACTCAAGTTGATAAACTGAGCTTTATTCAAGAAGCATTTAAAAATGACGACTTTGAGCTTTTCTGCCAGCCATACAAAAAGCTAGGGTCTAACAATAATCAAGAATATTTCGAAGTACTTCTAAGGTTAAACTCAGCCCACCAGCGTCATATGATACCGGCCAGTTTTTTTCCTTTGATATTTAAGTTTGGCTTAGAAAAAGAGTTGGATAAGTGGGTGGTAGAGCACACCTTCAAATCGCTCAATGAATACGTTATCAACTGGTCTCAAATTGGTCGCTGCTCAATTAACCTGACCGCCACAAGTTTGAACTTTGTGGAACTGGCCGATCAAATTATTGATTATGCAAGAATTTATTCGGTTCCGTTGAATAAGATATGTTTTGAAATCACCGAATCTATGGCACTACATAACGAAGATATTGCGATACAAACAATAGAGAAGCTTAGAGAGGCGGGTTGTTGCATCGCTCTAGATGATTTTGGTACTGGTTACGCGAGTTTCGATTACCTGCGTAGGCTGCCACTTGATGTACTAAAAATAGATGGATCTTTCATCAAAAACATCACCACTAACCCTACCGACGTGAAACTGGTTCAGGCAATGAGCCAAGTAGCTTCGAGTATGAACCTAGTAACTGTGGCTGAGTTTGTTGAATCTGAGCAGCATACTCAGATTCTCGAACAGTTAGACATTGATTTTGCTCAAGGCTTTGGGATTTCAAAGCCCTTACCTCTTAAAACGCATTTAGAGCAAACTCAAACAGCCAATACACGTTGTGCGTAAAACCTTTTAAACCCTATAATTTATTAAACTCAATAAATTTATTAAACCCAATATTTTTTAAAACCTACAAGCCTTTTAAAAACCTCTGCGCTTCCAAAATTGACCTTCATCTTTAGCGGTTAAATCGAACGTTTTATCCGCTACGACCTGACCTTTTAATTCAACGGTCATTCGCCATTTTCCGATTTTGTTTTCAATTGGGGCCCAGATAGTGTCGCCTAAGTAAAAATCCCAATCATTGTTACCAACATATTCCTCACCATCAAACGGTTCTAATACTTCACCTTTATCTGTCGTGATATCTGGATGATATATGCAGTAGCGAATCTTCTCACCCTTCGCTTTTTTAATGTTCAAGATGAAACCGAATTCGACATCAAGCTCAGCAGGTACTTGAGTCGTGAACTCTTGGATCTTCGGAAGATCTTTAGATTTTG
Source organism: Vibrio genomosp. F6 (assembly GCF_005146325.1). NCBI lineage: Bacteria > Pseudomonadati > Pseudomonadota > Gammaproteobacteria > Vibrionales > Vibrionaceae > Vibrio > Vibrio genomosp. F6. The sequence goes on along the minus strand of NZ_SYUT01000020.1, from coordinate 45,473 downwards.
AATCCCATGTTGAGTAGATCCCATAAGAGACCATATCGACGATTGAAGAACGTTTTGCCATGTTTATAATCACTATTTTAAAAGTTAAAGTCTTGGAATTCTGTACGTTTTACTCTTGCCACTGACGCTTCATTCTCGCAACCGTAGCGGCATCGACACCATGAATATTGTTATAGCTCTCTCTGCACACTAATATGTAAAGTTCGACTCGATGCTTCTTCGCAAGTTGCTGGTAAGCTTTCATTTCCCAGTGACAAACAAAAGTATTGGCGACAACCACACTATCACCGGCTTTTAGCCATTCATCAGTCTGCTTTTGACACCATTCATGCGCTTGTTTCAGTTTTGATGCATTAAACTCATAGGTACCGGCATCATTAACGAAATACATATCGGCTTCGACATGTTTAGCTGGTAATGATTTTGCTAAAGTCGATTTACCTGAGCCCGGTAAGCCTCTAATCAAAGTTAAGGTTTGCACACATAATTCCCTATCAATTTCAGTATTATCAGCTGCGTTGTATTCTAATCGCATTATACCTTGGTACCACAGAATATAACCCTATTTTATAACACGTCATACACTGTTTGTTTTTGTGATCCCATCGACCGCTCTTCGAAAGTATTAAAATCAGATTAAGTTTGCATACGATGTCGACATCTCACTCTAATTAAGTTAGGTTTAGATGTATAGACGTCCAAAAATAGCTTAGGGAGCAAGCTGTGCCAATACGAATCCCCGATCAATTACCCGCATCCGATGTGTTACGCCAAGAGAATATCTTCGTGATGCCTGAATCTCGAGCTTCTACTCAGGAAATTCGACCTCTGAAAGTGCTGATCCTTAATCTGATGCCTAAAAAGATTGAGACTGAAACCCAATTTCTTCGCTTACTTTCAAATAGTCCTTTGCAGGTTGATATTGAATTACTGCGCATCGATGATCGCCCAAGTAAAAACACACCAACAGAACATTTAGACAACTTCTACCGCCAATTTGAGATGGTTAAGAAGCGTAACTTTGATGGTTTGATCATTACAGGTGCGCCACTCGGGCTAGTCCAATTTGAAGATGTTATCTATTGGGAACACCTTGAAGATATTATGTCTTGGGCGAATAAACACGTCACTTCAACTCTGTTCGTCTGCTGGGCGGCTCAAGCGGGTCTCAAACTGCTCTATAACTTGCCAAAGCGAACACGCAAAGAGAAATTATCTGGTGTTTATCACCATAAATTACACCAAGAGTTCCACCCAATTCTGCGCGGGTTTGATGATACTTTCCTTGCACCACACTCTCGTTATGCTGATTTTTCACCAGAATATTTAAGTGAGCATACTGATCTTGATATCCTCGCGAGTTCTGATGATGCTGGTGTCTATTTGGCAGCAACCAAAGATAAACGAAATGTGTTTGTTACCGGTCACCCTGAGTATGACGCTTTCACCTTACATCATGAGTATGTCCGTGACTTAAGTGAAGGCATGGAGCCTGTGATTCCAATTAATTACTACCCTAACGACAATCCGGACAATAAGCCGAACGCAAGTTGGCGAAGTCACGGGCATTTGCTGTTCTCAAATTGGCTAAATTACTGTGTTTACCAACAGACGCCATATGATCTTGATGCGTTTAGCGAAGCAAATTTCACTCATGATGAGTAATCATTAAGGACGAATTCCAATAAAAGAAAGCCGCGTTGTTCGCGGCTTTCTTTTATCTTATCCGGTTTACAGCCTTTTTATCTAGCTTCCAACCAATTTGACCTTTTCCATCTGGCTTAAGATTGCTTACTGTCTCGCAATATCTTCACTCCTACCACTTAATAGGGACCAATTTGCATACTATATCTGCATCGTTGTTTGGAGAGTGACTATTGATGAAAACCGTATCGTATAAAGTGAGCCTTTTAGCCACCACGGCTTTGCTTCTATCTGGCTGCGTGACTGTAACCGATGGAGAACCACAAACTGCCTCAGATCCAATCGCAATGGCTGAGTCACGGATCTCGCTAGGTCTGGGATACTTAGAAAACAGAAACATGGTTAAAGCACGAGAGAATTTAGAGCTCGCCGTCAGACACTCACCAAATTATTATCGCTCCCACCTTTCAATGGCACATTACTATGAGGTGGTATCAGAATATGACAAAGCGCGTGCATCTTATGAAGTCGCACTTAGGCATGATTCACGGAATGGGAATGTTTTAAACAACTACGGAACTTTCTTATGCAAACAGGGAGAGTTTGAGCAAGCCGATCGCTATTTCAACAAAGCCATTCAGCAGCCGTATTACTATCTCGTTTCGGCTAGTTACGAAAACGCTGGCTTCTGCGCACTAAAAGCACAACACATTGAAAAGGCAGCTGATTATTTTAAGCGTGCATTAGATCATGATCCAAATCGAGTAAGGTCAACATTACAGCTTGCCAATTTAGAAGTGACGAATTCTCAATATAATGACGCTCGCTTACGCCTGTTACGTTTCCATAAACGATATGGCTATCAAATAACCTCATTACAAATTCTGATTAGATTAGAGTCGCTAGCAGGAAACACAGTATTGGAGAATAAATACCGTGAGCAACTTACGAAAATGCAAGGATAAGCACGTCGTCATAGGCTCATGTTGCGGAAAGGTATTGTTATGGAAGCTGTTATGGAAAACATAGTTATAGAAGCTATTGAGATGGAAGCTATTGTTAAGGAAGACGTATGATGGAAAGAACTACTTTCTGTCGCGTGTCCGTCTTCTCTCTCTACCCATACCACGTAAACGACGCACTTTTGTACGTCGTTTTATCTTCTGAGATTCACGGTAGATAATGCGAATAAATAGAATAAGCCCAATCAGCAACAAGACTGAAAATACGCTCATAAAACTTTCGCATAACCAGTCTGGTTTACAAGGAAGGTAAATTTCAAATTCCATGAATCCTCCTAACCTATTTAGTGGCTAATTAATGGAACTATTTACTCATTAATTAACTCACCTCTTAACCTGTTGACTCTCAGTGATGTCTTTGTGGTATTGGTTTACTCTTGTTCTTCACCTAGCAACCAATCTTGTCGCTGCTGTTTGTCTAAAAATGTCCAAGCCACAAAACGGCTGACTTTTTGGCCTTGGCTCATCTCTACAAATTTAACTGATCGTGCCCCTACTTTTTCAAGTAGCACTCGCGTTTGATCAACATGTTCACCTTTCGACATCAAGGTTGTAAACCACAGCACTTGATATGCATAATTCGCACTCTCTTTGACCATCTTCGCGATGAACTCGGCTTCACCACCTGGACACCATAACTCATTGTTCTGGCCACCAAAGTTAAGTATAGGCGCTTTTGATGATGACGCTTTCAAATTAGCCGTCTCTTTGAACGGTTTTCCTTGAATAGCGCGTCCGCCACGTTTTACTTTATTGGCATTTAAGTTGTCAATTTTTCGCTGACTGCCTTGCTGCGCTTCTTCTTGAGACTTATGGAATGGTGGATTACATACCGTTATGTCATAGCGTTCTTTTTTCTTGATCACACCCTTAAAAATAGAATCAGAGTCATTTTGTAAGCGACACTGGATTCGGCCTTTCAAATGCGGGTTTGTGCTTGCGATGAAACTTGCCATCTTGATTGATAGCGGATCAACGTCACTTGCAACAAAGCGCCAACCATATTCACTGACACCAATAATTGGATAGATGCAGTTTGCACCCATACCGATATCAAGAGCGGTAACAGTTTTATGATTAAACTCAGCCCCATCCAACTCATCATTAATTAAGTCTGCAACGCGATGAATATAATCCGCTCGCCCTGGAATGGGTGGACATAAATAGCCTTCAGGAATATCCCAATGCTTCACGCCATAGTGAAGAGCAAGCAACGATTTGTTCAGCATTTTGACCGCTACTGGGTTCGAGAAATCAATGCTCGATTCCCCCATCGGGTTCTTAATAATGTGCTCACTTAATTCAGGTAGTGCTTGAGCAAGGGCAGCGAAGTCATAACGACCTTTATGCTGGTTACGAACATGTAAGCCATCTTTACCCTTTAATTTAGGTGCTGAACGCTTGCCGCCGTGTTTGCCGTGGGGTTTATGACCGCCGGCTTTATTACTGCTTGGTTTATTACTGCCCGGTTTATTAATGCTAGGCTTGTTGCGAGAATCTGATTTTTTAAAATTCGGGTTCTTCGTGTTCGGTCTCTTTGCTTGTGAGTTCGACGCTTTTGATTGATTAGAACCCGTTTTGCTAGACTCACTTTTATCTGTCATTGAAGGTTGAGCTGACGCTTTTTGTGAGCGACGGTTCTTTGAGTTCGACTTTTGTGACACCGTCACCCCATCACTACTCTTATTAAGAGATAACGTTTTTTTCGGCTCGGTTGTAGACGTTTGTTTTGATTGAGTCATATTTTACTACTGCTTATTTTGTTCATTTTTCAGATCAACGTAGATCATAAAAAGACGAGCATCAAGTTCTAGCTGATGATAGTCAGGGGTCATGTGGCAACACAGTTTGTAGAAAGCTTTGTCATGCTCTTTCTCTTTAATATGAGCAAGTTCATGAATCACCAACATTCTTAACAGTGGCTCAGGAGCGGTTTTAAACACGCTCGCAATTCTAATTTCATTCTTTGATTTTATTTTGCCGCCATGCACTTTTGCTACATAGGTATGAAGCCCTAACGCATTATTGATCAAGTGGATCTTGCTATCATAAATCACCTTACTGATGGGTGAGGTTTTCTTCATGTAACGATTCTTGATATCCATCGCGTATTCAAATAGCGCTTTCTCACTTTTAATGGTGTGATTTTCTGGATATCGCTGTTCAAACCAAGGAATAAGCTTCTCGGTCTGTATTAGCTGTTCCACTTGAGTGACGATATTTTTTGGATAACCGTTTATATAGCGTAATGAGGGATGCATAACTAATCTTGTAACTTCGCATGGCTGTGTCGATATTGACGCGCAGTGTACCCTATCCGCCTTTTCTATTCACCTCAGATTCGTTACACTCGCAGCCCATAATTTATATCGCCGGATTTAAGAAGGTTATTTCCATGAAACGTATTGTTCTTTATGTTGCCGATAAGTGCCCACATTGCAAAGATGCTCAACGCTATTTGGACTCCAAAGGCATTAAATACCGCCTGACAAATGCAAAAATGCAGCGCGGACGCAAAGAACTACAAGCGATGGGTGCTCGTTCAATTCCTGTGCTAAAAATTGGCGATCAAGTCATGGTTGGTTGGAATCAGAAGAACTTTGACAAGATGTATAACGCCTAAGCTTTGATCCAGAGAAAGCAGTATGTGGAGCTACACATACTGCTTTACGAAATTAATAAAAGTTCGGTCCGCATTCGACAAATATCCCTCTTTTCGCCAAGCTATCGCTAAATCCAAGTGCACCGGTTCTTCAAATGGAATCGCTACCACGTCTGGTTCATTCTCTGTCACAATTTCTAGCAAAGCAGTTATCGCAAATTCTCGCCTTACGATATTCAAAATCATCGGCAGCAGATTCGTTTCAAATGAAAACTTCGGCGTAAAGCCAAACTCGTCGCACAGCTTGTCTATGAATTCACGGTGAAAATAGGTTGTTTTAAACATCACTAACTCTTGATCAAAGAACTGCTCATAAGAGATAGAAGCCTGTTTTGCGAACGGATGTTGCACCCCGACCACTGCGACCATTTGTGAACTCAAAAGCGGATCAACATCCAGCTCATCAGGCACATCTTCGTTAAGGATAACGCCGATGTCGAGATCGCCATCCACCAGCATTTGCCGTATTGCTTGAGTGCCTGCATTGATGACGGTCATTTTAAGGTTTGGATAGAGGTTTTTAAACGCCATCACAACTTCAGGCAAAAAATATGAGCCGACCATGCTAGGAGCGCCAAGCCTGACCTCTCCTTTTTCAAGCCCTTTCAACTCCGCCATTGCTAATACCGCATCATCAATTTGTTGAACAATACGCTTTGCGTGTTCAAGAAGAACGTTCCCTTCATGGGTTAGCGTCACTTTTCGATCATTGCGCCTAAATAGCTCAAGTGCGAGCTGCTGTTCAAACTTTTTGATTGAAATGGAAAGTGCAGGTTGAGCAATATGCAGAGACTCCGCTGCACGTGTAAAGTTCTGATGCTCTACAACGGCAAGAAAGTGTTTAAGCTGTCGAGAATCCATTATGTCCTTTCCATATAAAAAATATATCAACTAAATAAATTTAATATATTTCATTAATTCACAAACCACTGATAACTTGATCACATTGGCTATCATTTAAATTTTCCGTGTAGTGTCACCTTAGTCACTGCACACCTAAGCAAGTCCGTAATAGCCCGCTAATTCACTACAGATACGATATTTAAGGAATCATCATGATCGAGTTAGGCAGTAAGCAGTATTTCAAAGTCACCGCCGGACTTGCGCTTGGTTCATTTATTGTGTTTTGTAACCTTTATCTTTTTCAACCAATGCTGCCTTACATGGCCGATCACTTTGGCGTTACAGAAACTCAAGTCAACTGGTTATTCGCAGCTACAACACTTGTACTCGCCGTCAGTTTAGTCCCGTGGGCAATAAGCTCTGAAGCATTTGGTAGACGACGTATTTTGCTTATTGGTCTGTTTTCAATTCCGATGATTGGCGCGCTGATGTTGATAGGTGACAGCTTGCTGTTCTTAATTGCAGCACGAGCACTGATGGGACTTGTGCTTGCGGCTTTCGCTTCTGTCGCCGTCGCCTACATGGTAGAAGAACTCTCTCCCACGGCTTTTACTCAAGCCATCGGGGGATACATTGCGGCAAATTCCCTTGGTGGAATTACAGGCCGAATTTTAGGTGGTGTGCTAACCGACTCCTTTAGCTGGCAATGGGCGGTAGGTGTTATCGCTGTTTTTAGCTTGTTTGGGGCTATCGCGGTCTATTTCTTACTACCGAAACAGAAAAATTTCACACCTCAGCGAGGGATGTTTTTCCATCATAATCGCGCGCTCATTACTCACATTCGCAACAAAACCATCTGGTTAGCCATGCTCATCGGTGGCGTGAATTTCGCCCTATTCGTCAATCTATATTCGGTCATGGGTTTTCGTCTGGTATCCGAACCGCATAACTTGCCTATTAGCCTCACGTCTCTGATTTTCCTCTGTTATTTAGCCGGAACTTTCAGCTCAAAGCTAAGTGGACGTTGGAGCCGTCAATACAACCCAATCACTGGCATGTCTATCGGTGCAGTCATTAGCATGCTAGGAATGTGGATAGCCGTAATCGATGAGCTTCCCTTTATGCTTTTAGGGCTAATGCTCATTAGTTTTGGCGCATTTTTCACCCATACTCTCGCTTATGGTTGGGTGAGTCAGCAAGCCACCACCGCGAAAGCGACGGCAACTGCGATGTATCTCGGGCACTACTATATTGGAGGAAGCTTAGGTGGATTCATGTTGCTCTATTGCTGGCAAGTAGCAAGTTGGAGCGGTGTTATCACCGGAGGAATGATCCTGTATGCGCTCGTTTTCTTTCTTTGCTTTAAATTGCAGTCTCGTCAGACTGACCTTTCCTCTTTCTCGAATGCAAAAACATAAACTGGTTAAGCATCTGCGTGGTATTCTTGTCGGTAATAATCAAAAATAATATCAATGGAATCACGCAATGCCTTCCCAAAGCTCAACACCTTCGACACAACAAGTCCACGACCAAGTTAAGCAGTGGTTAGATGACGTCGTAATCGGCCTTAATCTCTGCCCTTTTGCCGCTAAACCACAGCGTAATAAACAGATCAAGATTTTTGTTAGCGAAGCAGAAACCGAAGAGACGCTGCTAGAAGATATTCTTCAACAGTTCATGATCCTTGAATCTAAAACGGCAAAAGAGTTAGAAACGACGCTGGTTGTCGTTCCCAACATGCTGCAAGATTTCTTCGATTACAATATGTTCATCGACTGGATTGAAGCGTTGATAAAACAGCAAGAGTGGGATGGCACTTTCCAACTTGCGACTTTCCACCCAGACTACTGTTTTGGTGGCGCGGATCCTGAAGATGATGAGAACCTGACCAACCGTTCTCCTTATCCTGTGTTTCATTTGATTCGTGAAGAGAGCATGGAAAAAGTGCTGAAACACTACCCAAACCCAGAAGCGATCCCAGATACAAACATCGCTCGTGTTGAGTCACTCACAGCGGAAGAGCGTCGTAAACTCTTCCCATATTTGTTCTCGTAATATCGATACTGTCTAAGCCATTCATACAATGACAGTGTTCATCACCCGATTTTAGAAAGCAGTTTCAGAGTGCAGTTCTAGGGTGCAGCTTGCTTCCCTCTTTGGTAGAATCGGCGGCTGAACTAATAAATGGACACTGTCATGCATCTTTCTCAACTTACCTCAGATATCTTTCAACACCTTTACCGCGATATCGAAGAATTTCGTAGCACGTTTGACCTTCCAGTTGCTGACCCAGCAAGTTTAGACAGCAAAGCTGACACATTGCATACATCACTTGCTATTGAAGAGTTAACAGAACTAGCGGAAGCAGATTGTAAAACAGAACAAGCGGATGCCATTGTTGATAGTGTATATGTACTAATGGGTCGTTTGGTTCATCTAGGCAATGACAAAATTGAAGATAATATTGCGATCAGTTACCTAATTGATTTATTACTCAACGTTGCAAAAAATCGCGCGATTGAATTTGTAGCGTGCTGGGACGAAGTGCATTCAAGCAATATGAGTAAAGTTTGTCGTAACGAAACCGAATATCAAGAGACGGAAGCTTTTTACGCACAACAAGGTATCAAGCTAATGGCCGTACAAAAAGGCGACTACATCATTGCTAAGTGTGCTGAAGATTTTGTTTCTGAAGGCAAAACGATTCGTCAGGGTAAAGTTTTAAAATCGGTATATTACCGCCCGGCTGATTTAGCGCCTCTAACAAAATAATCTTCCATTTGAGTCATGAGCGTAGAGCGGAAATAAGGCCCCTATCTTTGTCTCATAATGAAATGTCTCTAAGCAGTTGCACTTTATCCAAAAATTAAGTGCGGCTGCTTTTCTACTTCTATACGCTTAACTTCTGTCTTAAACACCGCACTGAGTTTTTCAGCTTGCAGTACTTCGTCTGTACTCCCGAAACTTTCCATTACCCCTTTATCAAGCAGCAAGACTTTATGCGCATGACGCAACGTACGATTGAGATCGTGATTGGCCATCACCACGCTGATGCCTAGTGCTGTGATTTTATCGATGAGTTGATAGAGCAACGCCTCTTGACCAATATCTAAAGGCGCTGCAGGTTCATCAAGAATCATCAGTTTTGCATATGGGTTGAGTGTCGGCCAAACCTGTAGGCACATCGCCGCAAGCCTAACACGCTGCCATTCCCCACCTGAAAGCTGCTGTATTGAGCGATGCAGCTTATCTTGGATTTGAAGCAATTCGCACAATTCATCGAGAACCATATTTACCCGTTGCCAATCCCCCTTAACACAATTTGGAACTGACAAAGACAAGAATTGAAAGACTTCAAGATTGAATGAAGGACGTGCAGATTGGCTCAGATAAGCACGATGTAACGCAAGATCGGCAAGACTCATCTTACTGACTTCATGTTCATCAATGAAAACTTGCCCTTTGACGCTAGAAGATGTGCCAACTATGCCCGACATCGCTTCCAAAAGTGTGCTTTTGCCGCTTCCATTAGGCCCGATAACATGAACAATTTCACCTTTACCAAATTGAAATGATAAGGGTAATAACCGAGAACCAACACTGACGTTTTGTACTCTAATCATGGTTTTTCACCAGCATCCAGATAAAAATCGGCGCTCCAATGGTTGTCGTCATTACGCCAAGTGGTAATTCGGCAGAATTCAAAAGTGTTCTCGCCAAAATATCGGAAAAGACAAGTAGCGCTGCGCCAGTAATGGCAGATAGCGGTAACAGATAGCGATTTTCTGTTCCAAACGCTAAGCGCAAAAGGTGCGGTACAACTAAGCCAACAAAGCTGATTACCCCACCCAGAGCCACTGAACACCCAACCAAAATGGAAACCGCCAAAATCAGTCGCCACCTTAACGAAGCGACATTCACCCCAAGTTGCGCTGCATGGGTTTCGCCGATCATCAATTTATCGAGTTTGCTGCCCTGCAAGCATAGCCAAACCATCACTGGCAATATGACCATCGACAAGGAGTGATGATACCAACTGACGCCACCTAAACTGCCCATAAGCCAATACATCAATAATCGAAGGCTTAGGTCATCACTAAAATAGAATGCCCATGTCACCATCGCGCCAGAAAGAATGCCTAAAGCAACGCCCACGAGTAGCAAGCGTGCTGTGGTGAGCTTCATCGCTCTCGCCATACTGACCAGTATTAATGTGAAACAGAGAGATCCCAAGATCGCAGCGACCATGAATATTTCAGGCGTTGGGGCGAAGGGTAAGAAGAACAGCACAATCACCATTGCCAAACTCGCACCACCAGAGATGCCTAATACTCCGGGTTCAGCGAGTACGTTGCCTAGTAGTACTTGTAAACTAGCTCCAGAAACCGCAAGTGCAGAACCGATAGCAATAGCGGCAAGTAATCGTGGTAATCGAAGATCGACCAATAATTTATGTTCTAACGTTGAGATATCACCAAAAGGAGAAATAAACAGATCACCAACCATGAGGTACGCGCAACTAAAGGCAACGAGTAGAAGACTCATCAAACCAATATAGCGTTTCCATCGGATCTGTTTTTGAAGAATAAGTTGTTGAAAATCCATATCACAATACTTTGCGTAAACAGGCTTAACTGTACCGTTAAGCCCTTAGAATAGAAAGTATTGTGACTGGAAAAATAGTTTAATCGTAGACCAATTGATCGTTTTCGTAGCGCGTTTCCACTTCACAAACCATCAATGCTGCTCGTTGGCCAACCGAAACGTTACGGTTTGGAAAAACAACCGCTTCATTGTCATTCTTTGCCATTAGAGGCTTATCACCATCATGACCAAATACTTCACCATGCTTGAAGCAAGTAAAGTTCTCCACATCATCACTGAACATGAAATCAAAATCATCATGCAAACGGACGATGGTTCGACTGACACGATACGTTGTCGAACGTTTTGGTAGGTGCTCAGGCTCGGCAGTCGCAATTAAGTTACGCAGAGCCAAATCAAATGCAGTAAGTTTGTCTAAATCATTCTCGCCAATTCGAGCAACTCGGCCAAGTTCCAACGTCAGTGCTTGAGCAGAAAAGTTTTCTGCACTGTACCAACTGAAAGTGCTCGAAGGTGAGTTCGACAATAAGACAGCTTCTATATGTGAGCTATCAATGAACTCAAACAGCTCTCTGCCACGCACTTTATGGCGAACTTTTGGACTTACGGCAAATGAATAGTGTTTTGACAAACGGATCGCACAATGTAGATCAAGGTGCCAACGGGATGACACTTCCGTTCCAGCATAGAACTGCGTGACGATCTGTTTTAGTTGATCGGCAATTGCCAACTCTAGCGTAGGTTCACGAGGTTTATCATCAAACAATCGGTTTAAGTTTTCATCAATAAACCGCGTATGTGCATTGGTTGCTTGAGGATGAGCAATAATAAATAGACACCTAGCATTCAGGGTCTGAAATCCTGTCTCAACATCTTCTATTAACTTATCAACTAATTCCATTGGTGACGTTTCATCGCCATGGATACCACAAGAAATGATTATATTTTTGCTGCTTGTACTTAAATCGGCAGGGATCACTTCAAGAACACCACGTTGGTGTAAAATCAGCTGAGCACCAGAATCGAGCATACACTGCTTTGCAGGCATATCTTGGTCTAAGTCTAAGCTGTCAAAAAGAAATGATTGGCGAAAGAGGGACTTCGTCATGCGTTACTCCTTTATTGCACAGCGGTATGTTAATGAATTGTACGTGCGATTTATGTAGGTGAGATCGCACTTATTGATAACCATTCGTTCATTCACCGTAAATAATATTGCTCTTCGCTTTGGGCGTACAAATATTAATCAATTAATTATATCAATACAGAGTCATAATAACTTTATGACTCTGTCTGTTTACCCGTTTTAATACGCTATATTAAAACACTGTCACTTATTTTTCGACTTCTTATCAAGCAAGAACTCAAATTCATTGATTTTTTCTGCAACCATATCAATGCTTTGTTGCCAGAATGTTGTTTGTGTGAGATCCATTCCTAAATGTTTCTCGACAGCCTCTTCCGCCATCATGCTGCCTGTGTCACGCAATAACGCTAAATAATCATGGTAGAAGTCGTCGCCTTTATCTTCACGCTGTGCATAAACACCTTTACTAAATAAGTAACCGAATAAATACGGGTAGTTATAAAAACTGGTGGTTGAGATGCTGAAGTGTAATTTGCTCGCCCAGAAATAGGTATCCGCTTCTGACATCGCATCGCCATACCACTCTTTCCAACAGGTCTCCATCAACTCACACAGTTGTTCTGCGGTAAGCTCACCATGCTGGCGTTGTTCGTAGAAGGCTTTTTCAAATTCGAAACGAACAGGGATATTAACCATCAGTGCAAGTGACGTTGAAAGCTCTTCCCACAACATCTCTAACTTTTCATCATCGGTTTGTGCTTGTTGCAGCAGTGAGTCACGAACAATATTTTCAGCGAATATAGAGGCGGTTTCCGCCAGCGTCATTGGGTAACGGGTTTGGCACAATGGCATATCCCGCATGACCCAGTTGTGGAACGCGTGTCCGAGTTCGTGCGCTAAAGTCATCAAATCTGAACGACTCCCACTCCAAGTCATAAAGACAAGTGGGCTACGAGTCGCCGATAATTTTGTGCAGTAAGCACCTAAGCGTTTGTTTGCCGCTGGGGCCGCCTCAATCCAACCGTTTTCAACCATCATCTCAACAAAGCTCGCCATCTCTGGATCGACACTTTCAAATGCCTCTTTGATCACCTCAATCGCTTCATCAAATGGGTATACCTTTGCTTGCTTCTCATCCAGTGGCGGCATTGCGGCTAAATGGTTCCAAGGTTTCATTTCATCTAAACCATGGACTTTTGCCATTAGTTTTCCGGCTTTCTGCCCAATATGGCGATTGTTTTTGGCCGTACTCATTAGAGCATCTATGGTTTCAGGCGTAATGCGGCTGCCATGAAGACTCGGTTCAAGGAAATGTATATCGCGATCTTTCGACCGCTTTTGATATTCAGTATGTCGCCACCCTGATAAAGCATTCAAAATGGATGCAAATGTTTCTTGGTGGGTTTTCATACCCGCTTGAATCGCTCGCCATGCTGGTTCTTGTTTATCGAAATCGCTGCCATACAGAATACTCGCGGCTTGCGAAAAGCCCATCGCTTCCTCATCGCCTTCTGCTGATTTAAGCGTCACTTGCAAAGAACCCGTTAAGTTGTTGTATAACCGACCCCAAGCATCTCGCCCATCCACTTTCATTGCTGATAATAACTGCTCTTCAGCAATACTTAATTTTGTATCCGCTTGCTTCCTCAAACATTCGATCTGAAACGCCTGTCCAGATACATCAGCACTTGGGTGGTTAAGTACCGAATCAATAAAGTCTTGGCTAGCGTGAGTCAAAACGTTTTCATATGGGCTGAATGCTTGGTCCATATCCGAGTTTAATTTAGCCACTCGTCCCATCAGGTTTTTGGCCTTTACGTGCTTAGCATCGACAGAGGCAAAACAAGTGGCGAAGGTATTGATCGTCGCAAGTAATGTTCCAGCGGCTTCCGTGGTTTGAATGGCATTTTGCATCGCAATGACGGTTTCACGCTTTTCAGTATGTAGATGAAGTAGCTCAATACATTGTTGAACCAATTCGATATCTTGCTCAATTTTTGTATCGTCTAAGCCTTTGTAGGCAATACTGAGATCCCAGCTAGGTGCTGTCATGTTCTATCCTTTATCTGTTGTTGGCCAAGCATTTGATCCTATGCAGTTCACACGGACCCAGTATTGACCTTCTTTTATCTGATTATCTTTTGCCTGATTATCATTTTCCAGGCTGTATTCTTCAAAATCGGTTGTCTCACTAGCTGCTGGATTCATATCTGCTTTATTTGATCCATCCATCGCTAGATATGAGACTTGTATATGGGTAATTGAAGCGTTGGCGATGGCTAAAGTTGAATATAGCTTAGCGTTTAGCCAGTCTAGTTCCAGCAAATGCGCCAAAAGCATTCTGATCACCCCGCCATGAGTCACCACAAGTAAATGGTCATCATTGCGTTGTAGTATCTGTTCCCATCCTTGAATGGTTCGGTGATGAAAATCATTAAGCGTTTCAGCGTTCGGCAGTTGATGATTTGCTGGATCTTGCCAAAAGCTCTCAAGAACGGCCCACTGCGAGGAGAGTTGACTAAACGCAACCCCATCGACATCACCAAATGACATCTCTTGAATCTGTGGCATTAACCGCAGTTGGCAGCCTAAACTAGGAGCAATGCGTTCCGCTAATTTGGCACAGCGTTGCAGAGGCGAACTGATGATATGGTCGAATTTAATCTGACTTTCGATAATAGCTTTAGCGATGTTCTGTTGCGTCAATTCAGACACTGCAACATCTGTGCGACCATTCAGTGCCGCTTCACCTAAGGTTTTGCCATGACGTAGTAAATAGATGTTTTTGCATTTCATTTCAGGTTTCATCACTGACACTCTCTAGGCCGATTTCAATGTTAGCGGCAATCCAGCGGCGACCAAAGTAACATTGCTGCATACCTTGGCTAAGGCTTGATTCATCCAACCTGCATGATCGACAAAAACGCGAGACACTTCTCCTAGTGGGACCACCCCTAGCCCAACTTCATTGGATACGAAATACAAAGACGCAGGGCTACTTTCCACCACTTGTACCAACTGTTGCACTCGTCGCTGAATTCGATCCGAATCCAATTCCGAGCCTAAGTCAAAAATGACGTTGTTGAGCCACAATGTTAAGCAGTCGACTAACACCGTGTCTTCAGATGTAAAAGTGGCAAGCAATTCAGGTAACGCGACAGGACACTCATGCTCGCGCCACTCTTCTCCACGAGTTTTCTGATGGTGTACGATACGATCTTTCATCTCATCATCAAAAGCGATGGCGGTTGCAACGTAATGAAGCGTTTTTGATTCTACAGCCGCTTCTTGCTTTGCTTTCGATTCTGAAAAGCTCGACTTCCCAGAACGTGCACCACCTAGAATTAAATGCTTTTCCACTCGATTTCTCTTATTCAATGACTGTTATCCAATAATTCATATCTACTGGTTCATGTCTAACGATTCTTTTAACGGCTCTATCCAACATGCCTCAGCTTATACATTCCATCAGCACTGGAACTGAATGCTATCGTTTTTATTACGTAAATTGATAAAGAATAATCACAATAACGAAATAGATAAGTAACTCCATCAACTGCTGCGCGGCCCCTAAACAATCTCCGGTAAATCCACCGATTCGAGAGATGAGCCAACGTTTAAACCACCAGCGAAATACCATTGCAGAGATGATTAAAGCGACGATGAATAGCTCTGGTTTCATGAATAGCTCTGGCTTCATGAATAACTCTGGCTTCAAGCCGTGAGCAACGGCCAAACTGAGATCATCAATGGGGAGGCCAAAAAGCATCAAACTCACTAAACCGCAAAAAATAAGAAAAACCAGTTCACCTGCGCGCTGTTTATTCGCTAATGGTTTGCTTTTACTTGTATCAGCATCGCTCACGTATTTCATGTCGAAGATAAGGCTGGCGGCTACAGTTCGACTTAACGTATGAGCCGCAATTAAAGTCACCATCAGAAACGTAGGAACAGAGCCTCCACTCTGCAAATCGGCTATCGTAATTAACAACAGTAACTTCCCGACTAATGCCATCACGAGCGTAGCCGCACCATAGGTTCCAATTCTGCTATCTTTCATAATCAGCAGGCGACGTTCGACCGTCATCCCACCTCCAATTCCATCCGCCATATCGGTTAAGCCATCTTCATGGAAAGCTCCCGTTAATAATAGGCTGAACACCATCATCATCAATATTGCGATTTGGATTGGCACAAGGAAACTGCATAGATACAACACAAAGGAACAAAGACAGCCGATAACTGCACCCACGAGTGCAAAATATCGTCCAGAGCGATTCATTCTCTCATCTGAATATGGTGTATCTGCTGGAATAGGAATTCGAGAAAAGAAACTCAATGACAGAAGAAAGAGATCTCGCTGATATTTAAGCCAGTTCAACGTGTTTGTTCCTAATTGCATTAAGCTTGGTCTCCAGGGGCTTGCTCTCCAGAGGCTTGATCTTCAGGGGCTTGATCTTCAAAATCATTGCCTTCAGAAGCTTCATTTACAGAAACGGTAACTCCAGCACTCTCAAAGCTTGCCATATGCGTATAAAAATCCGCTGCGGCTTTTATCAATGGCAGAGCAAGAGCTGCGCCCGTTCCCTCTCCCAAGCGCAAGCCTAGATCCAACAAGGGTTTTGCATCGAGTAACTCTAAGACCATTTTATGCCCAGATTCTTCAGAGCGGTGCGCAAAAATCATATAATCACGACAATTGGGTTCGATAAGCGTGGCGACGTAAGCCGCAACTGAAACGATAAAACCGTCGATCACTATTGGCGTTCTCTTTTCAAATGCACCAAGAAATGCCCCTACCATCTGAACAATTTCAAATCCCCCGACTTCGGATAACACATGTTGAGGATCTGAATGAAGACAACGCTGAACGCCTTGTGATACTGAGTTTATCTTTATTCGCAATTGCTCTGAATTAATACCCGTTCCCAAACCCACGCAATCTTCAACAGGGTGATTGCTCAAAGCGGCTAAAATCGCAGAGGCACTACTGGTATTTCCAATACCCATCTCACCAAACATAATCAAATTGCATCCGGCATCAATGGTTTGCTGTGCGATGCGTTTACCCAATTGAATGCCGAGATCGACTTGTTCTGCCGTCATCGCTGAGCTGTGGGTAAAGTTTTCGGTTCTGGTTCCTAAACGTTGCAAGGTAAGTTGAGGGGACTCGATATCGACAGGAATTAAAATGCCACAATCCACCACATGAAAATCAATATCATTAACACGGCAGAAACCGTTAATCGCGGCTCCACCTTGCAAGAAATTCATTACCATCTGCTGTGTTACCGCACTTGGCGCAATACTGACACCTTCATCAGCAACGCCATGATCGCCAGCAAATACCAAAATAGACGGCTTATGTATTTGGATTTCAGTAACGGCGGAATCTTGTCCCTGACTCTGGATCAGAGCAAGTTGATGAGCGACGTCTTCTAACATCCCTAAAGCACCAATTGGTTTGGTTTTCTGGTCAATTCGATGTTGAATTTGTGGTGAATAAGAGCGATTTAAGCTCATAGAGCATCCTTGTCTATGTAGGGGCGTTGATTTAGTCATAGTTTACCTGCTATTCAAGCACTTAATCCACCATAGAATCTCGAAAGCAATAGCACCTTGAAAACAATGTATTTTGAAAACAATGCATCTCGAAAACGATAGCATCTCGAAAACAATGCATCTCGAAAACAATAGCATCTCAAAAACGATAGCACCTCGAATGTCCTGTTCTCAAAAAGCGAAGCATTATGACGTAAACCGATCGCTCAACAACAATTAACCTCCTATATTCAGTTTGAATGCGCCATTCATCTTCGTAAGCTCATGATTACCAGATATAAAATTATAATGGCATGAAGAATGCTTAATTTTTGATTGAACAACAGGTTCAAGTGGAGGCCATTATGTTTGCCAATCAAAATAGTAAGAAAACAAAGAAAAGCCGATCACCTCAGTCAAAACCGAAAAAGAAAATCCCTTTTTCACTACTCTGAATGGTGATCAATGCTTTGAACGGGCGTGTTCATCACAGACATCCCTCCCCATTCACTCTACATTAATAGGAATGTCTTTATTACAGGTAATGAATAGATGAGTATTCATGGTGACAATACACACGTGATTATTGCAGGCGCGTCTGGCTTAATTGGGCAAGAGCTCCTGCATCGTCTTAACAGTGAGAGTGCAATTAGCTCTATATACGCGCTGAGTCGCCGCCCGTTGAACATTCATCAATCACAAGCCAGCGCTCCCGACAAAGTCCACACCATTATTGACAACGAGTTACGAGTTACTCAATGGGATGACTCATTCGAAAAACCTAGCATTGGGTTTATCTGTTTGGGTACAACGCTTAAACAAGCAGGCAGCAAACAAGCCTTAGAAAAAGTGGATTATGATCTTGTGTGTCACGTTGCTCAAACCATGCACCTACTTGGAGTAAAGCGTATCGCCGTTGTTTCAAGCTACGGTGCGACAAAAGATTCGCTTTCTCATTACCTAAAATGTAAAGGAAAGATGGAACAGACCGTCTCAAAAATGGGTTTCGAACAAGTGGTATTTTTGCGACCGGGGCCATTGGTTGGCGTTCGAGAAACCCCACGCAGCGACGAGAAAATGCTTCAATTCGTTATGAAGTTCATTAAGCCTTTGATGTTAGGGAAACTCGCTAATTTTATCCCGATCCCAGCAGAAGATGTCGCACAAGCCATGCTGTTTAAAATGTTTCAACCTCAGCACCATTCCATTGATATTCTGAATTCAATCGAAATGAGAGCCTTACTTTCTAAGTATCAATAGTCTCGGTATGTTAATCACCCATTAATTAGACTTAAGAAAAACTCGCTTTGAGTTTGGTTAGAAACAAAAACATCCACACAATGGTGGATGTTTTTATTAAAACGAACAATGCTTTGGTTAAAGCTAAAACAAACAAAGCGTTGTCACTATTAACGACTATTACCACATCAAATCGTCAGGTACGACGAAATCTTTGTATGGGTCATCTTCATCTGGCGCTTCTTCAGTCACTTGAATCTCGATGATCGTCTCTTGATCACGCATTGCAATCTTTTCAGCCACAACGCTAGGAATAATCGCGTAACTTTCTTCATCACGAGCAAGGCTTAGAAGACCATTCGCAAGTTGCTTACGAGTCATTTCATCGACATAAAGCGATTTCACAATAGTGCCATCGGTAAAGTTATATTTCACTTCACCATTATTAATGACAATCTTGTTCATGCTGATTAGTTGCTTAACCTGAGCTTTAAACTCTTTTGCAAGCTGTTGCTCTTTCATCTTCAGGCTTAGCTCTTTATCACGTTCAAGTTGAGCCGCTTTATTTGCCTCTACGGCTTCACGCGCTTCTTTCGCTTGAACTCGTGATTTTTTAGAACCTTTCTTCGCTTTCTTTAGTTTCTTTTCATTAACCAAGCCAGCTTTTAGCATCTGTTCTTGTAAACTTAACTTTGACATGGGATTTCCGATCAACGTATTTTAAAAAATTATCTTATAATACCTGTTTTCCCGCCAATCAAAAACCTCACAAGTTCATTTGCTCGCCACTCGGTCAAAAGCTAAGCAATCTACATAATGTTGTACGGCCTTATTTGCTATGTGCGCCCTTGAGTGCTCTAATATCAGCAATGAATTTAGTGACTTGGTAACTAACAATGCAGCAAGAGAATCAACCAACATACTTCTTCTTCGATTATGAGACTTGGGGCGTGAGTCCTGCCAAGGATCGTCCAAGCCAGTTTGCTGGTGTACGTACCGACCAAGATTTCAATATTATTGGTGAACCTCTTGTTATTTACTGCCAACTACCATCAGATTATCTGCCGGGGCCAGAAGCGGCTTTAATTACTCGAATCACGCCACAGAAAGCGATGAAAGAAGGCCTCCCTGAACCTGAATTTATCGCTAAAATTCATGCTGAACTGTCAAAGCCAAATACCACCAGCTTGGGTTACAACAGCATTCGATTCGATGATGAAGTGACACGCTATACTTGTTACCGTAACTTTATCGATCCGTATGCATGGAGCTGGCAGAACGGCAACTCTCGCTGGGATCTGCTCGATGTAATGCGCGCCTGTCATGCTTTGCGTCCAGAAGGTATTATTTGGCCTGAGAACGATGAAGGTTACCCAAGCTTTAAACTTGAGCACCTTTCAAAAGCGAATGGCATCGAACATGAAAACGCCCATGATGCGATGGCAGATGTGATCGCAACGATTGAGCTGGCGAAAAAGCTCAAAGCAGCACAACCTAAGATGTTCGATTATCTCTACAACATGCGTCACAAACGCAAACTGAACGAGCTGGTGGACATCGTGAACATGACCCCTCTGATGCATGTTTCAGGTATGCTTGGTCGAGATTGTTCCTACACAAGTTGGATTGTGCCTGTTGCTTGGCACCCAACTAATAACAATGCCGTCATTGTTGTTGATTTAGCAAAAGATCCAACCCCACTTTTTGATCTAGATATTGATCAACTGCATAAACGTATGTTTACCAAGCGTGACGATCTCGCAGCGGATGAACTTCCTGTTCCAGTTAAATTAGTCCATTTGAATAAATGCCCAATTCTGGCACCGGCTAAAACGTTAACCGCAGAAAATGCAGCTAATATTGGCATTGACCGTGAGCAGTGCTTAAAACATTTGGCTTTATTGAGACAGAATCCTGAGATCCGTGAAAAACTGATTGGTCTGCACAGCATTGAGCGTCAATTTGAATCGTCTGATGATGTAGATACTAAATTATACGAAGGCTTTTTCTCTCCAGCGGACAAAGCTTCGATGGACATTATTCGTCAAGCCGATCCACAAAATCTTGGATCTCTTGATATTACATTCCGAGATCCGCGAATTGAGCCGCTGTTATTCCGCTACCGTGCGCGTAACTACCCTTGGACACTCAGTGAGTCAGAACAACAACGCTGGGCAAACCATAGTCGCGAGTACTTCGAAAGTCGTATTGAAAGTTATATGCTTAATCTGGAAAACTTAGTTCACGAACATGAAAGTGACGAAAAGAAGATCGCTCTTTTAAAATCGGTATACCAGTACGTGGAGAAACTCGTCTCTTAAGTACAAAATACGCTTATCTTCTATGGAACATATCTCACTATGGCGAAAACGCTTCTTGGCTACATTGTCTCTTTTGCATTGATATTAGGATCCCTTTCCGCTGGGCTTGGGATCCAGCATTTACTGTCGCTCTCAATTCCTGGCAGTGTCATTGGCATGCTTATTCTTTTCGGGTTAATGGCCTCTGGCTTAGTTCCAGTACATTGGGTTCAACCTTCTGCAAGCCTACTCATCCGTTTTATGATACTGCTGTTTGTGCCCATCAGTGTCGGGCTCATGGAACATTTCGATATGCTGCTGAATAACGCTCTGCCGATTATGGCCAGTGCAGTTGGCGGTACTCTTATTGTTTTAGTGAGCTTAGGTTGGGGTTTAGACCGATTTTTGAAGAAGGGGAACAAGTAATGTGGTTACTCGTTACGATTGCCGTTTTCCTATTCGCTCGATGGCTTAGTATAAAATCAAGCAACCCTATTATGAATCCATTGCTGATCAGCATTGCGATCATTATACCGCTGCTGACTTTCTTGAAAGTCCCATTTGAAACGTACTATGCCGATAATGAATGGATCAGCTTTTTGCTTCAGCCTGCTGTTGTTGCCCTCGCTTATCCTTTGTATGAACAACTTCCACAGATACGTGCGAATTGGCGCATCATCATGCTTGCTTGTGGCGTTGGCAGCGTGCTGTCTATGCTGAGTGCCACGCTGATTGCTGTTTATTTTTCCGCAGACATGACGCTAATAGCAAGTTTGTTAGGCAAATCGGTCACCACCCCAATTGCGATGGAAGTCTCAAGTCACTTAGGAGGAGAACCTGCAATAGCCGCGATTTTGGTGCTCATTGTTGGCTTGTTTGGAGCGATTGCTGCCTACCCTATTTATAGCTTACTGAATATCACACATCCGATTGCAAAAGGTTTAACCATGGGAACCGTTTCTCATGCATTAGGCACTGCGACATGTGCAGAAACCGATCCCAAAGATGCTGCGTTTAGCTCTTTGGCCTTAGTTTTGTGCGGTGTGATTACTTCTATTCTTGCGCCCTCTTTCTTTGATTTGGCCGTTTGGCTTTCAAATTAAGACTAAGCTTTCAAATTAAGGCTAAGTTTTCAAATTAAGACCAAGCTTTCAAATGAAGACTAGGCTTTCAATCATAAAGGCGTTGATTCTCTAATCTCGCCTTAAATGTGGTCAATTAATCATCAGCGATTGACCATTTACCTCTTATCCTCTTTAATTTCGTTCACTTTATGTCGCAGTCAGGGGCACCAATACATGACGTGAATAACAATTTTTCCCTTGTAATCGTTATCATGTGTGACCTCACTCTAATATTGCAACAGAACACCTCGTTACATTTAATAATGTGACCTGCACCTCAGCATCATTTTGCTGATGTCATAGAATTAACTTCAACGCTTATACAAGGATTCACCATGAAGAGTCGCATTATTCAGGCATTAGAAGCCGCACCAACTAACATTACAGAGTTCTTATCTCCTATTCTTCTTGCTGACAATTTTGATGCGACAATATCAAAAGAGCAGTTTGATGAGCTTCTTTCTATTACTCAAATGAAAGATAACGAACTGCGCATTGCACTACTGCCATTTGCTGCGGCTTACTCTTACGCACCAATCTCCAAATTTTATGTTGGAGCGGTAGTTCGAGGTCTTTCTGGCCGTTTGTATTTCGGTGCAAACATGGAAGTGGCTGGCGCACAACTTGGTCAAACTGTTCACGCAGAACAGTCGGCTATCAGCCACGCTTGGATGAAAGGTGAAGAGGGACTGAGCGACATTACCATCAACTTTAGCCCATGTGGCCACTGTCGCCAGTTTATGAATGAATTGACAACAGCAAAAGAGTTGATGATCCAACTTCCAGAACGCGAAGAGATGTCACTTCAACAGTACCTTCCAGATTCATTCGGCCCTGCTGATCTTGGTATTACTTCTGGCTTGATGACAAAAACTGATCACCAAGCAACCACCTCTGAAAGTGATCCACTTATTGTCAGTGCTCTGGGTGCTTTAAACCGTAGCCATGCGCCTTACACTAAAAACCTTAGCGGTGTCGCGATTAAAGTGAGCAACGGAAATACTTACCTAGGCGCTTACGCTGAAAATGCAGCATTCAACCCTAGCCTACCACCACTTCAAGTTGCGATTGTACAACTACTGATGGCTGGTAATGATATTCAGGATATTGAATCTGCTGCTCTAGTTGAAATGTCAGAAGGGGCAATCAGCCACCTTGCAGACACTCAGTCTACACTTGAAACGATTAACCCTGATATCCCTGTTAGTTATGCTGCGCTGTAATTCGAGACGCGCATAATCAAGCGATGTTGAAGTAACGATACATAACTCAGCATCGTAATGATTACATTTTGAGAAAGACGCTATTCATTAGCGTCTTTTTTTACGTTTAAAATTTCACCGAATAGTTGCGCAAACGTTTGCTTCTTGATTTGAATGCAGTATTATCGCCGCAGTCATTTTCTGAAAAGCATAAATTTAAGGGTTAACATGTTTGGTACAGCTACGCGCAAAAGCGCAACTCGTGTTCTATTACTAGGTTCTGGCGAGCTTGGTAAAGAAGTCGCCATTGAATGTCAGCGGTTGGGTTTAGAGGTCATTGCGTGTGATCGCTACCCTAACGCTCCTGCAATGCATGTCGCGCACCGTAGCCATGTTCTAGATATGTTAGATGGTAAAGCTCTGGAGAAAGTCATCGAGCTTGAAAAACCAGATTATGTTGTTCCTGAGATTGAAGCGATTGCTACTGATAAGCTGGTCGAATTAGAAGCGAATGGATTGAATGTGGTGCCTAGTGCGAAAGCGACTCTGCTCACGATGAACCGTGAAGGGATCCGCCGCTTAGCTGCCGAAGAGTTATCGCTACCAACTTCTCCTTATCGTTTTGCTGATTCTTATGAAGATTTTGTTTCCGCCGTTGAGTTTGTAGGGCTACCTTGTGTCGTCAAGCCTGTCATGAGTTCGTCAGGTAAGGGGCAAAGTGTTATAAAAACCGAGAACGATATTGATTGTGCCTGGAATTATGCGCAAGAAGGCGGACGCACTGGCGCTGGTCGAGTCATCGTTGAAGGCTTTATCGACTTTGATTATGAGATAACGCTGCTGACGGTGCGTGCTGTTGATGGTGTACATTTCTGTGCGCCTGTTGGACATCGTCAGGAAGATGGCGACTACCGTGAATCGTGGCAGCCTCAGCGTATGTCTGAAAGTGCGCTTAAAGAAGCTCAGCGTGTCGCAGAATCGGTAGTTAATGCGCTAGGCGGGTATGGCATCTTTGGGGTAGAGCTATTTGTAAAGGGCGATAGCGTTGTTTTCAATGAAGTCTCTCCACGCCCACATGATACCGGAATGGTCACGCTGATTTCTCAAGAGTTGTCTGAATTTGCTCTGCATGTTCGCGCATTTACTGGTATGCCAATCAACACCATTACTCAATATGGTCCGTCGGCATCTGCTGTTGTTCTTGCGGCTGGTACTTCGGACAACATCTGCTTTGACGGTTTGCAGGATGCACTGGCAATGCCTCAAACTCAAATCAGATTATTTGGGAAACCGGACATTGATGGAACGCGTCGTCTAGGTGTGGCATTGACTCGTCGTGAGACTATCGAAGAAGCCGTTGACGCTGCCATACTGAGTGCAAGTAAGGTTGCTATTCATTTCTAGGCCAACAATGTTAGGAATGCTATCGAGTCTGTGCTTGATGAATATTTGCTAACTAGGTCTTGTTTAGATCTGTTCTGGTTAGATCGGTTCTGGTTAGATAGGTTCTGGATAGATAGATTTTGGCTAAATAAGCCCTTACTGAATGAACTTTTGCTGCAAAGCGTTAGGTTTCCACTAGGATTCCTTTCCACTAAGCCTTTGCAGCAAATATTACATTGTTACGCCGTCACTAAAGATTCACACGGTTTCAGCACTATTTTGCTTCTAACAGCCAAACCTCTTCTGCAAATCGACTCAGCCCTTTTTTAATTCGTGGGTGATTCTCGTCAGCATCATCTCTATAAAGGTGTGTAATAGTAAAATCGTCAAACAGTGTTTTGATCTCTGCATGTGGGACACTGAATGGAGGTCCTGCCATCTCTTCTTGCGCGTAATCCAAGCCTACCAGTAATATCTTTCCTCCTGGTTTCAACACGCTTTTCAGTTTTTCAACATAAGCTTGACGCATAGATTCAGGCATAGCGATCAAAGCCGCTCGGTCATAAATCAGCTCAACATCATCAATTGGTGCATTGAAATAGTCCCCAGCATAGATATCAAGTTCATCAAACTGATAGCGTTCATATTGGCCGTTCATCGTTGTCACTAATGGCGTGTACAAATGCTCAGCAAACAGAGCACGCACAGCAATTTTGCTCAACTCTACGCCTTGCACACTATCGTGCTTAGACGCCAACCAGATCAAATCTTCGCTTTTACCACACATAGGAACAAAAACGTTTTGTGTGCGTGATGGCTCTAACGCTTGCCAAAACTGAGTTAAAAGAGGGTTTACATCTTCTAAATGGAAGCCAATTTGATTCGCGGCCCATTTATTATGCCAAAATTCAGGATCGTTCATGTTTAATTCATATTCACTGTAGATAATGGATACATCAAATAGAGAGTAACTGATTACAAGCTCAGACAAAACCTTCGCATTAAATTGACATACGAAAGAAGAGGTTTGTTACTCTCTGTTTTAACAGAAATAAAGTGCAATGTAGCTCACATTTTATTGATGTATTAAGACTTCAGGGTTGGTTTTAGTTTTTCTACCCCAAGGTCATAAATAGTTAAATTTGGTTATACAGTTAGATTTCTTGAAAACACGTTACTGCTTTTAAGTGCCCTTTTTTGTAACAGTAATCTAGGAGTGTAAATGGCCCCTTTTCTCCGTACAGCAGCATTAATGCTATTGGTACTCAGTCGCGCGCCTGCATTTGCAGCAACCGTGTCATCACCTTCCACTGAACAAAACCGATCCTCACAAAATGAAGTTTCTCCTACGCTTTTCAAACATAGCCTAAGTGGACTTTACGGAATAAAACCCATTAAATCATCACCAACTCAACCTTATGATGATTTCGATATTCTTTACAGCAAAGCACATCAAGCTCAACTGGAACTAGAAACGATCTGTAAAAGCACAGCGTTATTAACCGATTCTTCCGCACACTTTGCAGGTGTAAAGTCGCAAGATCGTGCCATTGAGAAAATTAATCTAGAACTTGATGGCCAAACAAACAGAATCACCGATCTCGCTCGTGCCACGATAATTGCAGACGATGTAGAAAGCTTGGTCACGGTATACGAAACCATTAGCCGTGAAGCTGAAATCGTAAAAGTCAAAAACCGATTTAAATCCCCTGCCCCTTCAGGCTACCGTGATTTAAACCTGTTGGTTCGTCTTCCAAAAACAAACATCGTCGCTGAGGTTCAATTGCACTTAAAAGCAATAGCGGAAGTGAAAAGTGGAGCCGAACATGAGCTTTACGAAATCATCCAAGGTATTGAGCGTGTGGCGAGTGCGCAAAATCGAGCTCTGAATGATATTGAAACCGCGCAGATAACGAGTTTGCGTCGTCAATCTTTAGAACTCTACCAACAGGCGTGGCAGCCTTACATTACCACTCAACTTAAAGCAGCATAGTCAATCTATGTGAGTGGCTAGCAAAATTTTCTTAAACGTTACAACGACAAAGGCACGCTAATCAGCGTGCCTTTTTAATTTGATTCTTTAGATACAAAAAGACCACGCGAGGCGTGGTCAATTGCTTGGGCGTAGCTTACTTATCTAACTTAATGTCTTCAACGCGAGCTTTTAATTTCTGCCCAGGTCTAAAAGTAACTACACGGCGAGCAGTAATTGGAATGTCTTCTCCGGTTTTTGGATTTCGGCCCGGACGTTCGCTTTTTTCACGAAGATCAAAGTTACCAAAACCAGAAAGTTTAACCTGTTCGCCACTTTCGAGTGCTTTACGAACTTCTTCAAAAAACACTTCAACCGTTTCCTTGGCATCCCGCTTACTGTATCCAAGTTTTTCAAACAAGTTTTCAGCCAAATCGGCCTTTGTGAGCGCCATAAAACTATCCTCAAAGGTGTGTTAAACATTGCTACTTAATTAGTAGCGCCAAAGCATTTCACTTAGCCAATCAACAACATATCGGCTTTACTTGGAAAGTGTATGCCAAGCTTCTGATTTTCGCCAACTTTTTTCAGTCCATCTAGATATACATCATATAAATCAAACAGATAAGAATTCGGTACAATGAGCACAAAAAGCACATCAAAAGTCAAAAAATAGACAACTACGGAATTTATATTCATAAATAACAAAATAATCAGTATAAAACTCTATTTGATAGATCGCTTAAAAATTTTGTCAATTTGTGTATTTACTCATAAATAGTTACTAAAATCAGTATGTTGAACACTCAAAGTGCATACTCAATTGGTCACACTGAAATAGTTGCATAACATGAATAAGTCATTTTGATGCTCAATATTATCCCCCGAAGAGAACAAATATTCCAAGCATACCGTCTACCTTTAACCCATTTAGTTATCGCGATACTTCGTAACACCAAACCCATCGTGCTATCCGCCAATTGCATCTCTGTTTTTATCTCTAATAGCGACAAACTGGTCTAGGTTATCTAAAAGCAAATCAACGCATTCGGGATCAAAAAGTAAGCCACTGTTCTCTTTTATGTAAGCAATTACACCTTCCATTGACCACGCCTCCTTATAAGCTCTCTTACTCAATAGTGCATCAAACACATCCGCTAAAGTGACAATTCTGGACTCCAATGGAATGTTTGTGCCCGACAAATTGTCAGGGCTTCCACTGCCATCATAGCGTTCGTGATGATGTCGAATAATGTTTTTGAGTAGACCTATATCGCTTCCTGTCACCCAATCTTTATCTATGTAACAAAGAACTTCATCTATAATTTCAACACCATATATTGTGTGCTTTGACATTATTTTTCTGTCATCGGATGAAAATCGTTTATCACTAAAAAGTACATCATCTGGAATTTTGTATTTGCCAATATCGTGAAAAGGAGCGTAATGAGCGATTAAATGAATAAATCTATTGTCGATTGGATGAGTGTCCGCCAACAGCCTTGCCAGCAGTTCACTGTACTTTCCCATTCGAATCAAGTGCTCTTTTGTCTCCGGATCCCGCGCATGCCCAATGTTTAATGCAATCGCGAGTGCAGACCGAAGATGATGCTGACGCTCACAGTGCTTAAGTATAAGGCCGTTAACAACCTGCGATATAAATGCACAATCTCGTTGAAGTTTTTGACAATCGAAATAGCTCTCTGTGTCTGCATTGATAAATAGAACACCAATCGTTTTCCCGTCATAAATTAACGGTGATGTGTAACTGCTTCGGTGCCCTATCTGAAGAAGTTTTACGGTTCGATCATTCTGATTCAACCGTTTTAAATCGCTCACAACACGGACATTTTGCTCTGTAACGACACAAGTTAAACTCGACCTAAGTGATAGCACTTTTTTATACAGATCGTTGGTTGCAGAGCCCTCTAGCGAGTCTAAAACAAAAAATTCGCTAACTGATCGTCATCAACCAGCGTCACAGAGAAGCGAGAAAGGTTTTGGTAAGTCTCTTTTGAAAGTTTAAATATCTGCGTGAATGTCGATGATAGTTCTTGTTCTGTGTTCGCAACATAATTTAGTCGCTGGTAATCAAACATATAACCAACCTATTTTCATATTTATGTTTACTCTCAAATTCAAAAGTTACGGTCACACTATGTGTTGGACTACCATTACTATTGCATATAGAGGCCACTTAAAAAATAGGGTTAATACAATTACAAACTGTGATCAAAAAATGTTAATGAATAGATATAAAAATACTTACCTAAACGTTGCTTTTAAGATCAATATCTCACTGATTTCATAAACATCGGTCGAATCACTGTCACCATGCGCTCCATTTATCACCAATCACATCGACTCAGTTTTCACACTCTCCCTTTTAATTTCCAGTTTTGGTGCTTATTATTTCCAAAAATGAAAATTAAGCTTACCTACTTTGAGCTGATATCGCGTTGACGACCACGCTTGAGAGGCGCATTCTTTGCTTTCCATGCAGAACAATAAAGACTTCGTTATGAGTGAATTCATTAGCAGTGTGTTCTGTACAACAAGTCGATTAGGGGGAAAGGTCACATGAATAAAATTGTTATGTTAGTAATGGGGCTATTTTTTACGAGTCGGTTGTTTGCCAGTATTGTTCCTCATGCCACTCAACTTGAGCATGACGCTCCTATTCTGATTCGTTCAGCACTCATCGTCGGCGTTGTGAGTTATCTCATCTGGGCTGGGTTCAAGTACCTTAAAAAGAGCAAAGCATCTCGTTAGGTCTGTGTTGTAGTACCGAGCTGAGCATTTGAACCATGACTTATGGCGCTCATGCTACCAAGCCTCAGGTATACCAAGAGTGTGATGTTTTGGAGGGAGCAGAGAAAGCGCCCTCTCAATCAATATAGCCACTATAAAGTATGAAATTGTAAACTGGTTGGGATGCCGATTTCAGTTTACTGGATAATTTTCAGTCCATTCGGGTTATAAAGGTTTGCTCATCATCCACAAAAGCCACATAGTCACCGTGATAGATAAACACCCGACCACGCCCTTCAACTAGGCAGGCAAGTTGTGGGTTTAAATCTTCATCAAGATCTTTGCTTTGATACGTACCAGTATCGGTGATCACACCACGGAGTGTAGGCAAAAATCCATAGCTGCGTTTAGCTTGATCAATCAGGCTCAATTCACTGCTAATAGAGAAGTAAGATGGGATTGGGCCTGCATCTTCGATAAACATCGGTTTTAGTTCTTCAAAAGCTGTAATCACCAGCCAGTCGATGTCGTTTACATGATGGATAAACATTGTTGATAAATACCTAGTTTCTCGATAGTTCTGATGCGTGGATTCTATCACTATCAGCGGAAGAACGTGGCAGAGATTTTGTTGCTAAAGGCAAGATCAGCGCCGTCTCCCCGCTCCCGCTTTTGCCATACGCAATTTGCTCACCATCGTGAGATATTGCAATACCGTACTTAACCGTTGAATCATTAGCCATGGCATTAAAGCTACCAAGCGCCATGAATACCAAGAATGTGATGTTTAGAATTAAACGTTTCATAGTGTCTCTCTACTTACTTTAGAGGAAACACAGAAAGCGCCCCTCTCAATCAATATAACCACTATAAAGTGTGAAGTTGTAGACAGGTCAAGAGTGCTGCTCCTAACTATAAATCAAACGAAAGACATTGCACTTTCAAATTGGATAAAAAATACATTGTATGATTCCATTCTAATTAATGTAAAAATCCAATTATCCAAATCCAATTAAATCATTAATTTCATCATTATCAATATTTGGGTCATAATATCGTTCAGAGAATAAACTGAGTTGTTCTACAACTCTCATAAAGTTACACGTATCAGTTAAAATACCATTAGATTCAACCATGAAGTTTTCTTTGATTCTCTTATGTAATTCAAAGCCTAATTTATAGCCAAATTTAAATGAGAAACCAAGCATTGTTGATGTTTCTCTACTATAATAACTGCTATAATTTGCTGCATATCCAGCCCATGAGTTTAATCGGTAATTATTTGACGTTCTATCTGCAACCAAATTTCTAGCTATATCTTTAATGGAAGAAGAAATTCTATACCTTTCTCCACACAAGTAAACCCTGTTTAGGCCTAACAAGTTGATGCTAATCGTAGCTTTTAACTTTTCATTTTTACATAGGTTTTTTCCAGGTCGAATTTTTACAATAAAGCACTCTCCGACGCTATTCGGATTTTTATAATCAAAGAGTTTATTCGGGTTGTCTTTATAAGGATTGAATAATAGTGGTACCTCTCCTTGTATAGACTCTATTGCTCGCGTGCCTTTTCGGTATTCTTTATAAATCCCATCTAACTTCTTAAATCTAACTGGGAAATTATTTTTCTTTCCATAGGGAATGTCAGTAACATGTTTATTTCCAACATAAATACCGCCATTACCAGCCCCTCGATTGCATCCTCCACAAGCTGGGAGCATGTTTTCATAGTGATTTCCTAACTGGTAATATCCAAAATCTGATGCCTTTCTAGTCGTTTTATGACTGCGATGTCCAGATTTATGATGCAAGATAAACTCATTATCTCGACACTTAAGTTCATTTTTAGGCCTAAAATGCTCAACTTCAACTGTGTTTGAGCTATTAACTCGCACACCACAATATGCACAACATTGACTTGCTAGTGCTCTGATTCTCGTTTTGTTATTCTCGTTATCATAACCACTAAAATCGAAATTTATAGTATTCCCCCGAGAAAGATTGAACTTTTGCCTGTTATTGGTAAGAATTGACTGATACACGGTGGTGTTTGGGTCCATGTTTGCTGGAACAGGTGAAATATACCTAATCTTTCTCATGATTTTCAGCCTTTTCTAGTATCTTTTCTATATCATCGGTTTTGGGAATGACTCCTTTTGATATGTATGCATCGACGGCAGATAAAGCTAACAACTCTCTAAATGTACTACCAAAGAAACCTGTTTTTCCTAATATTTTCCTGTGTTCATTGATAATATGAATGTCATTATTTCGTAGAGCGACATAATAGTTGTCGACTTGTTTTTGAATCGAATCATCTCCACACATAGTACCAAGTCCAAAGATAGGACTTGATAGTATTTGTTCTGTAGTAAGATGTGTATGGTCTGGTAAGGTATCTATTATTCTAGTTTTTACATTACTTTTGTTGACGTTATTATTTTTCTCTAGAACAATGACATGTTCATTATTATTTGCTGATTTTATCACCAAAGGGTCATGTGTTGTAAATACAAATATTACCTCAGGAAAGGTTTCTTTTAAATTAGATACTACTTTTTTCTTGAAACGTGGGTGTAAATGTAATTCCACTTCATCCACGAGAACCAAAGTACTACTTAAGCGCTTCTCAATTAGGTTCAAATCATTAATTACTTCTTTTTCGGTTATTCCAGACATAACCATATAGAATATAGTTAGCAAGGAGTTGTAACCACTACTCAAGTCAGTTATATAAACTCTTCCTGTATCATTACTCTCTGTTTCCCAATATACTTTTCCATCTATGGTACAAAAATAATAGTCTTGAGGTAAATCTAGCAACGTTTTAAGCTTACGTGCAACCCAATGTATAAGTTGATCATTTTTATGCTGACTCCAGACCCATTGTGCTAACAGATTTGGGGTTTTGGAATGACTCCTATTTTCAGAAACATGTATCAAATTGCATTTATCGCGTAATCCTTTTGATTTCTTATCTGAGCCATAAATATAATGATAGTTTTCATCTGTATACTCGATTTCGTACGTAGGCAAAGTATCAATCGAATTACATAGGTCATCAAGGTGTTTT
Organism: Vibrio genomosp. F6; assembly: GCF_005146325.1. Lineage (NCBI taxonomy): Bacteria > Pseudomonadati > Pseudomonadota > Gammaproteobacteria > Vibrionales > Vibrionaceae > Vibrio > Vibrio genomosp. F6. Next base: position 13,025 of record NZ_SYUT01000020.1, on the reverse strand, counting down.
TTGTATCTTGGCTTAAGTGCTCTTTTTAATAATTCTAATAGAGTTGATTTACCCACACCATTTTCACCAAGAATTATTAAGCTATTTTTCCCATTAAATTCTAATTTCTGATTAATATCAAAACCTCGAATACCATCAAATTTTATTGAAGAAATACCTGAAAATGTATAGCTAAAAAAATCCCTTTTATATATCTCTATAGGTTTAAATGATTCCGACCTTAGTGGAATTGGTGTAATGTCATTGAATAAGTCATCATAAAAAATAGAATCACGCTGAACTCTTTTTAATAGATAGTCAGAAAAAGAACCATCATCATCAACTTCAACTTCAACTTCAACACTCGCAATAAACAAGCTATCAATGGGAGATTCAAGGGAACTATATTCAAAAGAATCATAGTTTGTTCTGTAGTTTTCAATGGCACACAATCTACGACTTACCAGTTCTTTTCGATTTAACGATAACCTTTCAATTGTTGCTTTCGCTCTTTGTGATAAAGGCACTAAACGCCCATCATCAAGGTAGTTAAAATGCAAGTGTACTGGTTCGATTGTAGGTAAAACGATTTCCGGTTCGAAATGTAATAAACTACGGCTATTGCCTCTGTTTATTTTTCGCACTCTATTTTTATATCTTACATTACTAGAACCATAGTTCTCGTGGCATGTATGGCATATTAAAGCGGAACATTTCCAATCAGTATAGATCCACAAGTTAATGCCAGACCCATCATGAAAGAAAGCTGGCACAATATTATCCGTTTGGGTTCCACAATAAAAACAGTGTTCAATGTTACCGGATAATTTCACACGAGAGCTATCAGTAATTCTTTTTAACGCTTCACTATAATATGGGTCACGCATTACATTATATTGATACGGATCATAGCCAGTTGGAAAAGATAATAATTGCTTGAGGTACTCGTGTTTATTTACGTCTTCAGAGCCTAAATCAAATAAGGATATTGGGATCATTTTATTTTTACATGTTAATAATTAAAGTAGTTAAGAAATGCGATCATTTCACACTAATCGCTTAAAGAATGGTATCACTAAATACACTAATATCGATTATGCATCAAATAGCAGCTACGATCACTATTTACCTTATAAACAGTGATTTAAATCAATAAGCCACAACTAAAATTTACTAAGACAAAAAAGGCCTCGCAATGCGAGGCCTTTGTTTTTCTATCTATCAGAAGATATTAGTCGCGAAGTGCTGCGCCGAATTTCTCTGAAATTGAAGCTACGATAGCATCTACTGAACCAGCGATGTCTGCATCTTCTAGTGTGCGCTCTACAGACTGTAGAGTAAGTGCAATAGCTAGGCTCTTCTTACCTTCTTCAACGCCTTGACCAACGTATACGTCGAACAGTTTAGCGCCTGTTAGGAATTCGCCACCAGCAGCGATACACGCTTCAACGATGTCGCCAGAAGCTACTGCTTCATCAACAACAACAGCGATATCACGACGGTTTGCAGGGAACTTAGATACGGCTACTGCTTCTGGAAGCACGCGAGTATTGATAGCTGCCCATTCGATTTCGAATACGATAGTACGGCCGTTAAGACCAAACTTACGCTCTAGTTCTGGGTGAACAGTACCAATGATACCCACTTCTTTGCCGTCTACTACGATAGCCGCAGTTTGACCTGGGTGAAGTGCTGGGTGCTTAGCTGCTTTGAAGCTGTATGCGATTTCGTTTGCAGAAAGCTCAAGAACGGCTTCTAGGTCACCTTTAAGATCGAAGAAATCTACAGTGTTAGTTGCAATGTCCCAGTGCTCTTCGCCACGAGTACCAGAGATAACGCCCGCAAGCATCATTTCTTGGCGCATGCCGTTTTCAGCTGTTGCTTCAGGGATGAAACGTAGGCCTGATTCGAATAGACGAACGCGAGACTGTTGACGCTTCTGGTTATGAACAACTGTGTTTAGTAGACCTTGGATTAGGCCAAGACGCATTGCTGACATGTCCGCAGAGATTGGGAATGGCAGGATTAGCGGCTCAACACCAGGTACAACCAATTTTTGCTGTTCTGGTTCTACGAAGCTGTATGTGATTGCTTCGTGGTAGCCACGGTCTACAAGAAGGTCACGAACGCGCTTAAGCGGTTGGTCAGCTTCTTTGTGGTCATTCATTTTAAGTGCCGCTTTAGGCGCTTGGTTTGGAATGTTATCGTAACCGTAAATACGACCTACTTCTTCAATTAGGTCTTGCTCGATTGCGATATCGAAACGCCAAGATGGAGACGTTGCCGTCCAACCTGCATCAGTACTTTCTGTATCTTCAACAACAGTAACGTCACAACCTAGGCGAGTAAGAATTTCCACTACGTCTGTAGATGGGATTTCGTGACCTAGTAGGCTGTCTAGCTTAGCGCGACGTAGAGCAACTACGTTTGCTTTAGGAAGATCAGCTTCAGATTCGCTGCCGTTTACTGGCGCAACTTCACCACCACAAATTTCAACTAGAAGCTGTGTTGCACGCTCCATTGCTGCTGCTTGAAGTGTTGAATCAACACCACGTTCGAAACGTAGAGAAGAATCTGTGTGAAGGCCGTAAGCACGCGCGCGACCACGGATGTGATCCGGTGCGAAGAATGCAGCTTCAAGAAGTACGTCTGTCGTTTCAGTAGTAACACCTGAATCTTGACCACCAAAGATACCAGCGATTGCTAGTGCTTTGTTTTGGTCTGCGATAACAAGTGTGTTGCTGTTTAGTTCAGCTTCGTTGCCATCTAGAAGTGTTAGCTTTTCGCCCTGCTCTGCTAGACGAACCACGATACCGCCTTCGATCTTAGCTAGATCAAATGCGTGCATTGGTTGGCCTTGCTCTAGCATCACGTAGTTTGTGATGTCTACAACTGGGTCGATTGAACGGATACCACAACGGCGCAGTTTTTCTTGCATCCAGATTGGAGATTCCGCTTTCACGTTTACGTTCTTAACCACACGGCCAAGGTAACGTGGACAAGCATCAGTTGCTTTGATTTCAACAGAAACTGTGTCTTCAATGCTTGTTGCAACAGCTTCAACGGTTGGCTCTGTAACGTCTGCGCGGTTTAGTACGCCAACTTCACGAGCAAGGCCACGGATGCTGAAGCAGTCTGCGCGGTTTGCTGTTAGGTCTACGTCGATAGTGACGTCGTTAAGCTCAAGAAGCTCACGTACGTCCATACCTAGCGTTGTGCCTTCAGGCAGCTCAAGGATGCCGTCTGACTCTACGTCGATACCTAGCTCAGAGAAAGAACAAAGCATGCCGTGTGATGGAACGCCACGTAGTTTTGCTTTCTTGATTTTGAAGTTGCCAGGAAGTACTGCGCCAACAGTTGCTACTGCTACCGTTAGGCCAAGACGACAGTTAGATGCACCACATACGATGTCTAACAGCTGTTTATTTCCATCAAGATCGGCTTCACCGATATCAATTTTAGTTACTTGTAGTTTGTCTGCGTCTGGGTGCTGACCGCACTCAACCACTTTACCTACTTTAACGCCGGTAAATTCACCAGCAACAGGTTCTACATCGTCAACTTCCAAACCAGCCATAGTGATTTGGTGAGCTAGCTCTTCGCTGTTAATTGCAGGTTTAACCCACTCGCGTAGCCAAGATTCACTGAATTTCATAGTTTTGACTGCCCCGGATTACTTGAATTGTTTAAGGAAACGTAAGTCGTTCTCGAAGAACGCACGAAGGTCATTTACGCCGTAACGAAGCATCGTTAGACGCTCTACACCCATACCGAATGCAAAACCAGAGTATTTCTCAGGGTCGATGCCAACAGAGCGAAGTACGTTAGGGTGAACCATGCCACAACCTAGAACTTCTAGCCATTTGCCATCTTTACGTTTCACGTCAACTTCCGCTGAAGGCTCTGTGAACGGGAAGAATGAAGGACGGAAACGCACTTCAACTTCTTCTTCAAAGAAATTACAAAGGAAATCGTTAAGAATACCTTTAAGTTGTGCGAAGTTTACGTTCTCATCCACTAACATACCTTCCACTTGGTGGAACATTGGCGTGTGAGTTTGGTCGTAATCGTTACGGTAAACACGGCCCGGAGCAATAAAGCGGAAAGGTGGCTTGCCGTTTTCCATTGTACGGATCTGAACACCAGACGTGTGCGTACGTAGCATTAAGTCTGGGTTAAAGAAGAACGTATCGTGGTCAGTACGAGCTGGGTGATCGTCTGCGATGTTTAGTGCATCGAAGTTGTGGAATGCATCTTCGATTTCAGGGCCAGACTCAGTGCTAAAGCCAAGCTCACCAAAGAACTGCTCGATACGCTCAACAGTGCGAGTAACTGGGTGAAGACCACCGTTCTCAATGCGACGACCTGGTAGGCTCACATCGATAGTTTCTGCAGCTAGCTTCGCTTCAAGCTCTGCACGTTGTAATGCGTCTTTGCGAGCTGCGATCGCTTGTTGAACAGCACCTTTCGCTTTGTTGATCTCTTGACCAGCAGTGCGACGCTCTTCAGGTGGAAGTTTACCTAGGCTTTGTAGTTGAAGAGTTAGTTCACCCTTCTTACCTAAATACTGAACTCGCACGTCATCAAGTGCGACTAACGAATCAGCGCTTTCAATCGCTGTCGTTGCATTAGCAATGATCTCTTCTAGATGTTGCATCGTATCCTCATCTACCCAGTGGTAGTTCCATAAGGGAGTATTGGTATTTTGAATAGCTATACATAGTAATCAAACAGACAAGCAATGCCAAATTGAATATTGAAATGAAGCGGTTATCGGACGATATTTCATCAATAACCTTAAACAATAAATTCAAATGGATAGAAATTTGTGGAAAAAGGCCAAAATTAGCCAAATTTAAAGAGAACGGGATATTTGAAATGATTGCGAATATTGTAAAAATTGCGCTGCGCTTTGCCGTATTTTCGTGTCAAAGCGAGGGTAATACTGTTGAAATGACGGTGAGGGCTTGGTTTATAGACGCGATATTTTACATTCACGCGACTTCTAATCCCTTACACTCACCTCAGAAAAAGTGGTAAACAGAAAGAGTGGTAAATCAACGTTAAATAGGCCAAACCACATTAACGATTATTGACTCTGCGATGTAGTTTAAGATTCTGTTGGTTCGTTGCTCTTAACGCAATTTTTACCCGCTTGTTTCGCTAAGTAGACGGATTCATCTGCCGCTTTAATCAAGTCGTTGTACGTCACCATTTTCTCGGTACGCTGCGCTACTCCAATGCTAATACTTCCCTTCCAGCGACCATCACCCACCGGTATGTTCAGCTTTTCCACTTCAAGCCTTGTTAACTCTGCAATATGCAATCCACCAGCTAAATTGGTTTGCGGACATATAACAAAAAATTCATCACCACCAAGACGACACACAAAATCATCACTTCTGAACGCATCTTTTAACGCTTGAGATAATTCAATCAAGACGATATCACCAGCATCATGCCCGTAAGTGTCATTGACATACTTGAAGTGATCCGCATCGATCATGATGCAAACCAAAGGCAAATCTAACTCGGTAGACTCGTTCCAGTAGCTGTTTAACTGCTTCATTGCATGACGGCGGTTAGGCAACTTCGTGAGGACATCAGTAAGTGATAGCTGTTCAAGTTCTCTATTGGCAAGCAAAAGCTGTTGTGTTCTTTTCTCTACCATATCTTCTAGAGATTGATTCAATTTCAACAACTGCTTATTTCTGACTGAGACTTGCTCAAAAAGTCCATTCAATGCGTTAAGTAATGGCTCTGTTGAACTATCAACCTCTTTTTCACCTTGCTTATACGCTTCTACTGGCGAAACCCCAGACTCAATCGCTTTCACTTGGCGAGCCATATTTTGATCAATACCGAGTATGTGATAAGCCAGCCAATGGATAAGGAAGTCTAAAAGCAGCTCCGCACTTTTTGGATCATCTTCGGTGATAAAGGCTTGCATACCCATCACTTCAGACATAAATGACCGATGCATTTCAATGTGGTATTCAAGGTGTGCAGGATAGATATTGGTATCCCTCATCATTGCTTCTTCTTCGCGAAAGTGAAACTCCGCATAGCGAGAAAGCTCAAACAGAGCGACGTTAATATCGCTAAATGACAAGGTATTTTCTGATAATAATGAGCCATACTTGTTGATTATTTCGACTAAATACTGATGCTGTTCATCGACATCATCGAGGCCCGTTTCAAAGTTTTTATCCCACTGGAATGATTTCATTACTATCGTACCTGCTATTCACTCGCCATCGTTCAAGTGAACAAATGATTATTTTATATAATGGTAGTTTACACAAAGGCGGAACCTACATTCGGTTGACTTACTTAAAAAATGACATAGATCCGCAAACAAACCTGTTTAATTAACGATTTTATTTTTTAAGTACGATTACTGAACGAATTAACAGGCAATGATGGGCAAGATCCCCACTCTGCCCACGAACCATCGTATAAACGACAATCCATTTTTCCCACAACACAGGCCGCCAATAATATGATGCAAGCCGTAATACCTGAACCACAACTGAAAATAAGAGGCTTATTCTCATGCTTTAGATGTACAGTAAACAGTTCATCCAACTCTTTAACTGATTTATAGCAGAGACCGTCAAGCACTTGTGCAAATGGTAGGTTGATTGAATTGGGAATGTGTCCACTTCGCACCCCTTCTCTTGGCTCGGCAGCATTACCACTAAAGCGTTCTGAACCACGAGCATCAATAACCATATATTTGGCTGATATGAGATTGTCAAAAACAAAATCTGATGTGCAAACGCGATGGGGTTGATAATTGGTTATTAGATTGTCAGCACCATTTGAAGACACTTCCAAAGAGTCAGTGGTCGCTTTCCCTTCTTCTATCCACTTAGGTAAACCACCATCTAGAACATAACTATTTTCAAATCCCATCGATTGCATGATCCACCATGCCCTAGGCGCAGAATAGATACCTTGGTTGTCATAAATCACAACAATACTGTCTGGTTGAATGCCGAGCTTTTGCGCTGCTTTCGTAAATTGATCTACGGTTGGGAAGGCATGAACCTGTGCCGACTCTTTATCGATGAACACGTTTTCTAAATCGAATTTGCGACTTTGAGGAATAAAAGTAGGGGTTTGATAGACGAGAGGCTCTTTACCAATGACAGTCTCCATACTGGCATCTAATACAATGACATTCTTGTTATTTAAGTTTTGAGCCAACCATTCGGTCGTCACTAATGGACTTCCCATCCTATACCTCCAGAATCAAAAGATTATAACATTCACGCTTACATCACGCAGAAAGAGAGACACTACATGAAATACTCATATTATGCGAAATGCAGGCCTACACTCAATACCGATTTCTGACTCTAATGAGCATCAACACCCTCCAAGCCACTACTTTTTACTATTTTTGTCAAATGTTAGCCTTCATTTCTTTGCTATCGAACTTAAATAAACCGCAACTAGACTACATTTATCTTTACAACTCTGTATAATGCGCCGCCTATTTGCCCTTACTTTCGCATCGCTAAAATTGGCTATCGTGTCAATTGATCGGCTTGTCAGTACACACCTAGGAATACTTCTTTGATATCTACCGCAAACATCACAATGCAATTTGGCGCTGAGCCTTTATTTGAAAACATTTCTGCCAAATTCGGTAATGGTAATCGCTATGGTTTAATTGGTGCGAACGGATGCGGAAAATCCACCTTTATGAAGATCCTAAGCGGCGCACTGACACCAAGCTCAGGCAATGTCTCTATCACTCCTGGACTAAAACTTGGTGTTCTTAGCCAAGACCAATTCGCATTCGAACAGCATAATGTTATTGATGTTGTGATTATGGGTGATAAGAAACTTTGGGAAATCAAGCAAGAGCGAGACCGTATTTACGGCTTACCTGAGATGAGCGAAGAGGACGGCATGAAAGTAGCCGAACTCGAAAGTGAATTTGCGGAAATGGATGGCTACAGCGCAGAGAGCCGTGCAGGTGACATTCTTCTTCAAGCGGGTATTGAAGAAGAGCTTCATTTTGGTTTGATGCAGCATGTCGCGCCGGGCTGGAAGCTTCGTGTTCTTTTGGCACAAGCTCTTTTTGCGAACCCTGATATTTTGCTACTTGATGAACCAACCAACAACTTGGATATTCACACCATCAACTGGTTGGCTGAAGAACTGAATCAACGTAAATGTACGATGATCATTATTTCCCACGACAGACACTTCCTAAACTCTGTTTGTACTCACATGGCTGATATTGATTACGGTGAGCTACGTATTTACCCGGGTAACTACGAATACTTCCTTGAAGCTTCAGGTTTGATCCGCGATCAGCTTCTTGCAAGTAATGCGAAGAAGAGTGCTGAAATCAGCGAACTTCAAGATTTCGTAAACCGTTTCGGTGCAAACGCTTCTAAAGCGAAACAAGCGAGCTCTCGTGCTAAAAAGATGGATAAGATCAAGCTTGATGAAGTGAAATCAACGAGCCGTATTAGCCCATCTATAGATTTTGGCGAAGGTAAAAAGCTTCACCGTCTTGCTCTTGAGCTTGAAAATGTTGGTCATGCTTTTGAAGATGAAGTGCTGTTCGAAGGCGGCAACTTAATCCTTGAGGCTGGAACTCGATTAGCGGTCATCGGCGAAAATGGTGTCGGTAAAAGTACCCTACTTCGCTGCTTAGTGAATGATCTTAAGCAAAATGAAGGCATCATTAAATGGTCTGAAAATGCGTCTGTGGGTTACTGCCCTCAAGATAGCACTGCTGACTTTGACAACGATTTATCCATTTTCGATTGGATCTCTCAGTGGCGTACAGCGAAGCATGATGATCTTATGGTTCGCGGCATTCTAGGTCGTTTACTCTTTACCGCTGATGATGCGAACAAAAAAGCTAAAAACTGTTCTGGTGGTGAGAAAAACCGTCTGCTTTTCGGTAAGTTAATGATGCAAGACATCAACGTACTGGTGATGGACGAACCAACGAACCACATGGATATGGAAGCAATTGAAGCCTTAAACAGTGCGCTTAAAGTGTATACTGGCACACTCATTTTTGTCAGCCATGACCGCGAATTTGTGTCATCATTGGCTACGCGCATAATTGATGTGAAAGACAAGAAGCTTGTCAACTTCCAAGGTACCTACGAAGAGTATCTGGATCACCAAACAAAAATGCTGCAAGTCGCTTTATAATTAAGCGATTTTAATAATTTAAATACATAGCCGCTAAAGTCAGCGGCTATTGCGTAAGGAATTCTTTATGACTGATGAAGAAAGAATCGAACTTCAACAGAACAACCCACTGCATGGTCTTAAACTAGAAACTCTGCTACAAGAGCTTGTTGATCACTACGGTTGGGAAATTCTTGATACGGCAATGCGTCTGAACTGCTTTAATACCAAACCAAGCATTGCCAGCAGTATCAAATATTTAAAAAAAACGGAATGGGCAAGAGAGAAAGTGGAAAATTTCTATCTTTACCGTTTCAAGCGTATGCCAAAAGCATCCGATCTTGAATACGACATGCCTCCTCGCGCTCGTACATTTAAGCACGGCCTTAAACCAAGAGAACCAATGGAGCTGACGGTTGAGTCTATCCTGCTTTCTCAAGCGAAATCGGCTTCTGCTCATAAAGAGAGAGCATCTCGTGGCCGAGGTCAATACCGTCGCTAATTGTCTCAGACTCCATTAGTTTCGCGTTAATTTGACTCACATGAATTAAATGCAAAAATGATAAGCCAAATCATCCACATTGATTTGGCTTTTTTTGTTTGTGTTCCGTCAAAAAGCACGATTGTTTTCTTTGCTTTTTTACTCTCTACACAATTAATATTTATCTATCCGATCACCCTTTTCACTTCCAAATCCATCACTCAACTTTTTAAATATCCACCATTATATTCACGCCACATATAATGAAGAATCAGCATAAATTTATGTCGACAAAAATAGAATTTGGGATTATTTTAGCGCAAATTTAACCACGCCAATTCAGGGCCTCCTCACCAACGTTTTAACGCTTCAAAGCTAACTATTCGCACACTATTTAAACTTGTCGCTTCAATTACCCCCTACCTGATATTCAAGTAGTGGGGGCGATTCTGTGTGCGCTCGATTAATACTGTTTATTTGTTACGGAACATAACATGAACAAACACTTTGAACTTATCGACAAACCCACTTTCTTCGGTGCTTTAGTACTACTTTTTTCAGTGATCACTCCATTGCTTATTTTCCCTACAGAAGGAGCAGAATGGATTTCAATCGCTAAATCGTTCATGACAGACAAGTTAGGCTTTGCTTATCTGGCTCTCGGCCTAGCGGCGTTCTTTTTCATGATTTATATCGTTTTTTCTGACATAGGCCAGATCAAGCTAGGGGATCCCGATGAAGATGCGGAATTCTCACTTGCCTCTTGGGCGGCCATGCTATTTTGTGGTGGCATAGGGGCAAGTATCCTATATTGGGGAACGATTGAGTGGGCTTATTACTACCAAAACCCACCTTTCCAATTAGAGGCAGGAAGTGAGGAAGCTATACGCTGGGCAGCGACTTACGGTATCTTCCACTGGGGTCCGATCGCTTGGTGTATTTATATGATCCCAGCCATTCCTATCGCTTACTTCTTTTATGTCCGCAAGCAACCTGTTTTAAAAGTATCAGCAGCTCTTATGCCTGTGATTGGCGAAGCACACAGTTTTGGTAAGCTTGGAAAATTCATCGACATCTTGTTTATTTTCGGTTTATTGGGTGGCGCGGCAACTACTCTCGGACTCGCCGCCCCTTTAATTAATGAAGGGATTAGCTATCTATTTGGTATTCCTGCTACCACTGGAAGTCAGATTGGTGTCTTACTGCTTTGTACGGCTATTTTCGCCTGCTCCTCTTATAAAGGGATGGACGAAGGCATTAAGGTTCTCAGTAATATCAATTTCTGGGGAGCGATTGGCCTTCTGCTTTTTGTTCTATTCTGTGGCCCAACAATATTCATGCTGGAAACTGGTTTAGACTCTATTGGTCGTATGCTTTCAAACTTCTTTGTGATGGCAACTTGGGCAGAACCTTTTGGTGGCATGGGCACTTTCGCCAATACTCACTTCCCTCAAGATTGGACGATTTTTTATTGGGCTTGGTGGCTCGTGTTTGCGCCAAGTATGGGGTTATTTGTTGCGCGGATCTCTCGCGGGCGAACCATAAAACAGATGGTTTCTGGTGCCGTTTTCTTTGGTTCGTTAGGTTGCGCGATGTACTTTATGATCTTAGGTAATTATGGGTTATCGCTACAATTATCAGGTCAACTTGATGTGGTCGGTATCTTAAATGCCGAAGGAGCAACTCGAGCGATTTTCTCGATTTTAGAGCAACTGCCATTTAGTACTGTAATCATCGCGTTGTTCACCGTGCTATGCATCATTTTCACGGCTACAACGTTCGATTCAATCTCTTATATCTTAGCCTCTGTCGTACAGACAAATGTGACTGAAGACCCAATGCGTTGGAACCGTCTATTTTGGGCATTCACCCTATCCTTCATGCCCTCGGTTCTAATGTTTATGGGTGGACTTGCTACATTACAAACTGCGGCCATTGTCGGAGGCTTACCCCTGCTTGTTATTGCGGTCATGCTGATGGTCTCTGGCGTAAAAGCAGCAATGCTGGATTTGAGCCATCAAGATGATTACGTTGATCCTGTCATCAACATATCAGATCTCCCTGAAGTCGATCCTTGGAGCAAAGAAGGCCAAGCTCTCGCTCGTTTTGAGCTACTTCGCGATAGTGCAATTGACGCTGCAAACATCGAACGTGAATCCATTGAGGCCATTTGCAAACTCAAAAAACAACTGCGTCGTGAAGCTCTGTCGAGAGGTGAATCGAGCTTGGAACTGGGAAATGCTCCAGATGAGATCATTGAAGAGTTACGTCTGTTAACCGAAGTGGCAGCAAAAGCTAAAACACAGAAACTTGATGCATCTGAGCAAGCTCAAATCGCTCGAAGTGCTTTTAACAACCTTATGAAAGACAAAGAGTTAACTGAGGCGAGCTTAGCCCAAGAGGAGACAAAAGCCGCAATTCAAGCAAGGTTACACTCCAACATTGAGTAAGCATTTAGTCTGGTTTTGGTGGCATCGCTCTGAGTAAATGACAGTTTTATTTCCTTAAGATAAGTCACGATTGCACAAACATGCTGTCGGCCTCCGGCAGTATGTACTAGTGTTAGCGAACCGTTTCACAGTATTACACCGTGATTCAACCTCAACATATTACTGCTAAAATCGATTCAAAGTCACGCGTGGAAAAGACGGTAAACTAAGTCAGTTCACTTGGTTACAACTGCTCACATCGAGAATTGGGAAATTGAAGAGTTAGTTTGTGAAAGGAAAAACAAGTAGTGTTATTGGTTGAAATACAACACATAAAGCAAGAAGAACCCTAAACCTTATGTGTTGATAATAAGTAATATATAGAAGCTAATTTTAGATATAGTAAGCTTCAACAGTACCTTTTAGTGTGATCAGAATTGGCTGACCACGACGATCTAATGCTTTAGGTGATGGGATTTTTACCCAACCTTCGCTAATACAGTATTCTTCAACATCAGTACGTTCTTTACCATTAAGACGGATACCGATTGGGTATTCGAAACATTCAGCCACATGGTGCGGGCTGCGTGGGTTGCCAGCAAGGTGATCTGGTAAAGTTGGTTTTGAGTTAGTATCGCTCATTTTCATGACCTGAAGTAAATAAAAAGTGCGCCATTGTAGACAATACAAGCCTTTCGCTCAAGCCTAAAAGTCAGCTCATAATAAGGCTATGGCACATAAAATAATGCACTGATTACAATTACATCAACTTAAAGTGGAAAGACCATGACTTACACGAAAATTACAGCTCTGCTCTACCAAGGCTTAGTCTAGGGTATATGTTCCATTTTCTCCATCCGACAAAGCTTTGCTAGCTATGACCGTGCTGAGTAAACCATTGCACCGTAAACACTAAATTCAAACCGGAGTAAAATCGGCAGGCGTTAGGAGTCACTCTTAAATTG